>JAHDFR010000005.1:3637-109384 GCA_020628065.1 Acidimicrobiales bacterium
AAGGCTTCGGCGAAGAAGGCCTCGGCCAAGAAGCGACCGAGCGGGTCGTAGGGTCTTTGAAGTTGACGGATTGTCAGTCGATCTGGGCGTATCGATGAGCAGACGTCGCTTGGACCAGGAGTTGGTGCGGCGAGGCTTAGCCGAATCTCGCCAGCTTGCTCAACGGCTGATCGCCGACGGAAGTGTTTTGGTGAATGGTTCGTTTGCAGCCAAGGCCGCCAGGATGGTGGCCCCGGCGGACCAAATTCTGGTTCAGAGCTCTGGGCCCGCATACGTCAGCCGTTCTGGCTACAAGCTGGCTGAGGGGCTCGACTTTTTTGGGGTCGACCCGACCAGTCTTGACTGCTTGGATGTCGGTTCTTCGACTGGTGGTTTCACCGATTGTCTTCTACAGCGAGGGGCCGCCCATGTTGTGGCGGTCGACGTGGGAACCCACCAGCTGCACGAGAGAGTTCGGTCCCATCCTCGAGTTTTTGTCCTGGAGCAGACCGACATCAGGGCTTTGGCCGAACAGCGACCCGATTTGCGAAATTTCGATCTGGCGGTGATTGATGTGTCATTCATCTCGCTTAGACAGGTCATCCCGGCGGTGTCTCTGCTGTTGAAGCCGTCTGGGCGGGTTCTGGCCTTGATCAAGCCTCAGTTTGAGGCCGGTCGTCAGGAAGCGTCGCGTAGTAGAGGGGTTATCACTGATGTCGAGATCTGGCTCCGAACCGTTCGCGAGGTACTGGCCGCCGGCGAAGTTCAAGGGCTTGCCGCTGCCGGCTTGGTGGCGTGCTCAACTCGCGGTACCAAGGGAAACGTCGAGTTCATGACCCTTCTGGGGCGAAATGGCCCTACGATTTCTCCTCGTGACCAAGAGATCGAGCGCACGGTGAGAGAGGCGGCTCTGTCGGGGGCGGCCCAGTCAGCCGGTGAATCGGCATGAGCGGAAGACCTCAGATAGGTATCGTCGTTCATCAGTACCGATCGGATGTCTGGAGCCTTGCCCGGGAAGCGATCGCCTGGTGCGCCGATCGTGTAGACGTTCGCCTGCCCACCGAGGACGCCGGGTTGGTGAAGCTGCCCGAACTCGGTGTTGACGAGGCACACTTTGGTCGTGGCCTGGACCTGTGCTTGAGTCTTGGCGGTGACGGCACCATGCTGAGGTCGGCTGAGTTGGTCAGCGACGCCGATGTAGCAATTCTCGGGGTCAATGGCGGCCATCTCGGCTATCTCACCGAAGTCGAGCCGGCTCAGCTGATCGAGACCCTCGACGACTGGTTGGCCGGCCGGCTCACTGAAGAGTCTCGAATGATGGTCGAGGTGTTCCGAGTTGCCGAATCCGGTGATGAGGAGCCGATCGGGAGAGCCCTTAACGAGGCGGTGATCTTGCGGGCCGAGAGCGGTCGAGCCGTCGAGGTGCTTACCGCCATCGACGGTAAGACTTTTCACAGGTATCTGGCTGACGGCCTGATTGTGGCTACGCCAACAGGCAGCACGGCATATTCGCTGTCAGCTGGTGGTCCTATAGTGGAGCCTGATTTCGAAGCTCTCATTGTGACTCCGGTCGCCGCACACATGGTTTTCAACCGCTCGATGGTTCTTGCTCCGACAACTGATGTTGCGTTGACTGTTATGGGCCATAGGGGAGCGGTCCTCTCGCTCGACGGTAGATCGGCGTTGGACCTGAGCCCCGGCGACACCGTTCTGTGTAGAGCGGCCAAGCAGCCGGCGAAGCTACTGGTTTCCGGACAAAGGGACTTTCATCGGGTGTTGAAAGAGAAGTTTCACTTGGTGGATCGACATGATCATTGAACTGACGGTTTCCAATCTTGGGGTCATCGACACGGCCAGTCTTGAGTTGCCTGAAGGGATGATCGCCCTCACCGGCGAAACCGGGGCCGGTAAGACGTTGCTGGTTGATGCCATCAATTTGCTTGTTGGCGGTCGGGCTGACCCGGGAATGGTCAGAGCCGGTGCCGATGAAGCAACCATCGACGGTCGATTTGAATACGGCGGTGAAGAATACATTCTGACTCGGGTCATCCAGGTCGCCGGCCGGTCCAAGGGCTACATCAACGGTAGGCCCGCCACGGCCGCCAACTTGGCGGAGTTGGGGGCGAAACTGGTTGATCTCCACGGTCAACACACCCACCAGTCGCTGCTCGCCGTTGATGCCCAGCGCGACGCACTGGACACCTTCGGATCTGTCGATCTGACCGCGTTGGACGAAGCGAAAGCGGAGTTGGCGGCCATCGACCGTCAGCTTGCAGATATGGGCGGGGACCCCCGGGACCGTGCCCGAGAACTGGATTTGGTCCGCTACCAGGCCAACGAATTGGAATCGGCCGTCCTGTCGGATCCGCAGGAGGACGACAAACTGAAAGCCGACGCTGAACTGTTGGCCAACGCCGTTGCCTATCAGGAGACAGCCGACTCAACCATCGCCCTGTTCCAGGAGGACGACGGCGTCCGAGATGTGTTGGCTCGGGCCCTGAGCCGGCTGCAGGCCGAAGCGCCCTTTGCCGAACAGGCCCAACGTCTTTCTGATCTCGTCGCCGACCTCGATGACATCACGGCCGCCCTCAGGCGGGTGGGTGATGGTATCGATCCAGACCCTGAAGCACTGGACATGATCCAGACCCGTCGCAAGGATCTCCATGATCTACGACGGAAGTATGGCGACACCCTGGTCGAGGTCATTGCCGAGCGTGACCGCTTGCTGATGCGGCTGAAAGAGTTGGAAGACTACGACATCGTCGCCGCTGGACTCGACCAACGGCGAGAGGAAGCAACAGAGCGTCTTCGTCAGGCTCAAGCCGTTGTCCGGGCGGCACGGGTTAAGGCCGCTCCCGACCTGGCCGCAGCCATCGAGAGCCATCTGCCGGCTTTGGCCATGGCCAGGGCTCAAGTGGGCGTTGAAGTCGAGGGCGATGATGGCTCGATGGTCTCGTTCCAACTGGCGGCAAACCCCGGATCTCCGCTTCAGCCGCTGTCCAAGGTTGCCAGCGGAGGTGAGCTGGCTCGAACGATGCTGGCCCTTCGCAGCGTTCTGTCCCAAGCACCTCCGGTTCTCATCTTCGATGAGGTCGATGCCGGCATCGGTGGTCAGGCCGGTTCGGCTGTAGGCCGGGCGCTCAGTGCCCTCGGCGATCGTCACCAGGTGCTGGTGGTCACACATTTGCCTCAGGTGGCGGCATTCGCCGACGCCCATATCACCGTTGAGAAGCAGCAGGGCGCCGATGCCACCGTTTCGAATCTCCGCCTGCTCGACAGCCAGGCTCGGGTCACCGAACTGGCCCGGATGCTCTCTGGCCAACCCGACTCCGACACCGCACAGCTCCACGCCCAGGAACTAATGGAGCAGGCCCAGGGAAGCAGATAGGGCTCGGTCAGACCCCCGGCGTATTGACGTCCTGACCGGCCGGAAGGTCAGACGCTGACACTTCAGCGATCACATCAACAACCAGCGAGTCGATCCCGGTCTCAAGCGTTTCCACAGCCAGGCCAAAGACAGAACCGACCACATCGACCTGTGACGGCTCGAAGCGCAGTCTTTTGCGTGGCTCCAATATGCGGTAGAGGCGACTGGCAACCTCTGTCGGCAGATACTGTTCGACCGACGGCTCCGGCCACTCAGCCGAGCGGGCGAGGAAGGTGCGCCACCTGGCTTGCTTGTCGTCGGCGGCCAGCCCGGTCAGCGATGTGGTGGCCATAGGTATCGTCCGAAAGCTGGCGACAACATCATCGGCCAGTTCCGATCGTGTTCTAAGCAGGTACCCGTCGATCAGCAGCTCAACGCCGACGTGGGCGCAGGCTCGCGCCGCCCCTCGACCCAAGCCGCCGACGGTCAGATCGTCATACAGCCGGGCTTGGGCGTCCAGAAACCAGGAGTGATCGTGAAAGGCCCGGTCAGTGGCGTGGTGCAGCGCAATGCCGAGGCGAAGGGCCGGGTTCTCGGGATCTCGTACCAGTCGACATCGGGCGATGGACGCCAGATCGGGTAGGGCTGATCCCAAACCCAGCAGATCCTCGAAATTGCCGTCGGGAGACGCTCCAACAGGCCCTCGGGCAGGGTCTGGCGATAGCACCTGGGTATGCACCTGCCGTGCTACAAGAACATGAGCGTTGAAGTTCACTTCAACCAAGTCTAGGGGAGACCGGATCAGGCGAATTGCTCAGGGGTCCGCCGAGAGGTGGCTGAGCGCGGTAGCTTGGGGCCAGTGCCAGTCGTTCGGGAGCTAGGAGCAGTATGACGAAGCACATCTTTGTGACGGGCGGTGTTGTGAGCTCTCTAGGCAAGGGGCTGACGGCTTCTTCGCTGGGGCGGTTGTTGAAGAGCCGTGGTCTTCGGGTGACCATGCAGAAGCTGGATCCGTACATAAATGTCGATCCAGGAACGATGAATCCGTTTGAACATGGAGAGGTGTACGTCACCGATGACGGCGGCGAGACCGACCTTGATCTCGGCCACTACGAGCGGTTCATCGACGAGAGCCTGACCCAGGCATCAAACGCCACAACGGGGTCGATCTACTCGGCTGTGATCGCCGCCGAGAGGCGAGGCGACTACCTGGGCAAGACCGTTCAGGTCATCCCCCATATCACCGACGAAATCAAGCGTCGCATATCCGGACTGGCCACCGAAGACGTCGACGTCGTCATAACCGAGGTTGGCGGAACGGTCGGTGACATCGAGATCCTGCCGTTTCTTGAAGCGGTTCGTCAGTTCCGCCTTGATGTTGGCCGGCAGAATGTCTGTTATGTCCACGTGACGCTGGTGCCCTACATCGGCCCGGCCGGTGAGCAAAAGACCAAGCCCACCCAGCACTCGGTTACCGAACTCCGCAGCCGCGGTATCCAGCCGGACATCATCGTCTGCCGCTCCGACCGTCGAATTTCAGACGGCCTGCGACACAAGATCTCAAACTTGTGTGACGTTCCGGTTGAGGCTGTCGTCAACGCCCCTGACGCCTCGAGCCTGTACGAGATTCCTCTTGTCATGCACGATGCCGATCTCGACGGTCAGGTGTGTCAGTTGCTGGGTATCGAGGCTCCTGAGCCCGAGCTTGAGAGCTGGACACAGCTGGTTCGAAGGGTCGAGCAGGCGTGGAAGCCCCTTCGCATAGGTGTGGTAGGCAAGTATGTTTCGCTGCCTGACGCCTATCTGTCGGTGGCGGAGGCGCTGCGTCACGCGGCGTTCAAACACGAGGTTGATCTCGACATCGAGTGGGTTCTGTCGGACAACGTCGAGGGACTGATGGTCCATGACAGCCTCGGGAAACTCGATGGCATTGTGCTCCCAGGGGGATTTGGTCAGCGAGGGGTCGAAGGAAAGATCGAGGCGGCCCGGTTTGCCCGTGAGCAAGGCGTTCCGTGTCTGGGTTTGTGTTTGGGGATGCAGGTCATGGCCATTGAGTACGCCAGGAACGTCCTGGGTCTCGACGGCGCCCACTCAAGTGAGTTCGACAATCAGGACTTCACCACTCCTCACCCCGTAATCGACCTGATGGCTCATCAGCGGACCGTGACTGACATGGGCGGGTCGATGCGACTCGGTGCCTATGTGGCCGTGCTGGAGGACGGTTCGCAGGTCGCCGACATCTACGGCGAGACGGTAATCAGCGAACGGCACCGCCATCGCTACGAGTTCAATCCGAGGTTCCGCACCCGATTCGACGACTCCGGTCTCCGCTGCTCCGGTACTTCGCCCGACGGTCAGTTGGTCGAGTTCGTCGAGCTTGACGATCACCTGTTTTGGATCGGCACTCAGGCTCACCCGGAGCTCAAGAGCCGCCCAAATCGTCCTGCCCCATTGTTCGACGCTTTCGTCGCCGCCTGCCTCAGCCGGGCCGAAGCAAAAGACCCTGCTCGCTTTGACACCCGTCAGACCGACGGACAGTTGACGGTCGAGCATCACGCCACAACATGACCGATCCAGACCTGGGACAGCTCCGGAGCTCTTTGGCTGAGCAGCGGGGCCGCATCGATACCACGGACTTCAGCTATGCCGACCAGCAGCTGATCCACCAGGGAGCGGTCGTGGCGTTCCACCAACTGACCGTAACCGACCGCTCCGGAGCCGATCACCTGCGTGATGTAGTCCGCCATCCCGGTGCTGTGTCGGTGATCCCTTTTGACGGCGAGAACATCACGTTGGTCCAGCAGTACCGTGCTTCTATCGACGCCGACATGTTGGAGATACCGGCCGGTAAGCGAGACGTTGATGGTGAACCTCCGGCGACGACTGCTGCCCGAGAACTTGCAGAAGAGGTCGGTATGGCGGCCGAGAGCATGGAGCTTCTGGTCAACATGCACCACTCGCCGGGATTCTGTGATGAGTACGGTTACATCTACCTCGCCACCGACCTGTCGGCGGTCCCTTTCGAGCGCCAGGGGCCGGAAGAGGAGGCGATGTCGCTTCACACCGTCTCGCTGTCCGATGCGGTGAAGATGTGTTTCGAGGGGCGGATCACCGACGCCAAGACCCTGATTGGCGTTCTGGCGTTGGCTGCCAGAGTCGGGCTCAACTAGTCGGAACGGGTCGCAATGCCATCTTCGGTATCTGAGCGCATTGGTAGCAGCGTGCGAACCGGGTCTCATCTGGTTCGTCGATTCATCGGGTCGTTGAGTTCACGTCCCCCTGAACAGTCTGACGAGGAGTGGGCTGTTGCCATGTTGACCGTTGGCGAGCTCGGGATTTGGCAACGAATGAGTCCACAGGACCAAAGACACGCCATCACCGTTGCTCAAGATGTGGCCGCTCGTCTCAGCGAGGTCGAGGCCGCGGCCATGAAGTCCGGCTGGTTTGACGATGTTGAGGACTTCCGACACTCGGCCACGGTGGCCGCACTTCTTCACGACTGTGGCAAAGTCGTTTCCGATCTCGGGACGATGGCCCGAGCGGGTGCCACCGTGCTCTGGGCTGCCGCTCCCTCCGGCATCGAATCCTCCAAGCTCGCTCGGCTCTCGGCTGCCCGACGTCTGGTGGACTACCGCCATCACCCCGACATCGGAGGTCGCCTGTTGGTCGAGGCCGGTTCGAGGCCTCTCGTATCGGCGTGGGCGGCCGAACATCATTTGAACCGGCAACGCTGGTCGGTGCCGCCCGAGGTCGGACTCCTGCTGAAAGAGTGTGACGACGATTGATGGTTGACAGCGGCGCCGGTGTTTACAGGAGCTGCACAGCGCCGCGCACCCTGTCCATCACCTCGGTTGCCTTGGCCCGCGCCCGGTCGGCGCCGTCGGCCAGGATGGCTCGTACGTCGCCGTCGTCCAGCTCTTGTCGACGTTTCTGTATTGGACGGACGATCTCCAAGACCGCTTCCGCTGCGTCGGCTTTGAGCGGTCCGTACTGGCTGTACCCCTCGGCCTCGGAGACCGGATCGGTGCCCTTGGCCACCGCCAAAACGTTCAGTAGATTCGACACTCCCGGCTTGGACTCGGGATCGAATCGAACCTCACCGTCGTTGTCCGTCACGGCCTTTTTCAGCTTCTTGATGATGTCGGACTCGGAATCGGTGAAAAAAATGGTTCCCAGTTCTGAGACCGCCGACTTGGACATTTTGTTTTCCGGGTGCTGAAGATCCATGATTCGCGCCCCGGCCGGTGGAATGTAATGTTCGGGGACCACCAACACATCTCCGTATGTGGCGTTGAACCGCTGCGCCACGTCGCGAGTGAACTCAACGTGCTGACGCTGGTCGTCGCCAACCGGTACGACATCGGTGTCGTAGAGGAGAATGTCGGCTGCTTGAAGAGCCGGGTAGGTGAACAAGGCAGCCGATACAAAGTCGTTGCTCTCGCTCTTGTCTTTGAACTGTGTCATGCGTCGAAGCTCGCCAAAGGCGGCCGAGCACTGCATGAACCACGCCAACTCGGTGTGCTGGCGCACATCCGATTGCACAAACAGAATGGACCGTTCGGGGTCAATCCCGATGGCCAACAGGTCACGGGCGGCCTCCAGAGTGGCGGCGCCGACCTCTCCCGGTTCCCTTGGCACCGAAAAGGCGTGAAGGTCGACCACACAGTAGATGCCGTCGGTGGTGTCTTGAAAGTCGACCCAGTTCTTGATGGCTCCCAGATAGTTCCCAAGGTGGATGGTGCCCGTTGGTTGGATGCCTGAGAACGCTCGGCCGCTGGGACCGGACTGGTTTTCCGTTGCCATGCAGCTAAGACTAGGTGGTTAGACACCCGGTGAGCACTGATTTGTGAGCTAGAATCACAGCAATGTCGTTTACCGTTCGTACCGAAGTTTTCGAGGGGCCCTTCGATCTTCTGTTGCACTTGATTCTCAAAGAGGATGTTGACCTCTACGAGATCGAGCTGGCCAAGATCGTGGACGCCTACCTCGACGAACTTTCAAAAATGGAAGAGAACGACCTGGAGATCTCGACCGAGTTCCTCTTAATCGCCGCCACCCTGGTTGAGCTGAAGTGTCGGCGGCTGCTTCCCGTCGAGGATGACTTTGATCTCGACGAGGAGCTGATGCTGTGGGAAGAGCGCGATCTCCTGTTGGCCCGTCTGCTGGAGTGCAAGACGTTCAAAGACGCGTCTTCGGTTTTGCGCCATCACATGGAGTTGACCGAGCAGACCGTGCCGCGACAGTTCGGCCTGGAAGACCCCTTCCTGGCGTTGACGCCGGATCCTCTGGCGGCAATGACCGGCCAGAAGCTTCGCCGGGCCTTCCTGCGGATGGTTTCGGAGAAGCCCGAGCCCACTCTTACGCTCGACCATGTTTCGATACCGCGAGCCAGCGTCAACGAAGCCATCGAGAATTTGGTTCACGATCTTCCCCGCTCCGGCCCCCGCAGCTTCCGGCAACTCACCGAAGGGCTCACCGAACGTATCGAAGTGGTGGTTGTCTTTCTGGCCGTTCTCGAGCTCTACAAGCAGGGCATGGTCGACATGGAGCAGCCAACCTGTTTCGGTGATCTGACGGTTTCCTGGCTGGCCGATGGCGAGCGTGACCAGGAATCGGTGGTCGAGCTAGTGGTTTCCGGCGCAGACGCCTACGACGGCTGATGTCAGTAGCTCATTCCGCCATACACACCGAGGCCCGTCGCGCCATCGAAGCCATGGTGCTGGTCGCCTCGGAGCCTCTACCAGACGACGTGCTGGCACAGGTTGTGGAGCTTCCGGTCGACGAAGTAGCTGCCCTCTGTCAGGCCTTGGCAGCCGAATACGAAGAGCAACAGCGCGGGTTTCAACTGATCTATGTTGCCGGAGGCTGGCGCTATCAGACTCATCCGGACATGTACCCCTACGTCGAGCGCTACGCGTTGGAGGGGATGCCCAATCGCATCTCAAGCGCGGCTCTCGAGACGTTGGCCATAGTTGCTTACAAACAGCCGATTTCCCGTAGCCAAATCGCTGCCATCCGTGGCGTCAACGTCGACGGCGTGCTCCGGACCCTCGAACAACGAGGCTATGTCATCGAGGTTGACCGAGACACCGGACCGGGGCAGGCGGTCCTATTCGGCACCACGCCGTTCTTTCTGGAGCGACTGGGTTTGGCCAACATCGATCAACTCCCGGCGTTGGGAGACTTTGTGCCTTCAGCCGAAGTCCTGGAGGCTCTGGAAAACACGCTGCGTATCTCCGATGACGAGGATCCGGTGGTTGAGGCCAACGGCGAGGTTGATGACGTCGACGCTGATGAGGTCGACGTTGAGACCGACACCGACGAGACCGCAGACGTATCGCCGTCACCGGCCTCGACCGCTGATGACACTCCGACTGACCCGCCGACCGGAGACTCCAACGGCGACGACCCCATCAGCCTCGACCACCTCGATTAGGCAAAGACCGGCGGCCACTCCATGGAACACCTTGAACGCAGCCCGGATGCGGGGGAGAGGGTACAGAAGGTTCTGGCCAAAGCCGGGTTTGGTAGCCGGCGGCTGTGCGAGGATCTCATACGTGACGGCAGAGTCGCCATCAACGGTGACACTGTCGGCTTGGGTGCCCGCCTTCGTACCGGTGACGCGCTTGCCGTTGATGGGGCTGTCATCTCGACATTGCCTGACGCTGTCACCTATCTGCTCAACAAACCGACGGCCGTGGTCACCACTGCTTCGGACCCTCACGGCCGCCCGACGGTGGTTGATATTGTTCCGGGCGAACCGCGAGTGTTCCCGGTCGGTCGGCTGGACATGGATACCGAGGGTCTGCTCTTGCTCACCAATGACGGCGACATGGCGAATCGGCTCACCCACCCCAGTTTCGGAGTCGAGAAAGAGTATTTGGCTCACATCACCGGCAGTCCCGGCCGGGCTTCGCTGCGTCGTCTCCGCGAGGGTGTAGAACTCGAGGACGGCATGACGGCACCGGCGAAAGTGTCCAACCCTTCTCCAGGATTGCTTCGGATAACCATCCACGAAGGGCGCAACCGTCAGGTACGTCGCATGTGCGAGGCAGTCGGTCATCCGGTGAAGAGGCTTGTGCGGGTGCGGATCGGCCCTCTAGCCGACCGAACGCTAAAGCCGGGCCACTGGCGCCGGTTGTCGGTTAACGAAGTGTTGGAACTGCAACGGGCAACCGCACAGGCCCGATAGATTGCCTGTCCAATGGCAGTTCGAGCAATACGCGGCGCAACTACGGTCGAGGCTGATACCCCCGAGGAGGTTTCGACCCGAACAGTGGAGTTGGTAGCAGCCCTGTTGAATCAAAACGGGTTGTCGGCCGACTCCTTGATCTCCGTCTTGTTCTCGGCCACATCCGACATCGTGAGCATGGCACCGGCCACCGGTCTACGGGGCGGGCTTGATGTGGCCGATGTTCCCTTGTTGTGTGTCGGGGAGATGGTTGTCGACGGAGCTCTGACCGGGTGTATCCGGGTGTTGGCCCATGTGGAAACCGACATTCCGCGCCGCGAACTCAATCACGTCTTCATGCGCGGAGCCACGGTGCTTAGACCGGACCTGGCTGGAGGTGGGTCAGATGACTGACGTGGTTGGACCAGCCGATCCGATTGACTCTGCTCAACGGGCCAATGTGATCGGAGCCGGACTCATCGGCGGATCAATCGCCATGGCCTTGAGAGCCCAGGGTTGGCGGGTTTCAATCTCCGACGTCAATAGTGAGTCGGCTTCCCGGGCGGTAGAAGTGGAGGCCGCCGATGAAGTTGGCTTTGACCACGGTGCAGATCTGACGGTGATCGCCACACCGGTCAGTTCGATACCGGATGCGGCAAAGTCCGCCCTTGAGAAAACATCCGGCATGGTCACCGACGTCGGATCGACCAAAGCGGAGATCTGCGCCGCCGTTCGACACTCACGATTCGTCGGTGGACACCCAATGGCCGGATCGGAGCAGGACGGTATCGCCGGTGCCCGAGCCGACCTTTTTGAAGGAGCGGTCTGGGTTCTCACCCCGACCGACGAGACCGACGAGCGGATCTTCGCCCGGGTCCGTGGCGTTATCCGTCGTTTCGGCGCCGAGGTGATGACGCTGCCTCCGGCGACCCACGACGCTCTGGTCGCCCAGGTCAGTCATGTTCCCCATCTGACCGCCGCCGCCCTGATGAATCTCGCCGATGGTGGCGCGGTGGAGCACCGGGCGTTGCTGCGACTGGCGGCCGGCGGCTTCCGCGACATGACCAGAATCTCCGCAGGTCGAGCAGTCATATGGCCCGATATTTGTGTGGCCAACAGCACCGCCATTGTCGGCGCACTTGACGACTTGGTTGATCGCCTGCAAGGTATTCGAGCCATGGTTGACCGCCAAGACAAGGTTGCGCTGTTCCAGATGCTGGATCGGGCTCGGACTGCGCGTCTCAATCTCCCCGTCGGTTATGGAACGGTTGAGCAGGTGACGGAGATCGCCGTTCCTATTCCGGATCGACCCGGCGAGTTGGCAGCCATCACCACGCTGGCGGCCGAACTGGATGTCAACATTTTGGATCTTGGAATCTCGCATTCGGGTGAAGGGCGTCAAGGCACCGTCTCTTTGGTCGTCGACGCCAACAAGTCCGAGCGGCTGATGGGAGGTCTGATGGCTCGTCGCTACAACCCGACTGTTCAGGGCTACAACAACCTCCAGGGACAACGCCCGGTTGACGGCTCCTCCGAGGTCGGCTCCGGTCAGGATCGGAACCAGACAGGTGGCTGAGGACGGGAGTCTCCTGGTGGTGGCCATCGACGGCCCGGCGGGCTCCGGAAAGTCAACTGTGGCCCGGCGGCTGGCTGACGCCCTCGGATTGCAGTACCTGGACACCGGAGCCATGTACAGGGCTGTCACTTTCGCCGTGTTGGCCCGTGGGGTCGAGCCCGACGCCGAGGAGGCGGTGGCTGAACTTGCTGAAGCCCTCAAGATCGAACTTGGGGCCGATGGCGCGGTTCTGGTCGACGGGGTCGATGCAACCACGGAGATTCGAAGCCCGGAGGTCTCCCGATGCGTCTCCGAGGTAGCCAACAATCAGCGAGTACGCAGGGAACTGGTCTCTCGCCAACGGGAGTGGACCCGTCAGCGAGGCGGGGGAGTGCTGGAGGGTCGCGATATTGGCTCGGTGGTGTATCCCGACGCAGATTTGAAGGTGTACTTGACCGCTAGCCCCGAGGTTCGGGCTCGGAGGCGGGCCTTGGAGACATCCGACGTGAGCGAAGAGTCTGTGGCCCGTGATTTGGCTCGTCGCGACGCCTACGATTCGCAGCGCGTCAACGACCCTCTTCGGCAAGCTGACGGCGCTGTCACCGTCGATACCAGCGACTTGACCATCGATCAGGTGGTCAACCGGTTGGTCGAGTTGTTAAGAGTCGCTGATCCCGGCGGCGGGCCGACGGACTGATGAGCGGCCAAGTTGCCGCTCCGACCGCCGCCCGGATGAGTCTTGTCTCTCGAGGTGTCTTCCGGACGCTCCGGCTGGCGTTAAACGGAGTGCTTAGAGTTTGGTTTCGCTTGGCGGTTGAGGGGCGAGACAATGTGCCTGTAACTGGCCCTTTCGTGTTAGCCCTCGGCGGACATCGGTCGATCCTCGACACACCGCTGGCCTCGGCCACGACATCCAGGGTTCTCCGTTACATGGGGGCTGAAAGCTATTTCGCCATTCCTGTTCTGGGCGGATTCCTCACCGCCATGGGTGGCTTTCCGGTTGAGCGGTCGGCTACGGATAGGGCAGCTCTACGAGCCGCTGAGTCGATACTGGCGGGCGGCGAGCCACTGGTGATCTTTCCCGAAGGAACCCGCCAAAGCGGCCCGGTCATCAACGAGATGCGCCAGGGAGCGGCGTTTCTCGCCTGTCGGGCCAAGGTGCCAATCGTTCCCGTCGGAATCGGAGGGGCTGAGCGGGCTATGCCCAAAGGCCGTCGATGGGCTCGTCCTCGACGGATCGCTCTGGTCATAGGGCCGGCTATTGAGCCACCGGTTTCGGAGGGAACGTCGCGGGTGCGTCGCTCGACGGTTCAACAGGTGAACGACGAGCTTCAGACTTCGCTGCAAACGCTCTTTGACCGGGCCCAGGCCCGGGTGGGGATTGCTACAGAGCGCTGAGTACTTCCGACGCTCCGATGGTGCGATCTTTGAGTTCGGGGTGATCGCCCACCGGACCGCCCAGCCCGAGGGTGGCCACCGCCCCGACACCGGCCAGCAGTTCGCGGAGATTGCGTGGCGGCGGGAAGTATTCGTCTTCGTCGGTGATCGAGACTTCCTCCACGCCGTCGACCGGATTTAGGAAGCTGATCACCGCCTGGACGACGTCTTCCGGCGCCGACGCCCCTGCTGTAACCCCCACCGTCCCTGAGAGATCGTCCGGTAGCTCATCAGGTCCGTTGACCCGGAAGACCCGGTCGCAACCCGCTTCGATCGCCAACTTGGCCAGGGCATTGGTATTTGAGCTGTTGGACGATCCGATCACGACGAATGCGTCGCAACGATCAGCCACGCTCATCAAAGCGGACTGACGATTGGTGGTGGCGAAGCACAGATCGGATCTGCCCGGGGTGAACAAGTCGGGGAAGCGGTCGCGGGCGGCGTCGGCCACATCCGCCCAGTCACGGTGGCTCAGCGTTGTCTGGGCCAGCAGCGCCGTTGGTTCGTTGAACTCGGGGAGCCGATGCACGTCGTCCACTGTCTCGACCCGGTGGATCGAGTCGGGAGCGACCGCCATAGTACCGACAGCCTCTTCGTGACCTTCGTGACCTATGTACACGATTTGATAGCCCTTGCCGGCCCGAACCTTGACCTCGTGGTGAACCTTGGTCACCAGGGGGCAAACGGCATCGACCACGTAGCTGCCGCGGTCCCTGGCCGCTACCACGACTTCGGGGGCCGAGCCGTGAGCCGAGAGCATGATTGGCCGACCCGGTGGAACCTCGGCGATGTCGTCGACGAACACCACGCCCCGTTCTCGGAACCGATCCACCACCAACTTGTTGTGAACTATTTCGTGGTAGCAATACACCGGTGGCTCGAAAGCACGAACCATCCAGGCCAAAGCCTTGATAGCCATTTCCACCCCGGCGCAGAATCCTCGAGGGGCACACAACACGACGTTGTCGACCATGGCTTCAGCTTAGGTCGCTGTCGGCTCTTGGGCGCAGGGAACGGACTGAGCCGCCTGTCACCGCCAGTATCCTGAGTTGGTGGCCATTCCCCAGGTTCTCTCGGTGACTCCCGGTTCACCGGCCGACGCGGCCGGTGTAGTGGCCGGCGACGGTTTGGCGTTGATCAACGGCGAAGTTCCTCGAGACGTCATTCAGTATCAGCTGCTGATCGACGGCCCGTCAGTCGACCTTGATCTTGACCGGGGCGGAGTTGTGCGATCGGTCAGCGTCGACAAGGGCGACGGTGAGCCGTTGGGCATCGAGGTGCAGAGCGCCCTCTTTGATCAGGTCAGAACCTGCGACAACCATTGCAGCTTCTGTTTCATCTACCAGCTACCCCCTGGGATGCGGAGGAGCCTGTATCTGAAGGACGACGACTACAGGCTGTCGTTTCTCTACGGAAACTTCACCACCCTGACCCGCTTCACCGAAGCCGACCTTGAACGGATTATCACCGAACGACTCTCACCGCTGTATGTGAGCATTCACGCCACTAACGGTGAGGATCGCAGCGCACTGCTTCGCAACCGGAGGGGTGCAACCAGCCTTCGCTGGCTAAGGGCACTACTTGACGCCGACATCGAGGTCCACGGCCAGGTTGTCGTCTGCCCCGGTGTCAACGACGCAGATGTTCTGGCGGAGACGTTGCTGGGCATTTGCGACGAGTTTCCGGAGTTGGCATCGGTTGCCGTCGTGCCTTTGGGAGTCTCGGACCACTCAAACGAGCCCGACATGCGCCCCCACACCACCGAAGAAGCCGCGGCCGTGGTTGATCTGGTTGAGCAGTGGCAGCAGGTCTTCCAGGAGGCCCTCGGCCGTCCGGTGGTGTACCTCGCCGACGAGTATTACCTCTTGGCCGGCCGGTCGTTTCCTTCGGCCGAGAGCTACGGGGCCTTTGACATGCACGAGGACGGCGTCGGCATGGCCCGGAACTTCGAATTGGAGTTCAGCGGACGTAAAGCCGACGCCCTCGGCACGGCCAACGGCTTCTTTGCCTGGGTCGACGGCGCACCTGCGGCCGGCTATCGGGCGCCCCGCCAGGACGAATCACTTCGAGTGGACGGTCGTATGGTTCCGACCTTGACCCCAAATCAACAGCGCACAGAGATTGATGTGGCTGGGTCAGATGTTGAATCTGGTGAGACGGTGTCGCCTGTGCCCGATCGATCCCAACCTGTGACCCTTGGGCCGTCGCGTACGGCTCCGATCGGGATTTTGACCGGAACCTACGGCCGTCAGGTGCTGGAACCGCTCCTGGCCGGCGTTGAAGACTACGAGTCCGGCAGGATTCGGCTCGTTGAGATTCCCAATCGATTCTTCGGCGGCAACATCGGGGTGACCGGTCTGCTTGTTGGTGGCGATATCGCCGATGTGCTGGCTGACGAGCCCGTCGGCCACCGTTATCTACTCCCGGATGTGTGCCTCTCCGGGGATCGCTTTCTGGATGGGACGTCGGTGGCCGATCTTCCCCGTCCTGTTGAGGTGCTGGCCACCGATGGCCACGCTCTACGAGAGGCTTGCGGACTATGACGACATCGACAAACCTGAACGCCTCCGGCGTTGACCACGATCTGCCCGAGGTGGTGATTGTTGGTCGTCCGAACGTCGGTAAGTCGACGCTGCTGAATCGGATTCTTGGCCGGCGGGAGGCGATCGTTGAAGAACGACCCGGGGTCACCAGGGACCGCAAGGCGGTCGAAGCGGACTGGCGTGGCCGAGAGTTCACCGTGGTTGACACCGGTGGCTGGTTAGCCAGCGGCACCGAGCTCGATCAGAAAGTCTCACGCCAGTCGGAGAACGCTCTCGACAATGCCGCCGTTGTTCTCTTCGTGGTCGATGCCACGGTGGGTGTCACCGACGAAGACGCCCAGGCGGCTCGTGTGCTGCGCTCAAGCGACCGGCCCATGTTTCTGGTTGCCAACAAAGTCGACCACGATGGACAGAGCAACGACATCTGGGACCTGGTCCGCCTAGGCCTCGGCGATCCTTTCCCGGTCAGCGCCATTCACGGAGCCGGAGTGGCGGACCTCTTGGACGCCATCGTCGACGCCCTGCCGGAGCCTGACACCTCAGGCCATCGTCTGACGTCACCGGAGGAGGCCGGAGCCACCTCGGAGCGAACCTTCAGTATCGCTCTTGTCGGACGACCGAACGTGGGTAAGTCCACGCTGTTCAACCGGCTGCTGGGGGAGGAGCGTTCCGTTGTCCACGACATGCCCGGAACGACAAGGGATGCCGTCGATACCGTGGTCGACACAGAGATCGGGCAGGTTCGTTTTATCGATACTGCGGGAATGCGCCGGAAGTCCCGAATCAGCGAGGACACCGAGTACTACTCGGTTGTCCGGTCGCTGAAGGCGGTTGACAAAGCCGATGTCGCCCTTCTGGTATTGGACGCCAGCGAGGGTGTCACCCAGCAGGATCAGCGCCTGGCGGAACGGGTGGATGCGGCCGGCTGTCCCATCGTGGTCATCTTGAACAAGGCCGACCTGCTGTCAACCGACCAGCGAGAGGACTTGACCGATCAGCTGCATCGAAAGCTCGGTTTTTTGCCGGACGGCGGAGTGCATCGGATTTCCGCTCTGAGCGGTAAAGGTGTTCAGAAGATCCTGCCGTCACTCCGGTCGGCACTGGAGGCCTATCAGGTCCGAGCTCCGACCCGTAAAGTCAACGATATTGTTCGGCTGGCTCAGCAGTCTCAGCCGGCTCCGGGCGGAGCAAGAATTCTCTACTCTACTCAGGGAGCCACCGATCCGCCGACGTTCACCTTGTTCGCCAACCGGAACATCCCGGATCACTATCTGCGCTACATCGAGCGCAGCCTACGAGACGATCTCGATCTTGGTCCGACCCCGATCAAGATTCGGGTGCGGCGACGCTCCGAGTAGTTGTTGTAGTCAGGGTCGTCGGGCTCTAGAGGTGTTCTGAGGCGGCTGCAGCGCCGGTGAGCTAGCATTGACGCCATGGAACGGCTTCTGCCTGCCCTTGCGGCCATTGTTTGTACGGCTGCCGCTGTTGTGTGGGCCCGAGCCGCCATTCAACGTCACAGGGTTGCCACCCGCCTGGCGGAGGATCAGACCGACCTTGACATCTGGCGGTTGGCCAACAACGACTATCGGCGAGACCTGCTGACAACAATATTCATGGCCATCGCTGCCCTCGGGCTGGTGACCGTGACGTTGACCGGCGTCGGATTCTTGACGGCCCTTGTGCTTTCCCTTTTGGCGGTTCCAGCGGTGATTTCCCTCGTGGGTCGAGGTTCACAGACCGAGATCGCCCGGATCGCGGCCAGTCGGGCCGACGTTGAACAAAAGGCCCGTGAGGTGCTGACTCAGGAACAGTTGGCGCCACTGCAGTGGGCGGCTCGACTTGCTCCATCCGATCTTCCGGACCTTCCGGGCTTTGAGATTGGTCAGGCCTACCAAGCGGGCAGCGGGGCAATGGCCGGAGACTTCTACGATGTCTTCAAGGTCGACGAGTCCCGGGTGGCGGCTGTTATCGGCGACGTCACCGGTCACGGAATTGAGCCGTCGATCACAGCGCTCCAGGCCAAGTACCTGCTTCGGGCATTCCTGTTGCAGTTTCGTGATCCGGGTCAGGCGTTGGAGCAGCTGAACGCCCAGCTGTCGGTTTTGGAGAGGGGCGAGGAGTTCATTTCTCTGTGCGTCCTGGTTTTTGATCTTGATGTGGAGACGTTGCGGTATGCGTCAGCCGGACACCCGGCTGCCTTTGTTTGGCACGAGCGAGAAGTACGTCCGCTCGGGGCGACCGGGCCATTGTTGATGTTGGATTCCACCGCTCCGTATCACTCTCGCGAGCTGCCGTGGATGCATGACGATGTTGCCGTGATGTACACCGATGGCCTGGCCGAGGCCCGAAACGGGCAGATCCTGTTCGGGGAGGATGGCATTGCCGCCATGATCCGTCGCGATCCAACGGCGTCACCGGATGTCTTGACCAAGCAGTTGGTTGAGGCCGCCCGAGACTTCGCCGGTGGCCCGATAGGCGACGATGTGGCCGTACTTGTCCTGCGGCGGGTCTGATTCAGCCTCCCGCAATTGAACAGCGATTGATTTCTGGCCAATTCACGTCCGACCCGGCTGGTGTCGCGCTACTATTCGAGTCGCCACGGGCTGTGGCGCAGCTTGGTTAGCGCGCTTGACTGGGGGTCAAGAGGTCGGGAGTTCGAATCTCCCCAGCCCGACAAATCATCGTACGGAACGCAATCACTACCTTCGTCGGCACGTAGAATCGACCTCGATGCCGTGGTGTGACTCGTGCGACAAGTATCTGGCCCCATCGGCGGCGGCGTCGGACGGGTCATGTCCCGATTGCGGCTCGAGGCTTGATGCCGGAGATGCCGTCGCTCAAACGGAGCAGCCGATTCCGTGGCACTTCTGGATTGTTGTGGTTGCACTGGTGGCCTACCTCGGATGGCGGCTGGTCGACGGTGCCCGCTGGTTTCTTGAGCGCACCTAATCGTTGCCGTCCATTGGTCGCCGTGTTCCAGTCGGTTCGGCGTCAACATGCCGATTGCCCCCACTACATCGAGTACGGTTGTGGGCAATGTGCGGTCGATTTGTGTCAGCATCGAGCCCGGAAGACCTGGCCGACTATTTTGATGCCGCCATTGATCAGGCCGCCTTGGGCGCCAACTTCAATGTGGCCCCAACCCATGAGGTTCCGATTGTCCGAGCGGTCGAGCGAGATCGCACGATAAGCGTCGTCCGGTGGGGTCTGGTTCCGTTCTGGGCCAAGGACCTCAAGATCGGCTCCAAGATGATCAATGCCAGGGCCGAAACGGTGGCCGAGAAGCCGGCCTTTCGAAGCGCCTTCGCCAAGCGAAGGTGTTTGATTCCTGCGGACGGCTTCTATGAGTGGGCCAAGATTCCGGGGCAGAAGAACAAGCAGCCCTACTACATCTACCG
Organism: Acidimicrobiales bacterium; assembly: GCA_020628065.1. Taxonomy (GTDB): domain Bacteria; phylum Actinomycetota; class Acidimicrobiia; order Acidimicrobiales; family SZUA-35; genus JAHELU01. Next base: position 23,088 of record JAHDFR010000005.1, read on the forward strand.
CACCGACGGCGAGCCTCTCGTGTTCGCCGGTCTTTGGGAGCGATGGAAGCCGAAGGACGACGCCGGAGAAGTTCTAGAGGATGAGCTGGTCGAGACGTTCACTGTTCTCACCACCAGCGCCAACGGCGACATGGAGCCGGTTCACAACAGAATGCCGGTCATGGTGCCCCCGACTGCCTGGGACTCGTGGCTTGACCCGGCCACCGATCAAGATGAGCTTCTCCAATTGGCCGTGCCGGCGCCCGATGGTCTGCTTGAACTGCGTCCGGTGTCGACCGCCGTCAATCGAGTGGCCAACAACGCCGCTCATCTGCTGGATGTCGTAGATGTGGCGGAGCAGGGCTAGATGGCCGTTCTTCGTCGGGAGGCCAACAGTAGGCGACTGAACCGGGCGGTGGTCAGGGCACAGGCTCGCCTGGAGGCCGGAATTGGCGATCGGTGGATTCCATCGTTGCTGGCCACCCTGCTCGGGGTTTCGCTTGCGTGGGCGGGCTTGGAACGCATTGACGGACTGATGACGGGCGACGACTTGGCCGGCTACAGCCAAGCCCTATGGCTTATCACCCAAGGATTCGAGCCGAGAGCCTCGATGTTCGGTACCGGAGTTCACCTGCTTGAGCTTCGATGGTCATTCATCATGTACCCGTTGGCTTTGGCCGGGTTGCTGTTTGAGCCGGCCAAAGTGCTTGTTGTCGCCCAGGGCATCGCCTTGGGGCTGGCTGTCCTCCCCATCTGGGGCCTTGCCCGTCGGGTGGCCAATCTGAGAGTGGGTGCGGCCTCTGCCCTCAGTCTTGCCTACTGCCTGCATCCGGCTACGCATCGCATCGGGACGATTGACTTTCATCCGGGGGCTCTGGCCATCCCGGCGCTGCTCGGTGCGGCTTACTTCGGAGCGACCAAGAAGTGGGTGCCCTATTGGATATGTGTCGTCCTGGCACTGTTGTGTCGGGCGGACATTGGTTTGGCCGTGGGCCTATGGGGCGTAGTACTGCTGGGTGATGGTGAGCGTCGGTCCGGCGTTTGGACGCTCGGCGTGGGACTGGTCTGGTCGTTGGCCTTGCTGCTTGTGGGACAGCCCATCATCGCCGAGCCCGGTCTGGCCGTGGCGTGGAGTGCATACAACGGACAGACGTTGAGCGACACGGTTCTAGGGTCACTCCGGAGTCCGATGACGTCACTGGGAGACCTACTGACCCAGGACAACATCACGCTCGTCGTCTCGCTGCTCACCCCCGTTATCTTCTTGCCCGTTCTTTCGCTCCGTCATTTGCTACCGGTGGCACCGTTGGCCGGGCTGCTGCTGGTCACCAGCTCTTCGCAGACGCCCTTCGCCGAGCAGTCGGCTGTTCTGTTGGCCTTCGTGATGATCGCCTGTGTCTACGCTCTCAATCGACTGGGAACCATGGGGGTGGACAGAGTTTTTCTTGATCTCCGGATCCTGTTCGCCCTGGCGGCCGCCAGCGGGTTGTCGTTTGTGGTGTCGTCGCCGATGTCGCCCTACGAGCAGCCCTGGACCTGGGGAGATCAGGATCCTGTTGATGTGGCCATTCTGGAGGCGATTGATGAGCTCGATGCTGACACTCCCGTCAGGGCGTCGCCGTCGGCTCTGGTGAAGCTATCGAACCGGCCGTGGTTGTATCCGTTGGCCACTGACATCGCCCCGATAACGAGCAACATGGGTTTTCCGGACTTCACCAGGGCGGTCCTGACTGTTGACCGCGATTTGCCGGACCGAACACCGGAGAGCCGTCAGGACTTCGATGCACGGATGGCTCAAGAGCTGGAGTTTGTTCTGCAATATGACAATTTGGATAATGGCGTCGCCCTCTACGTCCGCTGAGGCCGGCCGATCCTGGGGCCCGATTCTCACCTGGCCCAATGCCTTCACTCTGCTGAGGTTGCTGTGTATCCCGCTATTCCTGTGGTTGCTGTTCAGCGTTGAGAACCGTGGGGTTGCGGCGTGGTTGCTGGGACTGCTCGGAGCTACAGATTGGGTTGACGGTTGGCTTGCCCGGCGACTCGACCAGCGCAGCGAGTTTGGCGCCGCCTTCGATCCGGTTGTTGATCGTCTGCTGTTCGTGGTTGCCGTTCCCAGTCTCATGTTGGTCTCGTCGATACCTGTAGCTGTGGCGGTGGCGGCGCTATTGCGAGAAGCGGTGACGGTTGTTCTGGCCGTGATAGCAGCAACCAGGGGCCCTTCAAGGATCGACGTCACTTGGGAAGGTAAGACGGGTGCGTTCTTGTTAATGTTCGCCGTGCCGATGTTCCTGGGGGCCAGCAGCGAGCTGAGTTACGCTCCCGTCTTGGCTTGGCTGGCTTGGATCTTCGCCCTGCCCGGCCTGGCCTATGGGTGGTACGCCACAGTCTTTCAGTATTTGCCCCATGTCCGAGGCCGAACTGGTTGATTGCTCGCCGCCTGTTCTCACACGCTGCGTCCGGACTCATCATGCGGCCTGGTGGGCCGTCGGCTCGCTGACGGGCGTTCGGCCGGGCTTTGATCAGCGCCGGTCGGCGCCCCGAACTCAGATCTTCGAGCATGTGCAGAGTCAGGTTCGGCTCGGCTAGCGTAGTGGAAATGTTGATACCGGATAATCTTCGCTATTCGACTGATCACGAGTGGATTCTCCTTGACGGGAGCCGAGCCAAGGTCGGGATCACCGACTACGCCCAGGACGCACTCGGTGACATCGTGTTCATCGACTTGCCACAAGTAGGGGCGGAAGTCGAAGTCGGCCAGTCCATCAGTGAGGTCGAGTCAACCAAGTCGGTTTCCGACATCTACGCACCCTTGACCGGAACCGTGGTGGAGGTCAACGAAGATCTCGGCGACACACCGGACAAGCTCAACTCCGATCCCTACGGTGAGGGCTGGATTTTCGTCGTCGAGTTGGCTGACGCTGCGGCGGTCGAGTCCCTCTTGGACGCGGCCGGCTACGCCGAATTGACGGAAGGCTAGAATGGCCTCGAGTTGTCCCAACTGCGGTTACGAGAATCCGGCTGCGGCCCGATTTTGTAGTTCGTGCGGCACGCCGCTTCACGACCGCTCGGACGTCGACTCCACCGAGGCATTCGATTTTCCCCAAGATCCCGAATTGGCTGATCTTGATGTGGATGTTGATTTTCCCGAGGGAACCGTCGGGATGTTTGTCGTCCGTCAGGGTCCAAAGAAGGGGAGTCGCATCGCCCTTGACAGCGAAGAGATCTCCATAGGACGTCACCCGGAAAGCGACATCTTCCTAGACGACGTCACGGTCTCCCGCCGCCACGCCATGGTGAGACGCAACGGCGGCGGCTACGTGGTGTACGACGCCGGAAGCTTGAACGGAACCTACATCAACCAGGAACGGGTCGAAGAGCAGGACCTGTCGGATGGCGATGAGGTGCAGGTAGGCAAATTCAAACTGGTCTATTTGGCTCTCACTCGACAGGACTAACGGAAGTGATCGACGCCCCTCACGCCCAAACGGATTTTGCGATCCTGAGCAGCGCCGAGCCCAAGGCGGTCCGGCGGTTAGGACCTGAATATGACGGTTGAAATGGAACTTGTCGGGGTCCGGGTACAGATGCCTGCCAACACACCGATTCTGCTTCTCAGAGAATCGACAGGTCGTCGTCGGATTGTTCCCATCTATATCGGCGGCCCTGAAGCCCACGCCATCGATCTCGCCCTCCAGGGGGAGCCGCCGGCGCGTCCGATGACCCACGATCTGTTTGCAGAAGTGATCGACGGTCTTGGGGCGGCCCTTGATCGGGTCGTGGTGACCGAGCTTCGAAGCGGCACGTTCTTCGCCGAGCTTCACCTCAAAGACGTGTCGGGAGGAAATCAGATCATTTCGGCTCGACCTTCCGACGCGGTGGCGTTGGCCGCTCGGACCGGAAGTCCCATTTTCGCCGACGAAGACCTGGTTGAGCAGGCCGGTATCGAGGAGCCACAGTCTGATGATCAGGGTGACGAAGAAGAAATGGTCCTCGAGCTGCGTCGATTTCTCGATGAGGTGAATCCCGAGGACTTTCTTCCGGATTAAGTCCGGGCTCGACCCGGCCTGTGAGCTGCTGTCGCTGCAGCATCTCAACCAGGAACCGTGGCTAGGGCCCGTCGAGTAGCTCCGCCACCTCGAGATCGACAAGGGCTTGGCCGATTCTGCGAACACTCATGGCCGCGACCTGTCGAAGGCGGGGTGAAGGCAGCTGCCTCTGGATTAGTAGCAGGACCAGCAACGCCGGTACTGCGAAGCCGGCTCGGTAGGTCTTGAAGCTCCCTCCGTAGCTTTCCACCAGCGACCGCTCACAAGAACGTCTGGCTGCGGTGTCCAGGCTCGTTGCCGCCAACCATGACAGGTCGAACTCTCCTGGCTGGATGACCACCTGCTGCCAATCGAAGATGATCGGACGGCCGTCGGGGGCGAACACGATGTTGTCTGCACGAGGATCGCCGTGGCATAGAGTCAGATTGTTGTGGTTGGTGTTCTTGCCGCTGATGTTTCCCGCCACGCCCACCAGGCGCTCGAATGCTCTCACCGATTCGTCTTCGATGCCATCACCCCACTGGGCTCGCAGTTCGGCCAGTCCGGCATCGAGAGATGCTCTGCCCAACTGTGAGGTGATGGTGCGGCCAATGGAGGGCAGCTCGATCTCTCCCAGCCTGCTGGCCCAGTGCTGATGGAATCGGCTGAGCACGGTGGACACCGCATGTGCGTCCACTGTGTCCAACCCATCCAGTTGATCGGTTCGGCGTAGCCCGGTCAGATCCTCCAAAAGAAACGAAAACCGATCATCGGCGCTGTTGACGATGGCCAAGGATTTCGGTACATCCACGGGTGAACCGGGTAGTAGCCGACGGTAGGCCTCTGCCTCGCGACGGTATGCCCCCGACTTGGCTGCCGCCGTGCCGTTAGGTCCCTCAACCGGAAGCTTTGCCACCACGTACCTCGGTAGATCAACTGACGCTGTCGGTGGTTCGAGTTGCAGCCGTCGGACGTGGCTGAAGACGCCGTGGTCCTGCCCGGCATCCGTGTTGGTCAGGACCGTTGGAACGGGCTGGCCGAAGGCGGCCTGCAGTAGCTCTGTCAGTAGAGGATCCATGAAACTGATCGGTTATCCGATTGAGAGAAAATTGACGCTGTGCGCGCGAATCATTGACTCTACGCGCGCAGCTTACTACGATCATAGACAGGCAAATACGCAGCCCGTAATTACGTTGTTCGTAGTATCGCTGCGCGGGGCATGTATCGATGACTTTGGCGGCTACTGCCTTGAAGTGGCGAGGAGACTACATCCAATGTCAGTAGAAGCTAGTTTCTCGGGTAAGCGCACAGCTGAGATCGTAGGTATCACCTACCGCCAGTTGGACTACTGGGCCCGAACCGATCTGCTTCGTCCGTCGGTGTCCGATGCTCAAGGCTCCGGATCTCGGAGGCGTTACTCCTACAAGGACCTACTTGAGCTGAAGGTCATCAAGACCTTGCTGGACGCCGGAATCCGGTTGGAGTCGGTGCGTGAGGTCTTTACTTTCATGCGGGAACAACTGGGTGAAGACATCGCGTCAGCCAATCTGGTCATTCACGGCTCTACGTCTGTGCTCACCCGAAGCGGCGAAGAGTTGATTGATCTTGTCCGCCAAGGTCAGGGTGTGCTGAACGTTCTGCCTCTGGCCGGTATCAAAGACGAGGTCGACGCCAAGATTGTGGCGTTGAACCCTCAGGCCGGGTCGGGCGAATCCTCAGCACAGTCGGTCACCGCCGAGTTGGGCTGAGCTACCACAACTGGACCTGGTTCTTTCCGGCCTCTTTGGCTTGGTATAGCGCTTGGTCGGCGCGGTCGAAGGTTTCGGCGACATCAACCTGGTCGTCATGCAGGGCGACCCCGGCGCTCAGCGTGGTGGAGTGACCGGCGTCGGCCCATCCCCTGAGGATTCGTTTGGCCACGGCTGCCGGGTCGGCGAAGGCTCGTCGCGCCACAACCAGAAACTCGTCACCACCGAGTCGTGCTGAGGTGTCGGAATCACGAAGGCATTGCTGTAGGTGGTGTCCGAGGTCCAACAGCACCTGATCACCCGCCGCGTGGCCGTAGGTGTCATTGACCGCCTTGAAGCCGTCGAGATCAAGCAAAATCAGCGCATCACCGCCATCGAGCGAGTTGAGCAGGGCGTCGGCATGCTTGCGGTTCCCGATTCCGGTCAGCTCGTCGCGGGTGGTGGCCCGCTCCAACTGATTGATGACGAACAGGTGCTCAATTGCGATTCCGACCTGGGTGCCGAACAACCGGGCGAGATCAACGGTGTAAGCCGGATCTTCGTTGGGGACCGGGTGTACTACCACCGCTCCGGCAGGAACGTCGGCGGCGGGAAGTGGAAGAACCAGCATGGTCTCACGTCCGGATGGCACAAGACGAGGCTCATCGCCTCCGATTGCTTCCGCTACCAGTACCGCGGTCTCGGCATCCGGGGTTTCCCCGCTGAAGGGCCCCACGGTGACCGGAATCAGACCGCCGCTGACATCGCGAAGTACAACCGTGGACCGGGTCGCTTCGAAGATCTCTCTCGCTGCCTGAGCGACCTCTTCGGCTGCCTCGGGCAGAGTGGAAGGCCGACGGAAACGACGCAGAACGTCGTCCAGGCGGGCCAATCGTTCGGTACGGGAGGAGAACCACCGGGCGGTTCGAAGGCTTCGGTCGACCAGCGCTGAAATCAGCTCACCGACAGCAGCGGCCACCGGCACGCCGATGAGGGGTACGGCTAGACTGACCCGAAAAGCCTCCTGGCGGTTGGCCAGCAGAACGACGCCGATTACCAGTGGGCTGAACAGCAGCGAGGAGCCTGGCGGCAGCACGAAGCCGATGTAGGCGAGGATGAGTACCGAGGCGGCGGCGAATCCGATGACGGCGTGTGACGTGTCTGCGGCCTGAGCCCAGTAGATCGAAGCCACCATTGCTCCGAGGAGGGCCAGCGCCGGCAGCAGTCGAAACGGCTGGGCTAGTCGGTCCCAGTCGGTGAAGAACGACCAGATTCCGGCGAATACCAGGGCCAGGCCCAGGTACAGCACCGAAGTGCCTCGCTGAGCCGGGTCGCGGGCCAAGAAGTCGAGGACGGCCAAGACGGCGCCCATCATCAGCAGGGTGCTCGAGGCTATTTTGTACCGTTCTCGCCAGAACAACTACAGCTCCATGGTGCCGGTGGCGATGCCTAAACAATTGTGTGAAGGTCGTTGACCGATGGTGACAATGTCGGTAGAACAAGCCTACGTTCCGTCACCGATGTTCCGCCACCAGGCGTGTCATTGGCAATACGCTAAGTGGCCAACTTTGCCAAGGGTACTTGACCAGCGAGGCTACGCAGTACGACTGGGTTGTTTATCCAGCTAGGCGATCTTTTTGGTGAAGCGTTGGCGGTTGCGGCCCTGATCGGTCACTTGCCTTCACATCCACAAGCATGGCGTCCCCGGTCTTCAATCGGGTCTAAGCTCTTCGGCTATGAAACAATCGCCCGCCGACGGCTCCGAGCCACTTTCGCCGCCGCAGGCCCGCAAAGAAACCTACGAGCGAACCCACTGGGGAGATACGGTTGTCGACGACTACCGCTGGCTGGAGGACAAGGAGTCCCCCGAGGTTCTCGATCATCTTCAAGCCGAGAATCGCTATACCGAAAATGTCCTCAGTCCAACGGACGAGCTCAGAGCCGAGATCTACGCCGAAATCAAGGGACGTATCAAAGAGACCGACCTTTCGGTGCCCGTCATCCGCGACGACTGGGTGTACTACAGCCGCACAGTTGAAGGGCAGGCCTACCCCATCCACTGTCGGCGGCCGTTGGGTCCAGCGGGCGGCGGCAAAATGGTGGATCTGCTTACTCTCATGGCTGATGGTCAGGAGCCGGGGCCCGATCTAGCCGGCGACGAGCAGGTGCTTCTCGACGAGAACGTCGAGGCCGGGAATGATCCGTTCTTCCAGATCGGCATTTTCGAAGTGTCGCCTGACCACAACCAGTTGTTGTGGGGCTATGACCGAGAAGGCGACGAGCGATTCAGCGCCGTACTGCGTGACCTCGGCGATGGTTCCGACACCTCGTTGAATCTGGAGGGTCTGAGCTATGGCTCGGCCTGGGCCATGGACAACACCACGTTCTTCTATATCCGGTCCGATGAGGCCAATCGGCCCTATCAGGTTTGGCGGCACCAGCTTGGCTCGTCGGCCGAACCCGATGCGTTGATTCATGACGAGCCCGACGAGCGGTTCTTTGTCGGCGTCGGTCGGGAAAAGGACGACTCCTACATCCAGATCGCGATGTCATCGAAGGTGACGGATGAGGTCTGGGTGATTCCCGCCGACCAACCGACCCAAGACAAGCGCGTGATTGCCCCCAGACAACAGGGGGTTGAATACAGCGTCGCTCACGCTGAGGAGCGGTTCGTCATACTCACCAACGACTCCGCCCTGAACTTCAGAGTTGTGGAGGCACCTGAAACATCACCAGGTCCGGAGAGCTGGCGCGAACTCATTGCCGGGTCCGACGACGTCACTATTGGTGACATCGACGTCTGCCGCCGCCATCTCACGCTCTATGAGCGTTCGGCGGGAACCACCCGCATTCGGTTACGGGTGTGGGAGACCGGCGAATACGAGTTGGTCGAGCAGCCGGAGGCGGTGTCAACCGCCTGGCCGGGAGCGAACCCGGACTTCGACTCTGCGGTGTTGCGCTACGGCTACTCATCGATGGTGACGCCGCCATCGGTCATTGTGTTTGACCCCGAAACAGGTGAGCGCTCGGTGGTGAAGCAGCAAGAGGTCATGGGAGGCTACGACGCTGACGCCTATCGCACCGATCGAGTTTGGGCCACGGCAACAGATGGCACCCGGATACCGGTAAGCATGGTGCAGCGGACTGACAGGGCCGACGGGCCCGGACCGACGCTGTTGTACGCCTACGGTTCCTACGAGGCGTCAATGGATCCGGCCTTCTCAACCGCCAGGCTCTCCCTGCTCGACCGAGGCTTTGTCTTTGCCATAGCCCACGTGCGAGGTGGAGGAGAGATGGGCCGGCAGTGGTACCTGGACGGCAAGATGGCAAACAAGATGAATACGTTCACCGATGTTGTCGCGGTGGCCGATCACCTGGTCGCCACCGAGGTGGCGACACCGCAGCAACTCGTATTGCGAGGAGGATCTGCTGGCGGGCTAATGGCGGGCGCGGTCATGAATCTGGCACCGGACCGGTTCGAAGCCGTCGTCGCCCAGGTGCCTTTCGTAGACGCTCTGACGACGATCCTTAACCCGGAGCTACCCCTGACCGTCACCGAGTGGGAGGAGTGGGGCAACCCGCTGGAGGACGAGGATGCGTACAGCGACATGCGGGCCTACTCTCCGATCGACAACGTGGACGCACTCAGCTACCCGTCGGTGCTGGCCACTGCCGGGCTCAACGACACCAGGGTTAGCTATTGGGAAGCAGCCAAATGGGTGCAAAAACTGCGGGAGCGGTCGGTCTCGGACAAACCGATTCTGCTGTGGACCGACCTTGAGTCCGGGCACAGCGGGCCATCGGGTCGCTATGAAGCGTGGAAGGAAGAAGCCCGAATCCTGGCATATATCGTCTGGTCGGTTGGTTACATCAACCAGGCGACGTGAGGCAATCGAACAACGCCATGCTTGCGAGGATGAAACGATGAACGAAAGCTATGGCAAGCCTTTGCTTGACGCATTCGGCATCGAGCCGACAAGAGGTGTAGGGTCCGTACGAAGACCTGGTAGAGGAGGTGGTCGCCGTCGGGACCGCAGATAATGAAGCTCAGCCGCCGGACAATCTGGCCGAAGTCGAGGAGCTGCACAGCCAGCTTGCCGCGATGGAAGACGAGGTTGTCGCCTTACGTCGGCGCCTTCAAGACGCACCAAAACGTGTCCGCACCCTAGAGGAGCGGTTGCTCGATACCAAAGGACAGCTCGCTCAGGCGGTAAGCCAGAACGAGAAGCTGACCTACACCCTCCGAGAGGCCAGGGAACACATCGCCGCGCTTCGCGAGGAGGTCGACAAGCTCACTCAGCCGCCCAGCGCCTATGGCACTCTTCTGGGCCCGAATGACGACGGTACGGTCGATGTTTACTCGAGCGGCCGCAAGATGCGGGTTGAAGCCCATCCGTCGATCGAGGTCACTGAACTGGTCCGGGGCGCCGAGGTGGTGTTGAACGAGTCGTTGAACGTTGTGATGGTGCGGGAACCGGATCAGTCCGGCGAGGTCGTCACCATCAAAGAAATGTTCCCCGACGGCAAGCGGGCATTTATCGTCGGTCGAGCCGACGAAGAACGAGTAGTCGATCTGGCCGAGCATCTGGTGGGAACCGGCGTACGGGCCGGCGACTCGATGCTGCTGGATGGCCGGTCTTCGGTTCTGGTGGAGAAACTTCCGAAGGCTGAAGTGGAAGATTTGGTCCTGGAGGAGGTGCCCGATGTCAGCTATGACGACATCGGTGGCCTCGACGACCAAATTGAAACGATTGTCGATGCGGTCGAGCTTCCGTTCCTTCATGCCGATCTGTACGCCGAGCATCAACTACCGGCCCCCAAGGGAATTCTGCTCTACGGGCCGCCTGGTTGCGGTAAGACACTCATCGCCAAAGCGGTGGCCAACTCACTGGCAAAAAAGGTGGCTGAGGTCGCCGGTGACCATGAAACCCGGAGCTTCTTCCTGAACATCAAAGGTCCGGAGCTGCTCAACAAGTACGTCGGCGAGACTGAACGTCAGATCCGTTTGATTTTCCAACGGGCTCGGGAAAAGTCAGCTGAAGGCTGGCCGGTCATCATCTTCTTCGACGAGATGGAATCATTGTTCCGCACCAGGGGCAGCGGCATCAGCTCTGATATCGAGAGCACCATCGTGCCTCAGCTGCTGGCCGAGATCGACGGCGTCGAGACGCTGAAGAACGTAATCGTGATCGGCGCCTCCAACCGCGAGGATTTGATTGATCCCGCCATTTTGAGGCCGGGCCGTCTTGACGTGAAGATCAAGATTGAGCGGCCCGAGCCCGATTCGGCCCGGTCCATCTTCGCCAACTACCTGACCAAAGAGATTCCCATCCACGACTCCGAGCTGCGCCAACACGGCGAGATCGAGGGTGCGCTGGCCGCCATGATCGACTCCGCAGTCGAGTTCATGTACCGGGCTGACGACGATACGAGGTTCCTTGAAGTCACCTACCAGAACGGCGACAAGGAGATTCTGTACTTCCGCGATTTCGCTTCCGGCGCAATGATTGAGAACATCGTCCGTCGCTCGAAGAAGCTTGCCATCAAGCGCTTCCTTGGATCACAGGAAAAGGGAATCAAGACTGAAGACCTTCTGACGTCCGTGACCCAGGAGTACAAGGAGCACGAGGACCTGCCGAACACCACGAACCCCGACGACTGGGCCAAGATTTCCGGCAAGAAGGGTGAGCGTATTGTTTATGTCCGTACGCTGGTAGGTCCATCAGGTGCTGAGAAATCCGGCGGACGGGCCATCGAACAGGTAGCCACCGGACAGTATCTCTAAGCGCCTCCTCGTCGCAGCGCACAGGGCTTTATGGCTGTCAACAAGATCGTTGGAATCGAAACCGAGTACGGGATCATGGTCCGTGGCTCAGCGGATTGGAACCCGGTCTCGGCTTCGTCACTGCTCATCAACTCCTATGTGGGGTCCGACGTGGGCAGTGTCGAGGACCGAACCGCCCCGATCGCCTGGGACTTCATTGACGAGACGCCAGGCGCTGACGCCCGAGACGCGTTGGCCCCGGACTTCGCCATGCCGCCGGAGGTTGAGACCCACCTGGTCAATGCCGTCTTGACAAACGGGGCCCGATATTACGTCGATCACGCCCACCCGGAACTCTCCACTCCCGAGTGCCGCGACGCGCTGTCGCTGGTGCTGTATGACCGGGCGGCCGAACTGATCCTGGCCGACTCCATGTTGGCGGCGGGTGATGCTTTGCCTCCAGGTCAGGAGGTTGTCATCTACAAAGACAACAGCGACCGCAAGGGCAACGCTTACGGCTGCCATGAGAACTACCTGCTGGACCGGAATTTGCCGTTCGGGCAGATCATTGGGCTGGCTACGACTCACTTTGTCACCAGGCAGGTGTTCACCGGCTCGGGAAAGGTCGGCAGCGAGCTTCCCGGTGTCACCGCCCGCGACGTTCCGTATCAGCTGACCCAGCGGGCCGAGCACTTCGAAGAAGAGGTCGGGCTGGAGACAACGCTGAAACGTCCCATCGTCAACACCCGGGACGAACCTCATGCCGATAGCAACAAGTATCGTCGCCTGCATGTGATTGCCGGTGACGCCAACATGGCCCAGAACGCCACGCTGTTGAAGGTCGGCACCAGCGCCATCCTGTTCGCCATGTTGGAGGACGGCGCCTATGACAGCCCAATCCTTTTGGATCAGCCGGTCGAGGCGATGCATGCCGTCAGTCATGACCTGAGTTTGAAAAAGCCGCTGACGCTGGATGACGGTTCTACAGCGACCGCAATCGAGATTCAGTGGAAGCTACTGGAGCAGGCGAGGTCGTGGGCCGACCGTCACGGGTTGGAGGCCGTGGGGGAGGAGTGTGGCAAGCTGGTGTTTGAACGGTGGGAGCGTGTTTTGTCGGGTCTTGAATCCGATCCCGTTTCCGTCGCTCCGTGGGTTGACTGGGTGGCCAAACAACGGCTACTCGAAGGCTTCATGGAGCGTCACGACTGTGAGTGGGATGACTCTCGGCTGCGGGCCCTCGACCTTCAATACCATGATCTTCGACCGGCGAAATCTCTTGCCGCTCGGGCCGGGCTTGAGCAGTTGGTGACCGACGATCAGGCTCGAGTGGCGACAACCGAGCCCCCTGAAGACACACGAGCCTATTTTCGTGGTCGATGCCTCCAGAAGTTTGCCGACAACATCGTGGCGGCCAACTGGGATTCGATCGTGTTTGATGTCGGCGAGGATCCGCTGCGACGTGTACCGATGTTGGAGCCTAATCGTGGTACTGCGTCACACGTGGCAACTATTCTGGACGAAAGCGCATCCGTCATCGAGTTACTGGACAAACTAGGTGCATAGGCGGATGGGCCGAGGAGAATCTGATCGGTTGTCCCCACCCGGGGTAGGCCCCGACGAGGAGAACGAAAATGGCTGAACGAGAACAGAAGCGAAAGCCCAAACCTGAGTCTCAAGAAGAGGTCGTAGAGGACGTTCCGGCCGGCAGCGAGTCTGGCGAGGCTCTCAAAGCCGAGTTAGATGACCTGCTCGACGAAATCGACGACGTGCTGGAAACCAACGCCGAGGACTTCGTCAAGAGCTACATTCAAAAAGGTGGCCAATAGCGCGTAGTTGGCGGATGCGGAGTCTCCGTCAGGCGGTCGCTCGAAGGCCGGGATGGCTCCGCTAGGCTGGGCCGCTGTATGAACTTTCCAGTTTTTGATCCCACTGATGATCCTGGACCCAGCTTCGAGGCGTTGCTGAAAAAGACCGGCCTCGTGTCGTCCGACCATTCGCACGGCGCCTCCACCAGCTCATCGGGGTCGCCGGAGATCACCCACGGAACAACTGTGGTGTCGGCCAAGTACGACGGCGGTGTGATCATCGCCGGTGATCGTCGGGCCACGTCCGGCAACCTCATCAGCCACCGGAACATGAAGAAGGTGTTTCCGGCTGATCGGTGGTCCGGTGTGGCCATCGCCGGTGCTGCCGGGCCGGCGCTCGAAATGGTAAAGGTGTTTCAACTTCAGTTGGAACACTACGAGAAGGTGGAAGGCCATCCACTCTCGTTGGAAGGCAAAGCAAACCAGCTGTCGCAAATGTTGCGAGGCAACCTGCCGGCCGCCATGCAGGGTCTAGTGGTAGTTCCGATCTTCGCCGGGTTCGATCGCCGCCGTAACTACGGTCGGCTGTTCGCCTACGACGTGACAGGTGGACGCTACGAGGAGGAAGACTTTGTGGCCTCCGGGAGCGGAAGTCTGTTTGCCAGGACGGTGATCAAAATGGGTCATCGTGACGATCTCAGCCAGGGCGATGCCGTTGACCTGATGATTCGGGCGCTGTTCGCCGCTGCCGATGACGATTCGGCCACCGGTGGACCGGACAGCATGAGAGGTATCTACCCCATCGTCGCCACCATCTCGGCCGACGGGTATCAGGAGTTGGACGAGTCGGATGTCGCCGGGCGGTTTGAGCGGGTGCTCGCAGAGTTCTCTGACCAACAGAACGCCACGGCTACGGGAGGTCAAGCCTGATGAACATGCCGTTCTATGTTGCTCCCGAGCAGCTGATGAAAGATCGGGCGGATTTCGCCCAGAAGGGCATCGCCCGTGGTCGAAGCCTGGCTGCGGTCGAGTTTGCCGACGGCATGCTGCTTTGTGCCGAGAACCCATCACGGAATCTGCGAAAGGTTTCGGAAATCTATGACCGTATTGCCTTCGCCGGTGTCGGTCGCTACAACGAGTACGACCAGCTGAGGATCGCCGGTATTCGTCACGCCGACATCAAGGGCTACACCTATTCCCGAGATGACGTCGACTCTCAAGCCTTGGCCAATCAGTACGCCCAGATGCTCGGTCAGATCTTCACCCACGAGACCAAACCGTTGGAAGTGGAGATTCTCGTCGCCTCGGTTGGATTCGACACCTCCGGCGACCGCTTGTTCCACATCCGCTACGACGGTTCGGTCAGTGATGAGGACGGGTTTGCCGTGCTTGGTGGTGAAGCCGAAGCAATTCGTGAGCGACTGGGAGCTTCGTACGCCGCCGGAATGGCGCTCGACGGCGCTCTACAGGCCGCCGTTTCGGCCTTGGCCGGTGATGATCGTTCGCTGAGCAGCGGTGAGCTTGAAGTAGCGGTACTTGATCGTCTCGACGGTGGGCGGTGCTTCCGGCGACTGGAGAACGGCGAGATCGACGAGCTGCTGGCATGAATGTTGGTGCCGGCTTGTGTGTAGACCTGCCGGCATCGGCCTTCCACTGAGTCGACTCAGAGCATCCCGATCTGCGTCGCTGAACGCTGGGGAGTAAGTTGGTAGCTGTGTTCAAACGCCGCATCTATGGCCTCGAAACCGAATACGGGGTTACCTGTACGCTGCGAGGACAACGCCGACTCAGTCCGGACGAAGTCGCCCGCTATCTCTTCAGACGGGTCGTGTCATGGGGCCGCTCCTCCAACGTCTTTCTCGTTAACGGAGCTCGTCTCTATTTGGATGTTGGTTCGCACCCTGAGTACGCCACCGCCGAGTGCGACTCGATCGGTGAGGTCGTCGTCCATGACAAGGCGGGCGAGCGAATCCTTGAGGAATTACTCAGCTCGGCCGAAGACCGTCTGCTTGATGAGGGCATCCGGGGCACCGTTCATCTGTTCAAGAACAACACCGATTCGGCCGGCAACTCGTACGGCTGTCACGAGAACTATCTGACCAGCCGAACCGATGAACTCAATCACTACGACGAGATCCTGATTCCGTTCCTGGTGAGTCGACAAATCTACGCCGGTGCCGGGAAGGTGCTGCAGACGGCAAGGGGCCCGATGTTCGCCTTGAGCCAACGGGCCGAACACATTTGGGAAGGCGTCTCGTCGGCGACAACCCGTTCGCGTCCGATCATCAACACCCGGGACGAACCGCATGCCGACGCCGAGCACTATCGGCGACTCCATGTGATCGTCGGCGATTCGAACATGAGTGAGTACACCACCTATCTGAAGGTTGGTGTGATGGCTGTACTACTCCGAATGGTTGAAGATCCGTCATGTATTCTTCGAGACTTCACCCTGGAAAACCCGATTCGGGCAATCCGGGAGATCAGCCACGACCTCACCTTGACCCGACGGGTACGACTGGCTGACGGGCGAGAGATTTCTGCGCTTGAGATGCAGTCCGAGTACCTCGACCGGGCACTTCGATACTCCGCCACTCACGGACTCCCCGAGGACGAGCAGCGGGCGTTGCAGATGTGGGAACACGTCATGACGCAGTTGGAGAGCGACCCGCTCAAGCTGGACTCACAGCTCGACTGGGTAATAAAACACAACTTGATCGAGGCGTACCGTGAGAAGCACGGGCTGAGCCTGTCACACCCCCGGGTGGCGCTGATGGATCTGCAATACCACGATATTTCTCGCCATCGGGGGCTGTTCTATCGACTTCAGGCCAGAGATCTGGTTGAGCGAACGCTTGATGACTCGGACATGTTCGCCGCCGTCGATCAGCCCCCGCAGACCACCAGGGCCAAGCTGCGCGGTGACTTCATTCGTAGGGCCAAGGAACGCAAGAGGGATTACACCGTCGACTGGGTGCACCTCAAGCTGAACGACCAGGCCCAGCGCACGGTCTTGTGCAAAGATCCGTTCCGAAGCGAAGACGACCGGGTGGCCAAGCTAATAGAGAGCCTGTAACCGCAGGCGGTTCGCCGCTGGCTAGGGTTATCTCGTCATGTCGGTCAATAAGCTCGAGCGTCTGCTCAATCTGACGGCGGTGCTCCTCGACACCCGGCGACTCTTGACCGCCGAGGAAATCCGTCGAAAAGTTGAGGGCTACCCTCCGCCCGGTCCAGCGTTTCATCGTGCGTTTGAGCGGGACAAGGACGACCTGCGGGTTCTGGGCATCCCGTTGACAGTCGAGAAGGTCCCAACCACCGATCCGCCGATCGACGGTTATCGCATCGATCCCGATCAGTACTATTTGCCCGACCCGGGTCTGCAACCCGATGAGCTGGCCGCTCTGCATTTGGCATCGCTCACGGTGCGACTGGAGGGCCTGGAGGATCGCGAAGCACTGTGGAAGCTTGGGGGCCTCGACCCGGCCGGCCACCTCGCTGTCAGCCCCAGCACGCCAAGCCCGGCCAGCTCGGAAATGTCATCGGGCGTAGTCGCCTCGCTCCCGGTTGACCCGGCACTGACTCCCTTGTTTGAAGCGATCACCAGCAAACGCTCGGTGGTCTTCACTTACAACGATCAGGAGCGAACGCTGGATCCGTGGCGCCTGGATTTCCAGAGGGGTCGCTGGTACGTCACAGGCTTTGATCACCTGCGCTCCGCTGAGCGCAACTTCCGCCTTGACCGGATCTCTGGCGCAGTCACGGTGACCGAACTGGCGGTGGAAACTACTCCCGGCCGGGAGCGAACAGGACCACTCCAGGCATGGGAGATCGGAAGTGAGGATCCGACCAAGACCCGCCTGTGGATCGATGGATCACGGGTCGAGAGCGCCAGCCGGCTTTTGGGTCCCGATGCTCATCGCATAGACGGTGACGACGGGTCTGCCGTCTTCGAGATCGAGGTTGTGAACTTCGACGCGTTTCGCACCTTCGTACTTGGCTTTCTCGATCGAGCCGAAGTCTTGGACCCTCCGGAGTGGCGAACGGCAATCATCGGCTGGCTGGAAGCTGTGGCAACCGGGTCCGTGCCTGACAACGGTAGGCAGGATGGTAATCATGGCTAGATCTACCGCTTCCGATCGCATGCGGCGGGTACTGGCCATCGTCCCTTGGATTGTCGCCAATCCCGGCCGCCACACCTCGGAAGTGGCCGCCCGTTTCGGCCTGACCGAAGCCGAACTGTTGAACGATCTGAGCGTGGTGTTCATGGTGGGGCTGCCGCCTTACTCACCTGACGCTCTGGTTGATGTGCAAATCGACGATGACGGGCGGGTGTCCATCCATCTGGCCGATTTTTTCTCCCGCCCACTTCGTCTCAACGCCGCTCAAGGCCTGGCATTGGTAGCCGCCTCCGACGCTTTGTTGTCTGTTCCCGGAATGGATGCCGATGGGGCGCTGGCCCGTGCGATCGCCAAGTTGGCGGATGCTCTCGGGGTTGATGACGCCAATCCGGTCGACGTTCATCTCGGCAATGCCGAGGCGGAACATCTCAGCGTCCTGCGGTCGGCGGCGGAAGGCGGCAATGAAGTAGAAATCGACTATTACTCGTTCGGCCGCGATGTACGCACCCGCCGTCGCATTGCCCCCTGGAGAGTGTTTGCCGACTCAGGCAGTTGGTATGTGCACGCCTGGTGCCGAAAGGCTGAGGGGGAGCGAATCTTCCGCCTGGATCGGATTGAGAACTTGGCGGTTCTGGAAGAAACATCTCAGGGTGCCCCCGATGGTCGTGGGGAACAGCCCGCCATTTTCAATCCCAAAGCAGAGACACCGGTCATCACGTTGACCTTGGATTCGGACGCGGCCTGGGTGGCGGAAACCTATCCATGTGAGCGGGTTGAGACCCTCGACAATGGGGCCACTCGGGTGACGTTGGCGGTGACGGCCATGCCATGGCTTGAACGGTTGTTGGTTCGGCTCGGGCATCATGGACAGGTTGATGCCAAGAACTCTTTTGATGGTGCGGACGGCCTCGCTGCCACCGCAGCGGAACGTATTCTCGCCCGATACCGGTAGTTGAGGCACCAACGGCGCTCATGGCGTAGACCTGGGGGCCGACGATGCCAGTAGTGGTGCAGTGGTCTAGACTGCCAAGTGGCGTAGGTTCTTCATAATCGAGGACATTTCGGAGTCGTATGCAGCAAAATAACGGACGGGGGTCGGATCAACCCTCTCCTGAGGACCCCACTGCGTCGATGGAGCGGACCACCGCGGGCCGTTGGGCGGCCCCGCCTGCGTCGGTAGCGAGGTCGAAGCCATCACCCAGACCTGCTCCTGCGGCCTCTGCGCCGGAGGTCGATCCAAACCTGGCCTCTGCGCCTCCGATCGCCCAAAACCCGGCTCAACCCGGAGCGCCGTCAGCCGAGTCCAACGGGCGCTGGGTGCCGGATCCCACGGTCCAACTGACCCG
This sequence comes from Acidimicrobiales bacterium, assembly GCA_020628065.1. Lineage (GTDB taxonomy): Bacteria > Actinomycetota > Acidimicrobiia > Acidimicrobiales > SZUA-35 > JAHELU01. The sequence goes on from JAHDFR010000005.1 coordinate 41,852, forward strand.
TCGTGGACCCGACGATGTGCCACCGACACCGGAACCCGGAACCGACGAGGCCGTCGAGTGGGGCGGCGATAACCATGGCGGCCCCACGAATGGCTACGAGCAGTCCTACGTCCCGAACGGGATTGACCAGGCCAACGGTTACGAACAGATGAACGGCCCCTATGGTCTTCCAGGGGCTGAGCCGCCGAACGGAGGGGGCCATGGCGATCTGAATGGCCTACCGATGGGCTTCAACGGTGACAACGGGTACGACGACGGTCAGTACGGTGTGCCCGGCGGTTTTGACGACCCGTGGACGCCGGATACGTCACACCCATCGTCAAATCTCCATCAGTTCGATTCCGGCCAGATCAACGGCATCGGCGAGGCGCCGACCGACTTCTTCGACCGTTCGGGTTATGACGAGCGGGGCGTCATCGGTCCCGGATCGGGGGCGGCACCGTCCACCGGCGCTTTTGATGTAGTTGATGGTCTTGGCCCTGGTGGGCCCGCTGGCCCATACGGGCCGTCAAATGGATTCCAGGACTCGACCGGACCTTCTCCATATGCCGCCGACGACGGCTTCGGCGATGATGGCTTCGGAGACGACGATTTCGGTGGATCGGATCCGATAGACGCCATCGACAATGCCGGCCGCAACTTTGACGAAGAAGAGCTGGAAACCGGGATGGCGGCGCGGCGCAACGCTATCGAGTGGGCGGTAGTTCTTGTAGCCGCAGTGCTGCTCGCTTTGGTTCTGCGGGCCGTTCTGCTCCAGGCGTTCTACATCCCGTCGCCTTCGATGGAGGACACCTTGCTGGTGGATGACCGGGTCCTGGTGAACAAACTCAGCTATCGACTCAACGACATAAGCCGTGGCGACATTGTTGTGTTTCACCGGACGGAAGCGGAGATTGCCGCCTCGGGTCCGAACGACCCTAAAGACGTCATCAAGCGGGTGATCGCCACCGAAGGGGAGCGAATCGAAATCCGCGACAACCAAGTGCTGATCGACGAACAGTTGTTGGTTGAGCCCTATCTTGACCCCAACGTGTCGATGGCCGATTTTGGACCGCAGGTCGTACCGGAAGGCCACATCTTCGTGATGGGTGACAATCGAAACCTGTCATCCGACTCAAGAGGCGAGACCGGCCCGGTCCCTGAGGAGCGGGTGGTCGGTCGAGCGTTCTTCCTCTTCTGGCCGCTTAATCGGCTAACGGCTCTCTAGCGGTTTGTCGGCCTTAGCTTCGGGAATCGGAGAGAATTCGCTGCGCTTCCGGACCGACCAGTAGCCCTCGCTTCGCCTGATCAACCAGAACGCTGCTGACAACGTCGATGAAGACGTCTGTCGCCCGAGCATCGGCGTTGCTTGGCGGGGCCAGAACCACCAGGAGGCTCGAGTCCTCCGCCCCTAACCGATCGTGAAGTGCTTCGTGTGCAGCATCGAGGTTGTTCCCGAACCACTCGGGAAGCTGCAGGTCTCGAGCGAAGGCAGCGAGCATGTCGTCCTTGGTCAATGCCTGGGCAGTGTCGAGGACGAGTATCGAGCGGTTGAAGCTGTTGATCAGCGCCTTGTTGGTGGCGGAGAGCCGATCTAACGGCGTCAGCCCCGGCTCACTTGCGCCGAGGAGTAGGGCCAGCAGCGGAGTCATGGCCGCCACCCGATGATTTCGGAGAACGACGAGTAGTGATCGGCGGTGTAGTACAGCTCGCCATCCGATCCGGCCACGATGCGTCTGGCTCCACGATCATCACTCCCTGGGGTGATCACAGTGAACTCCTGATAGTGGCCGTTTGGCCGGTCGGGAAGAATGCCTTCACGGTTCTGGAAAGTGAGTCCGTCCCGGTCGAAAGGGAACGGTCCACCGGAGTCTATGAGATCCAAGGTGTCAAGGGCCTCAGCGGGCAGACCATCGGATGTGATTGAGGGCAGGTCTGAGAATTGAGTTCCGTCTGATTCGCCGATGGAAACAACCTCGGCCGGTTGGGATTCGGACGTTGATTGCAAGGCATCGGCGCCCCACACCAGTCCGATCAGCGCCGCTAAGACAGCGACCGCCAATCCCAGACCCGACTGTCGTTTCGGCCCTGAAGTGCCACGTCGCCCGTTTGATGTCGCCATAGGCGCTCACTCTATCGACGGGTGCCGGATTGGGCGTCAGGCCCTCAAGCAGAGGAGGAGGTCCTATCGGTATTGACGCACGACGGCGACAAGACGGTGGGGGAATGCCGTCTGAACTGCGTCGATTCCGCTATCGATCACTGTGGCCATCTCCCGTTCGTACTCGCAGCCCCAGGCGTAGGCCAGGATGCCGAAGCGGTGGCAGAGGGCGATAGAGCCTGCCGACCACTCTTTGTGCGGTAGAGCCAGCACATCGATGCCCATGTCATGCATGGTGGCGACCTGACGCTCCAGGCCTCCGTCCGGCGATGATGTCGATGACCAGTACACGAGACGAGCACGGGTTCTCGTCCGGTTTCTGGACAGGGTCTCAAGATCGGTCGATGCGATCCACACGCCGTGATCGGAGGCGACGCCATTTATGTCTTCGGCTGAGGGCGAGGGCAGCCTCGCGACATCTATGTCTTCGGCTGAGGGCAGCTTGGCGACAATGGCGTCAATCGTATGTTGGCTGTCGGCGATGATCAGCAGATGAGCGAAGGCGTCAGCACCAGGAGGTGTCGGCGCGCCGGTGAAGCGGGTGACGGAGGCGTCAAGGTCGGCATCGGTCAGCTTGGCGATCCGTCGACGGCGCAGCCCGCCTCCGATCACAGCGCTCGAATGGAGGACAATGTGGCCGTCGGACGTCAACCATGCCGGCGACGCCAAGCCGTCAATGCCCACGACGGGCTGTCCGTTGGATTGCTGCCGGCCGGGCTCAGTAAAGACCAGAACCTGGTTGCGTAGGGAAGGATGGCGGGTCCGCACCGCTCCATAGTGCCTGGGTCCGGCCTTGTTTCGACGTCATTCGGCTGTTTGGACCTGTGGTCACAATCGCTCGTTGTGGCCTCTAAAGCCACGTTTAGTAGTTCCTGTCACTCACCGTGGTTGACGGGTGGGCGGGTGGTCCTACCTAGCACCAAGAACCGGTGGTGAATCCTCACCGCAATCCTTAAGGGGTCCAAATCGCCTGCCGAAACAAAGGAACGACCAGTCGGAAAAGACGGGCGAGAGGATCTGCCAAATGGCGACAATTCGTGCAAGCTGCCCAGATTGTGGCGACGTTGAACTGACAACCGTCGACGTGCATGTGCGCATCTGTGACGACAACAACCAGGGGACGTATGCTTTTCGCTGTCCCCACTGCTCAATGATGGTGGTCAAACCGGCGGAGAGTCGAACAATTGACCTTCTGGTGGCGTCCGGTGTGGCGTTTACCACCTGGCGGCTACCAGCCGAGCTTTCCGAGGTTCATATCGGGGAGCCGATCAGCCACGATGACTTGCTCGACTTCCATCACTTCGTGCAGGACGACATCCGGCTCAATGCCGCACTGGCCGAGCTGACCCAATAGGGGCCCAGCGGCGGTGGTACGTCAAGATGTCGCCGCCGCTCGTGACAGTGCGGTGCGACCGTGCGGTGTGACAGTGCGGAGTGACAATGCGGAGTGACAGTTCGGTGTGACTATCGGCGGGGAGACATTTTCAGCGGCCGACACCGGACCCGACCAGCGTCCGGTCCGGTAGCCTAAAGGAGTGTTTTTCAACATCGGGACCGGTGAGATGATGCTGATCGCCGTTGCCCTGTTGATCGCGGTCGGCCCGGAACAGCTTCCTGGTCTTGTGCGAAAAGTTGGCACCACCGTCGGCCAGTTCAGGTCCCTGAGCGATCGTCTGCGGTCGGACTTTACCGCCGGGATGGAGGAGTTGGACCGCGCCACAGACGTGAAAGGCTGGACGGAGCTTCCCACGCCGGACTTCACCGGCCGGGACCCGGCGGCCGATTCGGCCCGCCCGCCCAACCGACCGAACGTGCAACAGTACGACCCGGCGTCTTTGGAGGACGGTGTAGTGCCAGGCGATCCTCTCCCTCCTGCCGCGGACCCTCAGATCGATTCTTCGGTCGAAGATGCGTCGGCTTCGGGATCGGGTGATTCCGAGGAGCTTGAGTCGTGAGGCTCCCGTTTCGGAAGAAGAAGCCTGCTCAAGGTCATCTTGGGGAGATGTCACTACTCGATCATTTGGTCGAGCTTCGGAAACGCCTCATCAAGTCGGTCATCTCCGTGGTGGTCGCCGCCATTGTCGTTTGGATTGTCCGAATTCCCCTCCTTGAGTTCATCGAGGCACCGTACTGCTCGTTCCAGCTGGCCAACTCCGACGAGGAGACCTGTCGATTCCTGCAGAGTGCACCAATGGAAGGCTTCTCCGTATCACTGACGGTGGCCGGCTACGGCGGCATCCTGCTGGCCACCCCCATCATCTTGTACCAGATTGGGCGGTTCGTTCTTCCCGGCCTGTACCCGAACGAGAAGCGTATGCTGTTCCCGTTTATCGGGGTGTCCGTCGTTCTTCTCGTGGCCGGGATGGTGTCGGCCTTCGCCCTGTTGCCGAAGGCCCTGGACGTACTGTTCGGCTTCGGGCCCGAGAGCTACGAGCCGCTCTTCGCCCCCAGGGAGTACATCGGTTTCTTCGTGAAGATGCTGTTCGCCTTCGGGCTGGCGGCACAGTTCCCGCTGGTTCTGATTTTCCTGCAGCTGGTTGGAATCGTTCAAACCTCGACGCTGGCCGGTAACCGTCGCATTGCCTTCGTCGGGGTCCTCATCCTCGGAGCCATCATTACTCCAACCGGCGATCCGTTCATGCTGGCGGTAATCTCCATACCCATGTACATCTCCTACGAATTGGCCATTCTGGTAGGTAGGCAGATGACCAAACGGCGAGAAGTCAAGAGCGCCGCCGGAGGCTTCGCCACCTGACGTGAGCGACTCTTCAGCCGACGTTCGAGAGCACTTCTTTTCCGGTCTGTCGTTTGCTCCCGATCGATTCCAGGTCGAGGGCTGTGATGCCATCGACCGGGGGGAACACTTGGTTGTGGCCGCGCCTACCGGAGCTGGAAAGACATTGGTGGCGGCCTATGCCGTGGCTGCGACGCTGGCCCGTGGTCGCCGGATTTTCTACACCACGCCGATTAAGGCGCTTTCGAACCAGAAGTATCAGGACTTCTGCGCCCAGCACGGCCCCCACAACGTGGGGCTGTTGACCGGTGACAACAACATCAACGGCGATGCTCCCGTTGTAGTCATGACAACCGAAGTTCTGCGCAACATGCTGTACGCCGGGTCGACACTCGACGCCCTCGACATCGTTGTCCTGGATGAGGTTCACTATCTGCAGGATGCGTGGCGGGGGCTGGTATGGGAAGAAGTCATCATTCACCTGCCCCGCCCGGTCAAGCTGGTATGCCTCTCGGCCACCGTGTCCAACGCCGATGAGTTGGCCGGCTGGATTCGAACCGTACGCGGAGACACCTCTCTGGTCACCGAATCGCGTAGACCGGTTGAGCTGACCAACCACTACGCCGTTTCGGAGCGCAGTGGTTCAAAGATGCAGATCATCAAGACTCTGCAGGGAGGCGACGCCAACAGCAAAGGCTTCCGGTTTGATCCCGGCGACTCCGGTGGGCGGCCACGTTCGAAGCACCAACGGGGCCGAGGTGGACAGAAAGGCCCGGCTCGCAAGTGGCGAACGCCCCGCCGCGACCGGCTTGTGGCCAATCTGGCGTCACGAGATCTTCTGCCCGCCATCTTCTTCGTGTTCAGCCGAGCCGGTTGCGACGATGCAGCAGCCTCACTCAGCCGCAGCGGCCTCTTGTCGGTCTCACCTCAGGAGCGGCGAGAGATTTCCGAGATCGTTGCCCGTCATACGGGTGAACTGAGTCGGGCGGATCTCGACATTCTGGGCTTCGACGACTTCGTGGCCAGTCTGCACTCCGGAGTAGCCGCCCATCACGCCGGCATGGTTCCCCCATTGAAGGAAGCGGTTGAGGCCTGCTTCGTCGCTGGTCTAGTAAAGGTGGTGTTCGCCACCGAGACGTTGGCTCTCGGAGTCAACATGCCGGCCAGAACGGTTGTTATCGAGAAGCTGACCAAGTTCAACGGTGAGGGACACGAGTTTCTAACGCCTGCGCAGTACACCCAGCTGACCGGGCGGGCCGGGCGGCGGGGTATTGATACTGCTGGGCATGCGGTTGTTCTGTGGTCACCGTATGTCGACTTCGAGAAGGTGGCCGAGCTTGCGGCCAGCCGACACTACGTCCTCAAGTCATCGTTTCGCCCGACCTACAACATGGCTGCCAACCTGATTCGGCGTTACAGCCCTGAACGGTCTCGGCAGCTGCTCAACCTGTCGTTTGGCCAATATCGATCCGATACCGAGGTTGTGCAATTGGAGCGGCGCCTCGAGCGTCTGGAACAACGTCGCCAAAAGATCATTGGTGATCTTGAACGTGAGTATGGCCCAATTGAATCGTTGCGGGCCGAGCGGTCGACCGGACGCACGACGGGTCGCTCCGATGACGGTCTCCTGGAGGAGGCCACCTCGGCACTCTCGTTGACCAAGCCCGGCGATGTCCTCAGAGTTCGGTTGAGCGGCGAGGACGGCCAGTCAGTTGAGTCGGTCGTGGCCTTGCTGAGTGTGGCCTACCGCAAGAAAGGCCGGATTCGGGTGGCGGCCGTTGACGTCGACGGCCAACCCTTGGAGTTCACGGCCAAGGAGTTGGAGGCGATACCCGAGACTGTTGGACAGGTTGAACTTCCGCAGCCGTACATGCCGTCGAGCATCAGCTATGGCTTCGAGGTGGCGACGCTGCTTCGACGATCGCGAGTAGCGAAATCCAAAAGCAATGGTTCGGGTCGTTCGGGCAAGTCCAAGTCTGGAAAGTCACGGTCGGGGGGCGAAGGGAAGCAGAACAGTCAGAACGCCGGCGATCGGAAACTGGACGGCTCGGCGGTGCGTAAGCTGCAGCGTTTGGAGCGGGTCGAATCTGATATGGATCGTCACCGCCGATCGACCGCCAGCGCTGTCGACTCTCTGGCCACGCAGTTCGACCGCGTGGTCCAGTTGTTGGACGAACGGGGACACGCTTCGGGTTGGTCGCTGAGCGAGAGCGGCGAACGAATCGCCCGGCTCTACCACGAGAGCGATCTGTTAGTGGTCGAAGCGTTGGAGCAAGGCATCTTCGATGATTTGAACCCTGCCGAGGTGGCAGCGCTGGCCTCGGTCTTTGTGTACGAGGAGCGAAGTTCAGCAGCGCCGCAGCCGTGGTATCCGTCGAAGGAGCTACGACGCCGATATCGGGAAGCCGTCGCCGTCCATCTGGCTGTGGCCTCCAGCGAGCGTAAACATCGGCTGCCCGAGTCGCGCTCGCCAGATCCCGGTTTCTTGGCTGCAGCGCATGCCTGGGCGTGTGGAGGCACGTTGGAGGACGTGTTGGCCGAGGAGGACTTCACCGCCGGTGACTTCGTACGCGTCGCCCGGCAACTAATCGACCTGCTTCGCCAGCTGGGGCAGCTCGCTCCGGTGCCGGCTACAGCCAAGGCCGCTCGCAGCGCCGCTGAAGCCCTCAACCGGGATCTGGTGGCGGCCTCATCGCGGGTGTCGACTGCTTCTGAAGAGGACATGAACGGTCCCGAAGACATCAATGACGATTGAACGTTTCGGCGACTGGGGAAGGCCGGTTGATGGTTCCGATGCGGTCGGAGCGCTTGCCGGTGACGCTGAACTGGCTGTCGCCGCCTACGAGAGTATTCAGACGGGAGGCTCGACGCGAGCCTCGCTGGCCGGCGGAGACTTAATGCGAACGCTCGGCCTTGACGCACCGCGTCTTGCCGATGACAGGTACGAGTACCCGATTGACCTTGGGCTGGCCCGGTCAACGTCGGTCGACGGCGACGACGACTGGGTCCCGTTTTCGGCCCATGCCGCTGCCGGGCGAGTGTTGGGTCCCGGATGGTTTTGTGCGGTAATGAACGCGCCGTGGCTTGGTGGTTGGCGCCTAGGGCCAAAGGCGCACCCTAATGACGGAAAGTTGGATGTCACCAGCGGCACCATCCCCTTACGACAAGTTCCGGAGGCTCGTCGCCGTGCCGCCACGGGAACTCATATACCTCATCCCGGTCTTCGACAGCAACGCACGGCTGAGGCCCGGATTGACTTTCCTCGACCCCTCGTGGTTCGACTCGATGGTCGGGTGGTCGGCCGCTGGCCCGGGTTTGATCTAAAGGTCCTGGACGATGCGGCCACGCTGGTGGCGTGAAGGCGCAGTCATCATGACTGGTCGTCAGTAAAGGGTTGGCGTGGGTGACGGCGACAGGCATGGTCGTCGGCGGTTGTCGGATACCTTGACGTGGTGGACCCAATGAGCACCGCCAGAGCGTCGGCCAATGCTCGGCAGGCGCCATCAAGCCCCGGCGGATCCCTGAAGCGGAAAGGCCACTTTTGGGTTCGGTGGATTCACGTGTACTCCAGCATGCTCGGCCTGGTGCTGATGCTGTTCTTCGGTGTTACCGGTGTAACGCTCAACCATCCGGATTGGAGCATCAGTAGCAACGAGCAAATGACCGATTCCACCGGGATCCTGCCCCCGGAAACCATCAGTGGATTCACTGAGGGTACGGAGGTCCTGATCGCGGTTAGCGAATACGCCCGCTCCGACCTTGGAGTTTCGGGCGAGGTGGTGGACTTCGGGCTTGAACAGGCTGACGGCTTCATCAACTACCGCGCCCCCGGGTACGCCGCCGACTTGTTCTTCGACGCAGGAACCGGCGACTACCAGCTGACCACTCGTCAGCAAGGCTTCGTTGGGATTATGAACGCCCTCCATGCCGGTCGGGATACCGGCAGCGGCTGGAAACTGGTTATAGACATCAGCGGTATTCTGCTGACAGTGATAGCCATCACCGGCATCGCCATACAACTGTTTATGCGCAAGCGGCGACGAAGCGCCATCACAGTCATGGCAGTCGGAGCGCTGTTGACCATCCTTCTCATCGTGATCGCCATGCCCTAGAGCCGGCGGAGCTTGGTTGTCGTTGTCACTCAGACGGCGCTTGGTGTCATCCGATTCGTCGCCTACCATCCGAACCGTGGTCCGTGATCCAGCCGACTTTTCGCAAGCCCGATCGATTTTGATCGCTCCAGCTGTTCGGGCCGACTTTCTGGCCAAACTGCCAAGTCGCGGTGCTGACCTTCTGTTCATCGACTGTGAGGATGCCGTACCGGCGGCAGCAAAGAATGAGGCGAGGTCCCTCGCCGCCGAGGCAACGACCACACTGGGGGAGCAGGGTTGTGCAGTGGTGGTGCGAGTCAACGCCACCGAGTCGGAGTGGTTCGGTGGTGATGTGGCCGGTCTGTCGTCAGCGGTTGCCGGTGTGGTGATTCCGAAGATCGAAACGCTTGAACAGATTGACGCCGCCACCTCTGCGCTTGACCGGGCAGGCCTGACCGCCATCGGTATTGTGGCCGGCCTGGAGACGGCCCTGGGTGTCTATGAAGCCAGACACCTACTTCAACACGATCGGATTGTTGCCGCCTACTTCGGGGCAGAAGATCTGATCGCCGACTTGGGGGGTGTGCGAACGGAGTCAAACGACGAGGTGGCGTCGGCCAGGGCGCTTACTGCGCTGGCCGCTCGCATCGCCAACAAACCGTTGTGGGACCAAGTGGTTACCGACTTCCGAAACAATGAACGCTTTTCTAGGGAGGCGACCGAGGCTCGCAACATGGGGTACGTCGGAAAGCTGTGCATCCACCCCGCTCAGGTGACCCTGGCCAGGGACGCGTTCACACCGTCGAAGGACGAGGTGGACCAGGCCCGGCGATTGTTGGCGGCCTATGAGGAGGCATCGGCCGGCGGCCTGGCCGCCATCGACTTCGAGGGCCGCATGGTGGATGAGCCGCTGGCGATACAGGCCCGCCGGCTCCTTGATCGAGTCCGGGAATGAGTCGAACCGTGGTAGTCGAGGAAGTAGTGAAGGAAGACGCGAGATGAGCGATGCGCCCCGGCCGCACACTGGTCGATGGTTGGAGGAACTTGAGCCCGGCATGGTGATCTCTCATGCGATCCGTCGCTCCATCACCGAGTCCGACAACGTCATGTTCACCTCGATGACCATGAACCCGGCTTGGTTGCATCTTGACTTCGACTATGCCGAAAACGAGACCGAGTTTGGTCGGCCGCTGGTCAATTCAATGTTGACATTGGCCATGGTGATCGGCATCAGCGTTCACGAGACGACGCTGGGCACGACGGTGGCCAACCTTGGGTTTTCCGAGATCGCGTTCCCGTCACCGATGTTTCACGGCGACACACTACGAGTGGAAACCGAAGTCATGGCTGCCCGGCACTCCAAGTCCAGGCCCGGTCAGGGAGTGGTGACGTTTGAGCATCGGGGCTTCAACCAGAGTGACGTGCTGTGCTGCCGGGCAGTACGCAATGCCCTCATGTTGTCGCGGCCCGAGGGTGAGGAGTGAACTGATCAGGACGATATGTCGGAGGCAGGGGGCCCATCAGTTGCCCCACCGGCAAATGCCTGAGCTTTGACCATCCAGTCGAATGCGCTGAAGCCGACGATGTCCAGATCGGTATCGTCCGGATGCCGTCGCTGGGTCACCACCAAACAGAAGTCTACGGCCGAGCCCGAGATCCGATTGGCGCTGTCGGTGGGTCCGAAACGCCAAGACGCTCCGGCAGGGCTGGTGAGATCAACCAGAATCGGCTCGTCTGGTGGTTCGAGTCCGCGGACGACATATGACCAGCCTCGAGTGTTAACGCCGAGTCTGGCGATGTGGGCCAACCGCTCCGTCGGCTCGATGCCGGCGCCCACGGCGTCGGCAACGTCCTGTCCGTGGGCCCATGTCTCCATCAGACGGGCGGTCAGGAATGACTTGGCTCCCATCCACGGCCCGTACCACGGCACTCTGGCCTTGTCCTCCAGCGTGCCGGCTTGTTTGATCAAGGCGGCCCGGTTGGCCCGCCACGACGACAGCAAGTCATCGGGCGCCATGGCACGAAACGCGCCGAGAGTGAGGTCGTCGACGGTCTGCGACGACTCAGGATCCATAGCCTCGATCAACGCCGCCTTTTTGGCCTCGAAGTCGTCCGGCGATTCGATGGCCAAACGAGCAGTGTCGTCGAAGTACGTGAGATGTCCGATCTGATCCCTTACCGTCCATCCCGGACTAGCCGTGGGGCGATCCCAATCGTCGGCGTCGAGCGAGGCGACCAGACGGTCGAGATCGTCATGTTCCGCCGCCAGTTCAGACGCCAACTCGGCCACGGTCACGGTGCCCTCAATTGCCATGGCTGATCCTCCGCTTGTGGTTCACCCGCATGCTCAAACAACTGAGTGGTAGCGTAGCCCAGCCGCCAACTACGGTGTGAGCCGTGAGCCCAGCTGACAATGATCGACGGCCGGTGAGGATCGCCAACTGTTCCGGCTTTTTCGGCGACAGGGCCAGCGGTGCTGAGGAGATGGTCGACGGTGGCCCTATCGACGTTCTCACCGGGGATTGGTTGGCCGAGCTCACCATGCTCATTCTCGGGCGGACCAGGGCCCGAAAGGGCGCTGGCGGTTTCGCCACGACGTTTGTCCATCAGGCCGAGCAGGTGTTGGAGCGCTGTCTTGATCGAGGGATCAAGATTGTAAGCAACGCCGGTGGTCTCGATCCGATGGCTTGCGGGGAGGCTCTGGCCGACCGTGCGGCCGCCCTTGGACTCTCACCCAAGATCATGTGCGTGACCGGAGATAATCTGATGGGCCGGATGAACGAGCTGTTGGACAACGGAGCTCTCATGTCGTTTTTGGACGACCGTCCACTACCAGGCAGGGGTCCCAACGAGGCCGGTGCAGCCAAGTACGAGACGGCGAACGCCTATCTCGGGTGTTGGGGAATCGTTGAAGCGCTGACCGGCGGGGCGGACGTCGTGATTACCGGCCGCACCACCGACGCTGCGGTCGTATGCGGCCCCGCTGCGTGGTACCACAACTGGACGCCGACAGATTTTGACCGCCTGGCGGGAGCGGTGGTGGCAGGTCACATCATCGAATGCAGCGGCCAAGCCACTGGGGGGAACTACTCCTTCTTCACCGAACTACCGAACTTTGCCACCGAAGACTTCGTCCCGCGGGTCGGGTTTCCGTGGGCTGATATCGCCGCCGACGGATCGAGTGTGATCGGTAAACATGACGGCACCGGCGGCGCGGTCACGGTTGGAACCGTCACCAGCCAGCTGCTGTACGAGATCGGAGCACCTGACTATCTGGGGCCGGACGTGACGGCCAAGTTCGAATCGATTCGGTTGTCGCAACTCGAACCTGATCGTGTCGGTGTGTCCGCCGTAGCCGGGGTTGCACCGCCTTCAACGCTCAAAGTCTCACTCAATCAAGCAGGAGGCTATCGAAACTCCTTTTCGGTGGCGCTCACCGGGCTTGACATTGAAGCCAAGGCTGAGTTGGCCCGACGCAGCTTCTGGGATTTGTGTCCCTACAGTCCGGGAGACTTCGACTACGTCGAGGACGTCGTCGTCGACACAGCCCAGATGGACCCAGCGACACAGGAAGCGGCCACCGCCATATGGCGTGTCTCGGTCAAGGACGGCGACGAACGAAAAGTCGGCCGAGCCTTCAGCAACGCCATGGTCCAAACCGCCCTCAGCTCGATCCCCGGCATGTACGGTCTGGGCGGAGGCCCATCGGCGGCCAAGCCGTTCGGTGTCTTTCAACCGGCCAAGCTGGCCCGTCACCTCGTTCCCCAATTTGTCCAACCGGTGTCGGGAGAGGCCGGGGACAGCCCGACTCGAAAGGTGACCGACACCGTTGAGCTGATTCGAGCCATCGACGCTACCGAAACAGACACTGCGGCGAAACCGACACCGACTGCGGACCAGGGGGGATCGATCAACGCCCAGTGGGGCGCGTCGCCGACTCGAGACGCGCCCCTGGGCACAGTGTTCGGTACGCGCTCGGGGGACAAGGGAGGCGACGCCAATCTTGGCATCTTCGCCCGCTCCGAGGTCGCCTGGCAGTGGCTGGACAGCGAAATGACCGTGGAGAGACTGCGTCAACTCCTGCCGGAAACCGTAGAGATGGCAATTGAGCGTTACCGTCTGGAGAACCTGTGGTCATTGAACTTTGTGATCCGCGGGCTCCTTCAAGAGGGGGTGGCGGCTTCCACCCGGCAGGACCCGCAGGCCAAAGCAATCGGTGAATGGCTCCGGGCCCGTGTCGTTTCGCTGCCGGTCGAGGTGCTTGAGGCCAAGTCGGTGTGGCTCTAGTTCGGGCCGGGTTGAAGTCGTTGGCACAAGATCGGACGAAAGCTGGAATATCGGCGTCAGTCCACGCCAGACTGGAATAATGCGCAACCACGTAACGGACATGTTCGGTATCGACGTGCCGATCTTCGCTTTCACCCATTGCCGGGACGTGGTTGTTGCCGTCTCCAAGGCCGGAGGGATGGGGGTCCTTGGGGCGGTGGCGCACACTCCGGAACAACTCGAAATCGATCTCCAATGGATTGAGTCCGAGCTTGGTGGAAGGGCTCCTTATGGAGTCGACTTGATTGTTCCCCTGCGGTACACGGGGTCGGACGACGGCGGTCTAACGGTGGCCGACGTGATCGAGGCCATACCAGGGGCCCACCGCCAATTTCTCGACGAGCTCCTTGAACGCTACGACGTGCCCGACCGAACTGACGACTCCAATCGAAGTCATGATGGAGACTCGAATGTCAGAACTTCGAACTTCGCGTCGTCCGGTGAACGACCGGCCCCCTTCTCCGCCGACCAGGCCGGGCCTCAGCTCGACATAGCGTTGGCTCACGAGCCGACGTTGCTCGTCAATGCGCTTGGGCCTCCGCCGCAGTTCATGATCGACCGGGTGAAAGAACAGGGCAGGAAAATCGGTGCGCTGGCCGGGAAGCCACAACATGCCTCCCGCCACATCAACGCCGGGGTCGACTTGTTGATAGCTCAGGGCTATGAGGCCGGCGGTCACACCGGTGAGGTCGGCTCGATGGTGCTTATTCCCGAAATCGTCGACGCCGCCGGCGGCATTCCGGTGTTGGGCGCCGGTGGAATTGGGCGAGGGCGGCAGATGGCAGCGGCTATGGCGCTCGGAGCTCAGGGTGTCTGGTGTGGCTCGGTTTGGCTGACAACCGAAGAGGCCGAAACCCATCCCGTGGTCAAGTCCAAGTTCCTGGCCGCCTCGTCGTCGGACACGATCCGCTCAAAGTCAAGAACCGGCAAACCTGCCCGGCAGCTGAGATCGGCCTGGACCGACGAATGGGAGCGACCTGATACGCCAGATCCGCTCGGCATGCCGATGCAGCCGATCCTGGTGGCTGAGGCCCTTGATCGAATCGACCGGGCAGCTCACAAGTCCGGATCCGGGGCCGAACAGTTGGCCAACTACTTCGTCGGGCAAATCGTTGGTGAAATGAACAAGATCAAACCGGCATCACAGGTCGTGTACGAGATGATCGATGAGTTCATCGATGCCGTACGCTCGCTTGGAGTTTACGTTGAGTGAGCTAGACCTTGAACGGGCGGCCGTAGCCCGAATTTGGGCGGCCCACTCGGCCTACCTGGATCAGGTCCGGGCGGTGGCCGAAGGCCTTGCGGCCGAAGCGGCTGAAGCGGTCGATGACGGTATCCGTGATCTGGTCGATGAGGACGCTGAGGCCGACGCTGCGGTCCAAGCGGTGTTGGTGAGACAAATGTCGGAGCGGGCCATGTATGCCGCCCGCAGGGTAACGGACCTCGAGTCTCAGGGCGACGCATTGGCCTTTGGGAAAATGGTGACCGCCTCCGATGGAGAAATGTATGTCGGTCGTCGAACCGTCCTGAGCGGCGACGACGCGCTATTGGTGGATTGGCGGGCCCGAGCGGCCATACCGTTCTATCGGGCGACGCCGGTTGAACCGATGGGTCTTACCGGGCGTCGCCATCTGTTGTACGACGACCCGTCGCCCGGTAGTGAGTCGACCTTGGTCGACTACTCCGACGAGTGGTTCGACGCGGGGGCGATGGACGAGCTGCGAAGTCGCAGCCGACGAGGGGAGCTAAGAGGCGAAGCGGCGCTACTGGCATCGCTCACCGCTCCAACCAGCGATCGAATGAGATCGGTGGTGGCGACGATTCAAGCCGAACAGGACGCCGTGGTTCGGGCGCCGTCAAATCGCCCGCTGTTGGTGCAAGGCGGTCCCGGAACAGGCAAGACGGTGGTGGCACTGCACCGCGCCGCCTACCTGCTGTACGACCAGAGGGAAGAGTTGGAGGAGTCGGGCGTGCTTATTGTGGGCCCGACCACGCGCTTCCTCAGCTACATCTCCGGCGTGCTCCCGTCGCTGGGGGAGAGCGGCGTTGTTTCGGTGACGGTGGCTCGTTTATTGCGAGGCGTTCGGTTGGGTCACGATGAGGCCCCCTCGGTGTCGGCGATGAAGGGCGATCGACGCATGGTGGCGGTTATGGCCGCTTCGGTTGCCGCCCGTCAGCGTCTTCCACGAGCGGATCTTGTCGCATGGTACGGATCGCAAAGGGTGCGTATCACCAACGATGCGTTGGTTCGCATGTTCAAAGAAGCGCAGCGGAACACTTTGCACAATGACGGGGCCCGCCAGCTCAGACGCATGGTGGTCGACGCGGCAGCCGGTCAGGTGTACGACCGGGCCTTTCACAATCTCGATGATGCCCGACAGTCGTTCGAACGGAATCCTGATGTCAAGGAGTTCTGTCTCCGGCACTTCCCACCGCTAACCCCTGAACAGGCTCTGAACGACCTGCTGGGCTCTCCCAATTTGTTGGCTGATGTTCTCAGCGCTGCCGGTTCACCTCCTGATTGGGCTTGCTCGCTGCACCGCCAACGGACCCCCGAGGCCGATCTGGACCGTCGGGCGTGGTCGGAGGCCGACAGTGCGCTTCTTGACGAGTTGTTGGCCCGTCTGGGTCCGACCGTCGACGACGACATTGATGGACCAGTGTCCGCCCTCGAGTCACGTATGGCCGAAGACGAGTTCGCCGAGATGTACAAAGAGGAATCCCTCTTCGACCAGCCACCCGAACGCGGCGACGAGCCGGGAGACGTGGCGTTCGAGCTTGCGTTCAACGATCCCTACATCGAGGACGACGATGATGCGGAGTGGGCCGACAAGGCCAAGGCTGAGGAAGGGGCAGGGGCAGGACGATCGGCCGACGAACCGATCGGCCTGGACGAAGCAGCGGCCATGGAGGAAGAAGATCAGCAGCGATGGCAGGATGGGCGTGCTGCTCCGGAGTACGACGGCGCGCCGGCTGAAGATCTGAACCTGGAAGGCGTCGACGCTCTGGCCGAAGACGGTGCCACCGTAGTGGAACTGGTGGCCAACGAACGTAGCTGGCAGTTCGGTCACGTCATCGTCGACGAAGCCCAGGAGCTGTCGGCCATGGAGTGGCGGATGGTGGCCCGCAGGGCTTTCGACGGATCGATAACCATCGTCGGGGATCTGGCGCAGCGCAGCGCCGGGGCGGTGGCCAGTTGGTCGGAGCTCCTGCCGTCAACCTTCCAGGAACACCAGTATCGAGAACTGACGGTCAACTATCGCTCACCCGTCGAGCTACAGGCGCTGTCGGAGGCGCTACTGGCCGACATCGCCCCGTCAATCCGTCCATCATCGGCGATTCGGTCATCCAGTCGGCCGGTCCAGGTACGGACAGTCAGCGATGCCGCCGAAGCCACGACCCAGGCCGTAGCCGCCGTCGTAGCCTGCCGCGGCGCGGAACGGGTGGCCGTTGTAAGTCCGGCGTCTCTGGTTGATGAGATCGGCAGCCGGTTCGACGTTGGCGATGGCGCGGTCAGTGTCGAAATACTCACACCGACCGAGTGCAAAGGCTTGGAGTTCGACACGGTGGTTCTGGTTGAGCCCGGTCGGATCGAGCGTGAAGAAGGCGGGCTACCTGCGGTCTACGTGGCCGTCACCAGACCGACCCAGGAGCTGATTGTGATCACCACTGAAGAGCTCCCTTCGGCATTTCAAACAGCTGATCCGGCACTGCCGGCATGAGTACCGCAGCAGCCGACAGCCCTGGCCACGGTGCCGACGACCGTTCGGTTTCGAAAGTCGACTTGTTCTCCCAGGCGGCGGCCCGGGCCGGCTCCTACATCAGTCAAGAACGCGTCGGTCGTGTCTTCCCCAGCCGAGAGTCATTGCAGGCGCTGAACGCCCTGACCGATTGGTCATTGGCCCACCCTCTCCCGGCCGAAGAGGTGGTGGATCGACTGGCCGACATCGGGGCGGCCAGCGCGGTCCGATCGACCGGGGGAAGATACTTCGGATTTGTAACCGGCGGGACCGAGCCGACCGCCCTTGCCGCCTCGCTGCTGTCTCTGGCTTGGGACCAGAACGGAGCGCTTCCGGCCATGTCGCCGATGGTGTCCACCATCGACACTTTGGCCGCTCGCTGGATTGTTGAGCTACTAGGACTACCCACCCAGGCCGTGGCCTCGTTCTGTGGGGGGGCGTCGGTGGCCAATCTGATTGCCGTTGTCGCAGCCAGAGATTCGCTCCTGGCCGCTCGGGGTTGGTCTGTGGCCGAATCCGGCTTGAGGGGGGCGCCGACGGTACACGTGATCACTTCACGTGAGTCCCACTCTTCGGTCGGCAAGGCTCTGCGGATCGCAGGATGGGGAAGCGCAGAGATCCATCAGGTCGACACCGATGAGCTTGGCCGACTCAGGGTCGACGACATGCCCAATGTGACAGGACCGGTTGTAATCGTCGCCCAGATGGGCAATGTCAATACGGGGCATTGCGACCCCATCAACGAGATTGCCGACTGGGCCGATGCGCGGTTCTCGGCCGGGAACTACTGGATCCACATCGACGGGGCATTCGGCCTCTGGGCGGCGGCGTCACCCCGGCAGCGCCACCATGCTGTCGGGGTGGATCGGGCGCATTCGTGGGCGACAGACGCCCACAAGTGGCTGAACACCCCATACGACTGCGGAGTGGTGATTGCCCGAGACGGTATGGATCTTCGTCGGGCCATGTCGGCCACGGCGGCCTATCTGCCGGGCGACTCAGCAACTGCCGATGCCGGTTGGAGTGACGAGCTGCGGGAGCCAATGCATCTCGGGTTGCAGATGTCCCAGGCTGCACGTTCCATTCCGGTGTTCGCCGAGTTGGCCGTACTGGGATCAAACGGTGTGGCCGAGTTGGTTGATCGTTGTTGTCGACATGCGGAGCGTCTGGCTTCGTTACTGGCCGAAGGCGGTGTTGACATTCCGGCTCCTCCCGGTCTCAACCAGACGCTGGCTCGGTTCGATTCCGATACCACGACCGATGCGGTGGTCAACGCCATCCAAGATGGGGGTCGGTGCTGGGCCGGAGCGACAACCTGGAATGGTCGCAGAGCGATGCGTCTCAGCGTGTGCGATGTGTCAACCACCGCCGATGACATCGAGACCTCGGCCCAGGCCATTCTGGCGGCTTGGGACTCGGTGACGGGTTGATCTTGTAGGTTTGGCTCCGGCGGCCAAGGTAACGCCGCTGACCGGATTCGCTGTTCGTCGTTAACGGACGACTATGGTCGCCTTTGATGACTGAGAAGATGTTCATGGTTCCTGACGACGGCCCGTTTTATGACGATCTGGAGCCGGGAATGACTCTCGATCCGCAGCCGCCGGTCACCATCGACGTTGGGCTCGCCGCTTGGTACCAGTCGATCGTCGGTGAGGTCTTTCCCCTTTGCCTCGACCACAGGTTGTCGGCCGACGTAACCGGACAACCGTCGCCGCTGGCCTCACCCGGCCTGGTTGTGAATCTGGCGGTCGGCCAGTCGACAGTGGCGACCCGGCGAGCCATTGCCAATCTCTTCTATCGCAACATGCGAATCGCCCGGCCCGTCCACGTCGGTGAGACCCTTCACACAACGGTGCGCATCGAGGCCATGGCTGATGCCAAGCCCCGTGATGATCGCCCCAACCGAGGCAAAGTCCTGCTTGGCATACAGACAACTGCCGACGACGATGTCGTGCTTGATTGTCAGCGATGCGCGCTGCTGCCCATACGAGGAAGCGACCTCCCAGGGCATGCGCAGGACACCGGGCGAGCTCCGGACGATATCGACATAGCCGACTACGCCGACCTGGTACCGGAACGGTGGAACACCGAGGCTCTACCTCTTGCTCGTTCATGGCCGTCAGGCGACGCACGGAGCGACATCACCCGCGACGTCGTCGATCAGGCCACTGGGCTGGCTCGATTGACCCACAACCGGGCCATCGTGCACCGCGACGCCTCGGCGTCGGCTTACGGTCAACGCCTGGTCTACGGCGGGCACGTTCAGGCGTTGGCGCAGGCGTCACTGAGCCGGTTGGACCCTGCGATGGGAACAATCGTTGCCTGGCACACATGCAACCACCTGGCTCCAGCCTTTGAAGGGGATCTGCTGTCCTTCAGCCACCGACTCATCGCCGAACATGTCACCGACAACGGTGTCGCCGTACGGGCCTTCGAAACCATAGGTGTGGCCAATCGCACGGTCGCCGACGGGTCCAACCTGCCGGCTGAAGCCGAAGTGCTGCGTTGGGTACCTGTGGCCATCGCTCGAACAGCTTGACGTCCGGTGCCTGATCGATGACACGCGCCGACGGCCATTGGGTACCGTCGATTGAGGAACTTTCGCTCGCTCGGCGTCGTATCCGAGACCACGTTCACGTCACGCCGATAATGACATCGGGGCTCATCGATGATCACGTGGGATCACGGGTCTCGCTAAAGTGCGAACATCTGCAGAAGGCGGGGGCCTTCAAGGCCCGAGGCGCTCACAACGCCGTTTTCAGCATGAGCGAAGCGGAGGCCGCCAGCGGCGTCTTGACTCACTCGTCGGGTAATCATGGAGCGGCGTTGGCCCTGGTGGCCCGGTCGCGAGGTGTGCCCGCCCACATCGTCATGCCTTCAAACGCGCCGACGGTGAAGAAGTCGGCCGTGCTTGGCTACGGGGCCGCCGTCACCGAGTGCGAGCCGACGCTCATGGCCCGCGAGAAGGCTGTAGATCAGCTGCAGCGCTCGACCGGTGGGTACGTCGTGCATCCCTATGACGATCGGGCGGTTATCTGCGGGCAGGCCGGTGTCGGCCTGGAGCTGTTGGAACAACTGGCCGATGATCCCCCGGACGCCGTTGTCGTCCCTGTCGGCGGCGGTGGACTGCTGTCCGGTGTAGCCACCGCAGTTAAGGCCCGCTTGCCCGGCTGCAAAGTGTACGGAGCCGAGCCCGTTGGAGCCGATGATGCAAAACGAAGCTTCGATCTCGGCTATGTCGTACCGCAAACCGGGCCGGACACCATCGCCGATGGTCTGCTGACATCACTCGGACAGCTGACCTTCCCGCTCATCAAACGCAGCGTTGACGACATCTTGCTGGTGGGCGATTCTGAAATCGTGGACGCCATGCACCTCCTGTACACCCGGGCCAAGCAGGTCGTTGAGCCGTCCGGGGCGGTGACTCTCGCTGCCGTCAATACACATCGACAGGTGTTTGATGGTCTGCATGTGGCGGTGGTCCTGTCCGGGGGAAACGTGGATCTGGCCGAGTTGCCGTGGTGAGGCGAGCAGTCGTACCGTCGAAGTCGATAGGAGAGGGCCGTCATGCTTTCATTCGAACTTGATCCAGAACTACAGTCGCTACGCCAGCGGGCGGCTGAGCTCGCCGCCGTGGGAGTAGAGCGTTTCGGACGTTGGAACGACAGTTGGATCAACGGCTTCTCCAAGGAGTTTGCCGGGCTGATGGCCGACGAGGGATGGATCGGCATGGGCTGGCCGAAGGAGTTCGGGGGTGGCGAGCGTCCACCAATTGAGCGAGTCATCGTTGCCGAAGAAATGATCAGCGCCGGCGCTCCCATCGCCGCCATGTGGTTCGCCGACCGGCAAATGGGTCCGGCCCTGATTTCCTACGGTTCCGACGACCAGCGGGACGAATTTCTCCCGGGCATGCTTTCCGGTGAGACGACCTGGTGCATCGGAATGAGCGAGCCGGACTCCGGCTCCGACCTCGCTTCGCTCAAGACCTCTGCCATTCGTGACGGCGACGACTGGGTCATCAACGGTCAGAAGATATGGACAAGCTTTGGGGAGGTGGCCGACTACTGCTACTTGATCTGCCGCACATCGACTGAGGGTCCGCCCCACCGGGGCATATCGGAAATCATCGTGCCGATGGACTCTGACGGCATCGAGGTGCGACCCATCACCGACATGACCACCAACCGCCATTTCTGCGAGATCTACTTCACCGATGTTCGTGTCCCGGTGGTCAATCTGGTTGGCGTCGAGGGCGACGCCTTCAAGCAGACGATGCGCCAGCTGGAGCACGAGCGAGGAGGCATCGACCGCTTAGTCTCCAACCGGGCTCTCTACGAGATCGCCGTGGCGGCCGCCGACGCTTCAGATCCGTTGACCCGCCAGGAAATGGCCGACCTTGAGATCGGCTATCGGATTGGTCGGCTACTGGTCTACCGAGAGGTTCTGCGTCAGGCTCCCGCCGGGTTCAGCGCTGCCACTAAGTGCTTTTGCACTGAACATCAGTGGCGGGTTGCCCAGTTCGCCGCCAGGGTGCTGGGACCCACAGCCGGTCTGGCCGACGAGGTCGGCCTGGGCTTGGCCTACGCCCCGGCCTACACAATCATGGGCGGAACCTCGAACATCATGAGGAACATTCTGGGCGAGCGGGTGCTCGGCCTGCCGAGAGAGCCTCGCCTTTAGCCTGTCTGGTTGAACATCTCCTGCGCCAGCTGGCGAACTTGGGCGACCAGAGGTGACGGCTCGTTACGCCGAGTCATCAATAGCAGCGGAATTGAGGCGTCAGTGTCGTTGATGGTCAGAAACGTCAGATTTGGTGGCCGTAGCGTGCGGACACTGTTTGGTACCAGCGCAACTCCTTGACCTGATGCCACCAGTCCCAAGATGGTGGCGTATTCCGTGGCCTCGATGACCGGTTCGTAGTCGATGCCGCGATCGACAAGCATGGCTGCAAGCTCCCGATGGAGGCTGGGCGACACCTCACGATCGAACCCGATAAACGGTGAATCGGCCAGGTCGGCCAGCGACACGGATTCCTCCGATGCCAGTGGGTCGTCGCCGGGCACCGCCACGGCCAGCGGTTCGTGCTGAAGCACCAGGGCTTCGAGGGTGCCTTTGGTCATGGCTGAACCCCCGGCGGTGCGACTCAGACCAAGATCGATCCGGTCTTGGCCAAGGGCCGCAATTTGCTCGTCGGAAGACATGCTCCGCAGCTCGTACTCGACGCCGGGCCACCGAAGCCGGTAAGCCTTCAGAAGCCGGGGCATGGTGTCGTAGCTGGCGGAGTCGACGAAGCCGACCCGCAACGTGCCACGGGTTCCCGACCTGACTTCTCGTACCCGTTGCTCGAACCGTTCGAATTCGGCCAGAACCCGGCTGGCTTCGGTGTACAGCTCTCTTCCCGCCGCGGTGAGCGAGACCTTTCGAGTGGTCCGCTCAAACAGTGAGACGTTCAGTTGTTCTTCCAGGAGGCGTATTTGTTGGCTTAGCGGTGGCTGAGCCATGTGGAGGCGTTCGGCCGCTCGACCGAAGTGGAGCTCTTCGGCTACTGCGCAGAAGTAGCGAAGTCGATTTACGTTCAATAACAGCCTCCTGGTTTGGCCGGCCATGCCCCTGATGCACCGATCGGCAAATCTGCACCCGTTATCTCGGGTCGCCCTTACTGCCAAGGTTAGCCCAGTAAGAGTTAATCAGTATTAAGTATTGGCTCACTAATACTTAAGTCAGATGAAGTCTCGTAGTAGGGTAGCGAGCTATGGCTGACCGATCGCTACGCAGTAGGCGGAATGGGAATGGCAAGGGGCCGGAGCGTTACTCGGCTTGGGGACTCTTGCGAAAGGGCTTGGCTCAAGAGAATTGGCCGAGAGCATGGCGGGAGGTCCCGCTCCGGGATACCTACGACGCTGTGATCATAGGTGGGGGCGTTCACGGCTTGGCCACCGCGTACTACCTGGCGGTGAACCACGGCATCACCAACGTCGCCGTGGTCGACAAGGCCTACATCGGAAGCGGCGGTTCAGGCCGAAACACCGCCATCGTCCGCTCGAACTACCTGACACCGGAGGGCGTCGCCTTCTACGACCGTTCGCTTGAGTTGTACAACTCCATGGCCAGCGACTTGAACATCAACGTCATGTTCTCGGAGCGGGGGCACCTGACGTTGGCCCACAACGACGGTGCAGTCCGCACCATGCGGTGGCGAGCCGAAGTAAACAAACTCCAAAACATCGACTCCTCGGTCATCGGACCGGACGAGATCAAGAAGCTGGTCCCCAGCCTCGACACGACATCGGATGCCCGCTACCCGATCATGGGCGCGCTCTATCACCCACCGGGTGGAATCATTCGACACGACGCCGTGGTCTGGGGGTACGCCCGGGCTGCTGATCACTACGGAGTCGAAATCCACCAAAAGACCGAGGTGCTTGACATTTTGGTTGAGGGCGGATCCGGGCCCGACGGTAAGGGCCCCGGAGGAAAGGTCACCGGAGTTCGCACCAGCAAGGGCGACATCTCCGCTCCAATCGTGGTCAACTGCACCGCTGGCTGGGCGTCACTGATTGCATCCATGGCGGGCATCAAGTTGCCAATTCACACCCGCCCGCTTCAGGCCGCAGTAACCGAGCCGGTGAAAGTCTTCCTTCCAGCGGTCGTCGTCTCCGGCTCGCTCCACGTGTACGTCAGCCAGACTGATCGTGGAGAGCTGGTCTTCGGCGCCGCCGTCGATCCGTTCAACAACTACAACATCGCCGGCTCGCTTGACTTCACCGAAGGGCTGGCCGGACACATCCTCGAATTGATGCCGGGCGTTTCCAAGATGCGCCTACTGCGCCAATGGGCCGGCTTGTGTGACATGACACCGGACTACTCACCCGTCATGGGTTTCACCCCGGTCGAAGGCTTCCTGTGCGACGTTGGTTGGGGCACCTACGGCTTCAAGGCGGGCCCGGTATCGGGCGAGACGATGGCGGAGTGCATCGCCACCAACCAGACCCCCAAGCTCATCGCCCCGTTCGCTCTCGATCGTTTCCCTGAAGGAACGCTCGTTGGCGAGAAGGGAGCGGCTTCCGTTGGCCACTAGCCGATATCTGACAGTGGCAGTGCCAAGTGGCGGCCATCAAACTCACCAGCAAAGAGGTGACTCGACATGTTGATCGTTCCCTGCCCACACTGCGGACCACGAAACTCGTCTGACCTTCGATACGTCGGCGAATCGCACAGCCGTCCCGATCCGAACACCGCCACTCCCGAGCAGTGGCGGGACTACCTCTACATGGAAGACAACCCGGCGGACTGGCTCAAAGAGACCTGGTACTGCCGCTCCGGTTGCCGGCGCTATTTCACCCTCGAACGCCACACCGGGTCAAACGAATTCCGGAACCCGCCGATCCCGGGCAACAAGAAGGGGACAAAGGCATGAGTACCTCAAGACTGTCGGCCCGCTCCGGCGAGGTCATCGACCGGACCAAGACGGTTCCCTTCACATGGAACGGCCGTTCATTGTCGGGTTACGACGGCGACACCATCGGGTCGGCCCTGCTGGCGAACAATGTGCGCATTGTTTCCCGAAGCATGAAGTACCACCGGCCACGGTCGTACATGAGCATGGACTACTGGGACCCCAACGCCCTACTTCAGGTCGGAGACGAACCCAATGTTCGCTCGGCACATCGCCGGTTGGAGTCCGGTATGGACGTTTCCGCTCAGAACGTCTGGCCGTCGGTGGATCGTGACATCAAGGCGGCCAACGGCTTGGTCGGACGGTTCCTGACAGCCGGGTTCTACTACAAAACCTTTATCAACCCGCAGCGTCTGTGGCCACTGTACGAGAAGGTGCTGGCCACCTTCGCTCCCGGTGGCAAAGTCGATCTCGATACTCCGCACGGCTACTACGACAAGCGATACGCCCATCCCGACGTTGTAGTCGCCGGCGGAGGTCCAGCCGGAATGGCGGCCGCCATATCGGCTGCCGAGGCCGGTGCCAGCGTGATGTTGGTCGAGCACGAATACGGACTCGGCGGACACCTGCGATGGGGAGACGACAGCGATCGGGCCATCGTGGCCGAGATGAGCCAACGGCTCATCGACCTTGGGGTTGAGGTACTGGTCGACTCGACGGTAACCGGCCGATACGACGACAACTGGATCTCAATCGCTCAGCGAAGCCATCCCGGTGTCATCGAACGACTGATCAAAGCCAGGGCAAAGATCCTGGTGGTGGCCGCCGGTCTCATCGAACGTCCATACGTCTTCTCCGGCAATGACAAACCCGGCGTGATGCTGTCAGGTGGCGTCCGTCGCCTGGTCAACATGTACGGCGTGCGCCCCGGCAGCCGGGCCGTAGTTCTGACCGCCAACGAGTCGGGCGACCAAGCGGCCGCCGACTTGGAAGCGGCCGGCGTTTCAGTAGTCGAGCTGGTCGACGCTCGAAACGGTGGAGGGGTAACGGCGGTCGAAGGCTCTCCCAGCCAGGTTGAGAGCGTCACGCTGGCCGACGGTTCAACCCGGGAGGCCGACCTGCTGGTGACGGCCGTTGGTTGGACGGCTCCAACGTCGCTGCTCAACATGTCGGGCGATCGCCCGTCATACGACGCATCGGCGGCCCGATTCTTCCCCAGCGCCCCGCCTGATACGGTGCTGGCCACCGGCGGCATGGTTGGCGACGGAACGCTTGACGAGCTGGTTGGTCATGGAACCGCCACCGGCCAACTGGCGGCGGCCAGGGCGGCCGTCACCGCCTACCGGTTGCAGTCAACTACGGCTCGCGCACTGCCGGTCGACGGACCGGAACCGGACTGGCCTTCCGATCAACGAGCCCCGCTGGCTCACCGGCAACATCCAGAGCTGTACCGATCGTCAACCCACGGGATGGTCGACTTCTCCGAAGATGTTTCCTCCAAAGATCTGGTAGCGGCAGCAGCCGAAGGATTCGACTCCGTGGAGTTGCTCAAGCGGTTTACCACAGCCACCATGGGCCCTTCCCAGGGCAAGCTGGAGACCGTCAACACCGTCGCCGTCCTGGCCGAGGCTCGGGGCGAGACCATCGAACAGGTTGGCACCACCGTGTGGCGTCCTCCCTATGCACCGATTTCGTTGGGAGGCCTCGCCGGTCGGATATTCGAGCCGGTTAGACGTTCACCCATGCAGGACTGGCACGAAGCCCACGGAGCAACTCCGCTGGTCGCCGGAGCGTGGATACGGCCCGACCACTACGGCGACGCCGCCGAAGAGGTCCGTAACACCCGCCGCAACGTTGGCATCATCGATGTCAGCCCTCTCGGCAAGCTTGACCTCCAGGGACCCGACGTACCCCAGCTTCTGAATCTGCTGTACACCAACAAATGGTCGAAGCTCCCCGTCGGCGGGGTTCGGTACGGCATTATGTGCGCCGAAGACGGCGTCGTCCTTGACGACGGCGTGACCGGCCGACTCAGCGACAACCGCTACCTGATGACGACTACCAGCTCCGGCGCCGCCTCAGTGTGGGAGTGGGCTGAGAACTGGTTGCAGACCGAGCGTCCATCATGGAAGGTCGACGTGACCCCGGTAACCGGGGCCTACGCCAGCATCAATGTGGCTGGTCCCAAGAGTCGGGAGCTGATCGGGCGACTGGCCCCCGAGCTTGATCTTGACCCCGAGCGGTTCAAGTACATGCAGGTCCGCACCGCCACCGTGGCCGGCGTTGACAACTGTGTTGTTTGGCGAATTGGCTTCACCGGCGAGCTGTCCTACGAGGTCCATGTGCCTGCCGGATACGCCCTCCACCTGTGGTTGCAACTCATGGAACAGGGCCTAGACCTTGGTGTCGCCCCGTTTGGTATCGAAGCGCAGCGCATCATGCGGCTGGAGAAGGGTCACTTCATTGTCGGGCAGGACACCGACGGATTGACAAAGGCCCCGTCGACCGGAATGGGGGCGCTGATCAAGATGGACAAAGAAGACTTTGTCGGCAAACCCGAGCTGGCCTGGGAGCTTGAGAATTCTGATCCTGACGTATTGAAGCGCCGCCCTGCAGTTGTTGCCCTCCAAACGTTGGACCCCCAGATTGTGCCCGAAGAGGCATCTCAGCTGGTGCGGGGCACAACGACCGAAATCATCGGTCGCATTACCTCCAGCCGTATGTCACCGACATTGGGTCGTTCGATCTGCCTCGGACAGATCGAACAACAGTATGCCGACGCCGGCAACATCGTCACCATCTTGCTGACGGACGGCCGTCGAATCGAAGCCGAAGTGCAGGCGCATCACGCCCACTACGATCCCGAAGGAGAGCGACTTCGTGGTTAACACAACAGATCTGGATTTGACCAACTCCGGTGTCGAGGCGCCGACGTACCGAACCAGTGTGGTTGTGACCCCGGCAACGTCAGGCCTGGCCGACGGCGGTGGCGGTGTCGCCCTTGTTGATAGAGGCGATCACACCAAGCTCATGCTTCGATGCGACGCCGGTAGCGCGGCGGCGGCTGCCTTGGGTGTTTCGTTCGGTAGCAGCCGGATCACCGACTCCGGTGTCGTCATCACCGGACTCCGGCCCGACGAGTATTGGCTGATCGGCACAGCTGAATCGGTCACCGGTGAGCGTGCGGGCCTACCTGCCGATGGTTTGCGCTCTGAAGTTGACCTGACTCACGGACGTACCCTCATCGAAGTTTCGGGACCGAAGGCCACCGGCATGCTGGAGAAGGTCTGCGGACTTGACTTTTCCGATGCCATGACTCCCCGTGGTGCTGCAACCTCGGCCAGTGTGGCCAAAGTCAGCTGCGACATTGTTCGGGCGGGCGACAGCTATCTAGTCGCCTGCGACCGCTCATTTGGCCAGTATCTGATGGAATCGTTGGCCGACGCTGCTCGAGAGTTTGGTCTTACCCTGGGAGACTGAAGCGGCGAGCTGCCCGAGCCGGTACGTCGCCGCCAGGTGAGATTGTTCGCCGAGCCCCGTATTCGGTTTCGGCGGCGACCCGGAAAGTGGTGTGAGATGAGTCCCGAAGAGCTGTCGCTTGAACAGGCATGGGAGATGCTGCAGGTCCCCGACACGGTGCTCATAGATGTTCGCACCAACGCCGAATGGTCCTTTGTCGGTGTTCCCGATCTCAGTGCATTGGGTAAAGAGGTACGTCTCGTGGAGTGGACGTCTTTCCCAACCGGTGAACGCAATCAGCGCTTTCTGGAGCTCGCTACAGACGGCCTTAGTCCTGATCAGCCCGTCCTGTTGCTGTGCCGCTCGGGGGCCCGCTCCAAGGCTGCCGGCCTGGCACTGATGGCCGCCGGCTTCACCCGTGCCTATAACGTCACCGCCGGGTTTGAGGGGCCTCTGGGGCCTGACTCGCACCGCAGTGGCGGCTGGAAGGATGAGCTTCCCTGGCAACAGTCCTGATCTTTACCGCCGCCGTGGCACCTTGGGCCTCGTTGGCGGCGGAGAGCTGACATGCCGGAGGGGGACACCATCCACCAGTCCCGGCTTCAGGTAGCTCCGGTGCTTGAGGGCTATCGGCTGGAGGAGTTCTGGGCTCGAAAGATTCGGGGTCACCGGCCGCGAGCCGGTCAGCTGGTTGAGGGCATACGGGTTCATGGCAAACATCTACTGATCGACTTCGATCGGCAACTCAGCCTCCGGGTCCACCTCGGCATGGGTGGTTACTGGCGAACGATGGGACCCGGCTCGGCGGGCCTCGCCGACCGCAATCCAAAACTGCGTTTGGTGATGGTCACCGAGGCCGGCACTGCCCGCTGCTACAGCGCTCCAGCGGTCGAAACGTTTCTCCGCAGCGATTCTCTCTCACCGCTCGCCAACCTGGGCCCTGATCTCGTGGTGGCGGCGCCGGATCGCGATGAAGTGGTGGCCATGGCGATTCGCCGGGCTCGACTACGTTGCAAGCCCGAGGAGTACATCGCCGATGTTCTCCTCAATCAGGAAGTGGCTGCCGGGATTGGGAACGTGTACAAGTCCGAAGTGCTGTTTCTGGTGGGTGTCCACCCGCTCAGGGCTTTGGGATCGCTGTCCGACGACCAGCTGCTGGCGTTGTACACCGAGGCGTCGCGACTGCTTCATCTTCATTCTCAACCGGGCAACGCCTATCGGATAACAACGACCGCTCGTCCAAGGATCGACGGCGAAGACGTCGTATCGATAGGTCGCCGTCCGGCTGGTGGAGTACCACGGCATTTCGTCTATGAGCGCTGGCGGGCCCCGTGTCTGCGCTGCCACACCCCGATTCGGCGGACCTACGAGGGTCGACTTGGGCGAAGCACCTACTGGTGTCCCAGTTGCCAGCCGGCGCCTCTGAGCGAGGGTACTCCGGCCTCGGGTTGATTCCGGTAGAGTCGGCACCGGCCGCTGGTTCATTGATCCGAGAAACAAACCCGAGTAACCAAGGAAACTCATGAGCGACAAGATCCCGCCCCGATTTCGCAAGACCAAGACTGACAAGTGGGCTGTAATGGCCCCGGCCGAGGATCTGGAGAAAGCTCTGGCCGAGGGCGGAAAGATCGACGTTCAGAAGAAGTCCGGCGACTGGTCCAGCTTCACCGTAGGTTCACTGGGGCGTCCATTTGACGTCGACGGAGTCCAGATGTGCTACGGCTATGCCCCCGAGGCCGAGGGTGATGACAGCGGTCAACCGGCCGGCAACCCGGGTGGCATTCAGGGTGCTCCATCGGCACCGGCACGGCAACAACCTCCCCGCCAGAACCACAGCGCCCCACCGAGTGATCCGTCGGAGCCCATCCCTGAATATCAGGGCGATGCATACGACGAGTGGGACGGCGGTTTCTAAAGCGGTATCGGTCTATCCGCCGCCACCGGGACGGCGCCTAAGTGCTGCCTGTTGACTAGGCCCGGAAGTCCGCCAGGATCTGATTGAAGGTTGCACTCGGCCGCATCGCCGCATCGGCCAGCTCATCGCTGGGGTAGTAATACCCGCCGATGTCCATTGGCTGGCCCTGAACCGCGTTCAGCTCGCCGACGATGGTGTCTTCGTTGTCGGCCAACGAGGCGGCCAGAGGGGCGAACTGGGCGGCAAGATCGGCGTCGTCGGTTTGCGCTGCCAATGCCTCTGCCCAGTAGAGAGCCAGATAGAAGTGCGAGCCTCGATTGTCCAGTTCGTTGACTTTGCGTGACGGTGACCGACCCTCATCCAAGACTTTGCCGGTGGCGCCATCGACGGTGTCGGCCAGGATCTGGGCTCGTGTGTTGCCTGCTGATTCAGCCAGGTGTTCAAACGAGACGGACAGGGCCAGGAACTCACCGAGCGAGTCCCATCGCAGGTGGTTCTCCGCTTCGAACTGTTGCACATGCTTTGGAGCCGATCCACCGGCACCGGTCTCGAACAGGCCGCCGCCGTTCATCAGTGGCACGATGGACAACATCTTGGCGCTGGTTCCCAGTTCAAGGATCGGGAAGAGGTCGGTCAGGTAGTCGCGAAGGACGTTGCCCGTCACTGAGATGGTGTTCTCTCCGGCGCTTGATCGCTCAAGCGTAAACTGGGTCGCTTCCGCCGGGGCCAGAATCTCGATTTGTAGGCCATCGGTGTCGTGGTCCGCCAGGTAGGCGTTGACCTTGGTGATCAGCTGCTGATCGTGCGCTCGTGTGGAGTCGAGCCAGAATACTGCGGGCCACCCGGTAGCACGAGCTCGTGCCATCGCCAGCTTGACCCAGTCCCGGACGGCTTCGTCCTTGACGGTGCACATTCGCCATATGTCGCCGGCACCGACCTCATGTTCCATCACGGCATCGCCACCGGAGTTGACCACCCGCACCGTTCCGGCCGACGGCAACTCAAAAGTCTTGTCGTGAGAGCCGTACTCTTCAGCCTTCTTCGCCATCAAACCGACGTTGGGAACGGTCCCCATCGTGGTCGGGTCGAAGGCGCCGTTTTCACGACAGAAGTCGATGGTGGCCTGGTACAGAGCTGCGTAGCTGCTGTCGGGGATGACGGCCTTGGTGTCTTGAAGCTCACCATCGCCGTTCCACATCTGACCAGAGCTGCGGATCATGGCCGGCATGGACGCATCGATGATTACGTCGCTCGGCACGTGCAGGTTGGTGATTCCTTTGTCCGAATTCACCATGGCCAGAGGCGGGCCGTCGGCTAGATCCTGAGCCAGCGCGGCCTCAGCGGCGGCCTTGGTTTCGACCTCCAACTCATCGAAGGCGGCGATCACGTTGCCCAACCCGTTGTTGGGATTGGCTCCGGCTTCGTCGAGAGCATCACCGTGCTGGTCAAACAGGCCGGAGAAATAGGTGCGAACAGCGTGGCCGAAGATGATCGGATCCGAGACCTTCATCATGGTGGCCTTCATATGCAGAGAGAACAACACACCTGTCTGCTTGGCCTCGGCCACTTGCTCTGACAGGAACGACGTCAGCGCAGTCTTTGACATGAACGTGGTGTCGACAACCTCGCCGGCCAGGATCGGCAGTTCATCGCGGAGAACGACGGGTTCGGCACCGTCCGAAGGGTGAAACTCGATGCGGTAAGCGTCGTCGCCTGCGCTTGTCAATGACTTCTCGTTCGAGCGGAAGTCTCCCGACGACATCGTGGCAACGTGCGAGGCTGAGTCCGGAGACCAGGCTCCCATGCTGTGGGGGTGCTTCTTGGCGTATTCCTTCACGGCTCGCGGCGCCCGGCGATCGGAGTTGCCTTCCCGAAGAACTGGGTTGACGGCGCTGCCCTTGACCTTGTCGTACAAGGCTCGAATGGTTCGCTCCGACTCGTCTTGGGGGTCGTCCGGATAGTCGGGTAGCGACGAGTAGCCGGCAGCTTGAAGCTCGGCGATGGTCGCCTTCAACTGCGGGACCGAAGCACTAATGTTCGGCAACTTGATGATGTTGGCCTCGGGGGTCAGAGCCATCTGGCCAAGTTCAGCGAGGGCATCGGGCACACGCTGGTCTGCGGGCAGGTATTCCGACAGGGTGGCCAGTACCCGTCCGGCCAGTGAGATGTCACGGGTTTCCACCGCCACGTCGGCCGCACCGGCGAATGCTTCAATGATGGGAAGCAGCGAGCGAGTGGCCAGCGCCGGGGCCTCGTCGGTACGGGTGTAAATGATCTTGCCTGAACTCATGGCGGGGTTCTCCACTAGGCGGTTTCAGCGTTGTCGCGAGCGCATCCTATCGTAGGCACAGACTGGTAGAACGATTGGAGAAGGTGAATGACGACGCCACCAAACGAGGTGTCCGACGATGTCGGTTCAGCTTCGGGCCACGGCAATGAGACCGTTTCCTGGACGGCCATGGCCGACGGAACCCGGGCTGACTACGCGATGCTGGCTGAGCTCTACGAGGGGCATGCCCGAGGAACTCTGACCGACAACCTTCTCGCACTCCTGGAAGGTCTCAAGGGACCGAAGCTCGGGTACCAGATCGATCGGTACGCTCACTCGCTGCAGTCGGCCAGCAAGGCCGTGCGGGCTGATGAGTCGCCGGATCTGGTCGTCGGTGCGCTTCTGCACGACATCGGGGATGTCATCGCTCCCCACAATCACAGCGAGACGGCGGCAGCCATCCTCGCCCCCTACGTCGACGACGAGACACATTGGGTGATCAAGCACCACGGACTCTTTCAGGGCTATTACTACTTCCATCATCATGACGGTGACCGTCATGCTCGTGAGCTGTATCGATCGTCGCCCCACTATGAGGCTTGTGTGCGGTTTTGCGCTCAGTACGATCAGGACTGTTTCGATCCTGACTATCCGAACCTGGAAGTTGACGCATTCCGTCCGCTGCTCGACGAGGTCTTATCCCGCCCGTCGCGGATTCCTGGCGTGGCCCCAATGGTCTCGTCTCCCGATGAGGCATAAGCTGACGATGGATCAAGTAGATAATGACGACGGCTCGCGGCGAATAGTCGTGGCCTCCAGCCCCAAGGAGTTGAGATGACTGTTCCCAACAACCTGCTTCACCCGTTTGCCTACCCGGCAAAGAGTGAGAGCGAGTTCGTCAATGTTGTATCGGGGGAGGGCGCCGTCATCACCGATGACACCGGCAAGCAGTACATCGACGGCATGGCCAGCCTCTGGTACTGCCAGGTCGGTCACGGCCGCCGCCCGATTATCGAAGCCATACAGAAGCAAGCTGACAAGTTGACGACGTACAACGTCTTCGATCCCTTTACCAACGAAGCGGCCAGAGAAGTTGCCGCCCTAATCGCCGAGAAGTCGCCTTTCGACGACCCACGGGTCTTTCTCGGTTGTTCGGGCTCCGAAGCCGTAGACTCGGCGCTCAAGATTGCCAGGATCGTCCAGCAACGGCGAGGGCACTCCGGGAAGCAGATCATTGTTCGGCGGACTCACGGCTATCACGGAACAAACTTCGGGGGAACGTCGGCTCAGGGTATTGCCCTCAATCGCGAAGGTTGGGGCGATCTGGTGCCCCACTTCCTTGAGGTGCCGAACAACAACATCGAAGAGCTGTCGAAGGTTTTCGCCGAGCACGGCTCCAATATCGCTGCCGTCATCTCCGAGCCGGTTCAGGGTGCCGGGGGAGTGTGGCCTCCCGAAGACGGCTATCTGCAAGGCATGCGGAAACTGTGTGACCAGCACAACGCCTTGCTCATCTTCGATGAGGTGATCTGTGGTTTTGGCCGCACCGGGTCGTGGTTTGGTGCTCAGACCTTTGGAGTCACACCGGATCTTATGACCTTTGCCAAGGGCGTCAGCTCCGGGTACGTTCCATTGAGCGGCGTCATCGTCGGCGATTCGGTGGCCCAAGAGATGGCAGCCGAGTCGGACTTCCTGTTCCGCCACGGCTACACATACTCCGGACACCCTCTGTCGTCGGCCGCCGGGGTCGCCAATATCAAACTCATCGAGTCCGAAGGGTTGATCGATCGGGCCAACCATGTCGGGAAAAAGACCGTCGAGGGCCTTGATGCTCTGGTGGCCGATGGAATCGTCAAGGGCTACCGGGGGGTGGGGGCCATGTGGGCCGCCGACATCGGTCGTGATGCCATTCCGGTACGCAATGACATGCTGACCCGAGGGGTGATCGCCCGAGGCGTGGGCGAGGCCGTCATCTGGTGTCCGCCGCTGATTGTGGAGGACGAGCAGGTTGGCCAGTTCGTCGAGACCCTGGCATCCAGCCTGGCCGCGGTCTAACACCGTCCGAGTTATCACGTTCCTGTGCCACGCGCTGAGCTACATATCCATCTAAACCGCATCGGCGAAAACTACCGGGCGATTCAAGCCAGAGTCGGTTCGAACGTCGCTGCCGCGGCGATGGTCAAGGCTGATGGCTACGGATTGGGTTCAGTCGAGGTTGTACGGACCTTGCGGGCTGTTGGTTGTCGTATGTTCTTCGTTGCTCGGTTGGACGAGGCGTTGGCCTTGGCCGACGTGGCTGCCGACTGCTCAATTCTGGTGCTGGATGGGCCGGACGAAACCGATGTTGACCAGTACGTGCCCAACGGTGTCTTTCCCGTCCTGAACAGTTGCGCCCAGCTGGAACTTTGGAGGCGTGAGGCAGGTGTGGTTGGGCAGGCTCTACCGGCTGTGCTCCACGTCGACACCGGGATGTCACGACTCGGGTTTTCCGCTCAAGAGTTTGAGACCGTCGCCCGGGAGCCGGAGAAGTACCTGGACGGGCTTGAGGTGCAGCTGGTGATGAGCCACTTGGCTTCGGCCGATGAGGCGGCCAGTGGTCAGAGCGCGGATCAACTGGAACGATTTCAGGCCGTCCGGTCGGCGCTGCCCATCGGGTCGGCTTCGTTGGCCAACTCGGCGGGGATTTTCCTTGGCGGGGACTTCCACTTCGACCTGGTACGGCCGGGCTATGCCCTCTACGGCGGAAACCCCCAACCTGAGCGTCTCAGCGATAATCCGATGGCCGCGGTGGTGGAGCTGTCAGCTCCGGTACTGCAGGTCTTCGAGGCTGAAGCCGGCTCTACGGTCGGCTATGGGGCAAGCCATCGTTTGGACCGTCGTTCCGCCCTGGCCACCGTTGGGGTCGGATATGGCGACGGCTTCCTTCGATCAGGCTCGGGGCGAGGTTCGGTCTTCGTGGACGGTCACTCGGCACCCATTCTCGGCCGTGTGTCGATGGATCTCACCACCATCGATATAACCGACATCCCTTCGGGTCTGGTCAAGCCGGGAACAATGGTTCAGCTGATCGGCAGCGGGCGCAGTATCGATGAAGTTGCTGCTGACGCCGGCACCATCGGGTATGAGATTCTGACCAACCTTGGGCGACGCTACAGCCGCTCATATTCGGGGCGGCCGTTGGCGGTGGGTGACGTGTACGAGCACGTGGGGGGTAAGCCATACTTCGTGGCGTTGGTGGATCGTTTCTATGAAGGCGTCCTGTCCGACGACCTACTGAGCGCCATGTATCCGGAAGATCTGACGGAAGCCAGGCGAAACACCGCCGACTTCCTGGCTCAGTACTGGGGTGGTCCCGACGAGTACAACCAGCGCCGAGGGCATCCTCGCCTTCGGATGCGGCATGCGCCATTCCACATCAACCAGGCGGCTCGTGATGCCTGGGTACATCACATGACCGTTGCGGTGGAGCGAACCGACGGTGCTTCCGACGAAGCCAGGGCGATGTTGCTCCAGTACTTTTCGACAGCCGCCGATCATATGATCAACCAGCCCGGATAGACCCTCCGGTCGTCATCTCGGACTAGACCAGTCAGTTGGCGTGGGCCTACAGTCGCTTGTACCGGTTGGGCTGTGCCAAATTTGGACATCGGGGCGTCGCTGTCGCCTCGGCCTGACTTGAGAGCCGAATGGCCGGAAGGGGAACGACAACGTGCATCCGGGGATTATCGCTCAGACTCATCCCGACAAGCCGGCGGCTGTTCTACACAGCTCCGGCGAGGCGCTGACGTACAAACAACTCGACGAGCGGTCCAACCAGCTGGCCCGTCTCCTGCAGGAGAACGGCCTGAGGCCTGGAGACCACATCGCCGTCTTCATGGAGAATCGCCTCGAGTATTTTGAGTGTTTCTGGGCCGGTGTCCGCTCGGGTTTGTACGTCACCGCTATCAACCGGTACCTGAAGCCGGAGGAGACGGCGTACATCTTTAAGGACTCGACAAGCAGGGCCGTCATCTCCTCGGCCACGATGAAGGGCCTGGCCGCTGACCTGCCGTCGCTTGCCCCGGACGTTGATGTGTGGCTTTCGGTCGACGGCGGAATCGACGGTTTCCGCGACTATCGAGCGTCGATCGCTTCAATGTCGACCGAGCCGTTGGCCGATCAGCCGCGTGGTGACACCATGCTGTACAGCTCCGGAACAACTGGGCGACCGAAGGGGATCAAGCGTCCGCTGACCGGTCTCGATATTGATGACCCGGATGCTGTCGCCCGACTCGTCCCCCTACTGCAGTTCATGTTCGGTTTTGACGAGTCGACGGTGTACCTCTCGCCCGCTCCGCTGTACCACTCGGCACCACTTGGATTCACCACCTCCACCCAGTCAATGGGGGCAACAGTGGTGGTGATGGAACGCTTTGATGCTGCAGAAGCTCTGCGGGCGATAGAGCAGCATCAGGTAACCCATTCGCAGTGGGTTCCGACAATGTTCAGTCGAATGCTCAAACTCCCCGAGGCGCAGAGGGAGGGATTTGACTGGTCCAGTCACAAGGTCGCCATCCACGCCGCTGCTCCTTGTCCGGTTGAGGTCAAGAAACAGATGTTCGACCTCTGGGGCCCGATCATCTACGAGTATTACGCCGGCACTGAAGTCAACGGCTTCGTCTTTTGTTCACCTGAAGACTGGCTTGAGCATCCGGGGACGGTCGGTCGGTCGATTCTGGGCACGATTCACGTCTGCGATGATGAGGGCAATGAGCTACCTGCCGGCCAGTCGGGCACGATCTACTTTGAACGGGAAGAAGTCACCTTCGAGTATCACAACGACCCGGCCAAGACCCGAGGCTCGCAGCACCCCGAGCACGTTACGTGGTCGACCTTGGGTGATGTCGGTTACGTCGACGAAGAGGGGTTCTTGTTCCTAACCGACCGCAAGGCCTTCATGATCATTTCCGGCGGTGTGAACATCTACCCTCAGGAGATCGAAGACTGCTTGATCATGCACCCCAAGGTGGCCGATGTCGCTGTCATTGGTGTCCCGAATCAGGACATGGGCGAGGAGGTGAAGGCCGTGGTTCAACCCGAGGCGGGCTCAAAGGGCGATGACGCTCTCAGCTCCGAGCTCTTGGCCTACGCCGCTGAACACTTGGCCGGCTACAAGGTGCCGGTCAGCATCGATTTCCGACCCGAGCTGCCTCGGCTGCCGACCGGCAAGTTGTACAAGCGTCTGTTGCGCGATGAGTACTGGGCATCTCACAGCAGCGGCTCAACTGGCTGAGTGCTTGCTTCTCGCACCGCTCGGGTCCTGTTAGTACAACGGGCGTAAACCGATGTGCAATGCTCGTATAACCAACTTGAACCAGGGGCCTGACATGACTGACATTGGATCTCTCGAGACCATCGACTACCGCGTTGACAACGGCGTGGCTCACATTCGCTTTGCCCGACCTGAAGGGGCGAACGCCGTCAACCCCATGTTCGCACGGGAGCTGCGAGAAGCCGTCCTGGCCGTCGAGTTCGACGACTCGGTGCGGGCGGCTTCGGTCACGGCCGAGGGCAAGGTCTTTTGTGCCGGCGGAGATCTGAAAGAGTTCCACGCCGTCGGTTCCGAGCTTCCCGCCTTCGCCTCCCACATGTTGGTCGATTTTCACGCCGCGATTTATCGGATGAACAGAACACCGAAGCCGTTCGTGGCCGGTGTGCGGGGTGCAGCCGGCGGAGCGGGCTTCTCGCTCATGGCTGCTTTTGACTTGGTCATCAGCGGAGAGTCGACCAAGTACACGATGGCCTATACGCGAGCAGGCGTTACCCCCGACGGAACTTCGAGCTATTTCGTGGCCCGGCACATTGGTCTGCGGAGGATGCTCGACCTCACTCTGACAAATCGCACTTTGTCAGCCGAAGAAGCCGAGTCCTGGGGTCTTGTCAATCGTGTCGTGCCCGACGACGACGTGGACTCCTCGACCGCACAGCTGGCCCAAAAGCTCGCTGACGGAGCCTGGGCGGTGGGGCCGGCCAAGCGGGTCATCTACGAAGGGTACGAGATGGCCCTTGAAGCCGCCGGTGAGAACGAGGCCACGGCAATAGCGGCCGCTATGGGCACCCACGACGGTCAGGAGGGCATCGCCGCGTTCGTGGAAAAGCGCCGCCCCGACTTCAAGGCCCGGTAAGGAGCCTAGTGAGTAGGCACTCCGCGTTCGCGGGCTCCTTGCGATGAGGCCTTGGCCGAAGAACCATTTTACGCAGCCGGCCGAGAGTCGGAAGGTGTGAGCCTTGCACCGGCTACATCATGAGAACATGGCCACGGTTGGTCGCCTGGGCCTGCTGAAGAGCTCCCATCACCCGCTGGTTGATTCCTTTAGCCGGCTCGTTGGGCTGTCGAATAGCAGCGCCCATGTACACCGGTACGGTGACCGCCCCGGACCAGAGTTCGTGGGGTTCGGATAGGAACTCCGAAATCTGCTTCAGTCTGGCGTTCAGGATTGGAGCGTCGGCCATCGTGCGGACGACTAGCAGGAAAGCCGCCCCTTCTACTTGGGACACGGTGTCGTATTTGCGCCGTTGAATCTCAAGTCGTTCATATATCGAATCGGCCACGATGGCCTCAGCCTCAACAAGGCTTGGTCGTGGGTCCATGACGCCTTGTATTCGCGCTTGACGAACAACGGCCAGTACGGCCACTGCGCACATCGGCTGGTTCTCTTCGACAGCGTCACGAATTGCGGCATGAAAATCGACGGGAACGGCGACCGTCGGTGAGCCAGCGGACTGCGGATTGGACTCGACCATACTGAATTCGTCGGCCGACTTGGGGGGTAAGTAAAGCCGTTGCCCCGACTTGGTGTCCCGCCGCCGGGGCGCAGCAAATCTCCGCTACGTCGATGTCTGTCCGACCCCGAAGTTGGCGGAGAGAATCTGCAGAACGCGCTCTACCTCGGATGGGTGAACGGTAGCCAGAATCTCGCTGGTACGGGGCGGTTGCCACGTGGCATCGGCAGCTTCTTCTCGATGGACAATGATCGTAGGTAGCCCGGCCGATCGGAAACCTTCAACCAAGACGATGTCCACCCGTTGCTCCATAAGTGGCAGCAACTCGGACAGACCGGGAGCGGAGTCGTGATTACTCATCCACGCCAACTGATTTTCGCCGATAAGTAGCGTCTCGTCGGCTCCGGCCTGGCGCAACCGCCAGGAGTCCTTGCCCTCGGTGTCGAGTTCGATGCGGTGGGCGTCGTGCTTGATCGCCCCGACCCGGACACCGCTTGCAGTGAGACGGGAGATTACTTCGGCAACCAATGTCGTCTTTCCTGTGCCTGACGGGGCGACAAACGAGACAACGGGAATTGGGCTGGGTTCGTCACCGGTGTCTGTCAACATGTCCTCAGTTCTGGGGCCGATTGGCTTTCCTGCCAGAGCCGCCAGTCGAATTCGAGCAGGTGTTTTTCGGGCTCGGGGAAGCATATCGGCTAGCTTGGTTCGGCAATGGAGCTGAACCTCGATGGCCGAAAGGCTTTGATCACCGGCGGATCCAAAGGGATTGGCTGGGCCTGCGCTCGGGCGCTGGCGGCCGAGGGCGTCAACCTGGCGATTGCTGCTCGCACAGTTGGCCCTCTGAAAGAGGCGACGTTGGCCTTGCGGAGCGAATTCGGGGTGGAGGTGTCCAGCCACTCCTGCGATCTGACCAAAGCGACTCACCGGCAGGCATTGATGGAGGTCGCCGGTGAAGTGGACATTCTCGTCAACAACGCCGGTGCCATCCCATCCGGATCCTTGCTCGACGTCGACGACAAGACACTTCGAGAAGCCTGGGAACTCAAAGTGTTCGGCTACCTGGACCTGACCCGTCTCTTTCTGCCGTTGATGACCCAGCGCGGATCGGGAGTGATCATAAACGTGATCGGTTCGGCCGCCGATCACCCCAGATCCAGCTACACAGTTGGAGCGGCGGCCAATGCCGCCCTGGCGGCCTTCACCAAGGCTGAGGGTGCAAGCTCGTTCGTCCAGGGTGTCCGCATCGTTGGGCTCAACCCGGGTCTAACCAGAACGGATCGGCTTGAGACGTTGTTGCGTCAACAAGCCAAGGCGACCTTGGGCGACGAGGGTCGATGGGAGGAGTTGGTCCCCAAAGATCCTGAGCCTGCCGCCGCCGAGGACGTAGCCGACGTTGTCGTGTTCATGTGCTCGGATCGAGCGCGGCTCGTCTCCGGTACTACGATCACGCTCGACGGCGGTGCCGGATACCTGGCCTAACGGATGGTGTCGGTCACGGGACCAAGGCCCCTGATTAGCCATCGGTGCCAAGAGAACCTGGGGACCTGTGAAAGAAGGGGACGTACGACAAGTGGCGAACACCGAATACACACAGCTGATCGACCAACTGGATGAGTGCTACACCAACACGTTGGCACTGGCTGGATCGATGAGCGAAGAACAGTGGCAGACCCAATCGCTTTGTCCGGAGTGGGATTCCCGAGGAGTGGTGCTTCATCTGCTTGCCGTTGAGGATTCGCTTCTTGGCTGGCAACCAACGGGAGCGGACGACAGGTTGCCGTTCGACAAGATTGGCCAGTTCCGATCAGAGTCAGCGTCGTGGGACAACGGCGAGCTTTCCGCCCGTTGTCAGCAGACCTTCACCAACCGACGGAACGAGCTAACCGAACTGAGCTCTGATCAGTGGGAGCAGCCGTGCCCAACCCCGGTCGGACCGGCCAGCTACAGCGACTTCATGAAGGTCAGAATCTTTGACTTCTGGGTTCATGAGCGTGACATCGCCACCCCGCTGGGCCGCTCAACAGATGAAGGGACGGCCGCAGCCGTCACTTCGCTTGATCAGGTCCATCAGTCACTGGGCTACATCGTGGGTAAGAGAATCGGCCTGCCTGATGGTATGTCGATTCTGTTTGACATAACCGGCCCGGTGAGCCGCCGTATGGCCGTTGTGGTTGACGGGCGGGCTCAGCTGGTCGACAACGTCGTCGCCCCGAGCGTGACGGTGACGGCCGACCTGTTGACCTTCATGCAGCTGGCATGCGGACGCATCGACCCTCAGACGAGCATCGACGGTGGCCGGATCAGCTGGAGTGGTGATGACGAGTGGGGCCGAAAGGCGGCCTCGAATCTCCGTTTCACGATGTAAATCTCCGTTTCACGATGTAAATCTCCGTTTCACCACGTAAACCTCCGTTTCACCACGTAAACCTCCGTTTCACCACGTAGTCGAATGGAGTCACGGTTCTAGCGCCTTGAGGCCACCCATTTCATGAACTTCTTTTCGGTCCAACTGTTGACCACCAACTGTCGGGGAGCCCACCCGCGCTGGGCGGTCTGAACGCCGTATTCCATGCGGCCTAACTCCGAGGTGTGGTGGCTGTCGGTATTGATGACCAGCTTCACCCCCATGTCCACCGCCTTGCGAACAACGTTGGAAGCGGCGTCGAGGCGTTGAAGGGCCCCGTTGACCTCCAGGGCGACGTCGTTGGCGATCAGGGCCGCAAGTACTTCGTCGTAGTCAATTTCAATTCCGGGGCGACGACCGATGTATCGTCCCGTCAGGTGGCCGATGGAATTGACCGTGGGATCCTCGATAGCGGCAATCAGACGCCGAGTCTGTTCCTGCTTTGGTAGGTCGAAGTGTGAGTGCACCGAGGCCACGGTGTACTCGAACTCTGCCCTGAAGTCGGGGTCGTAGTCCAAGCCTCCGTCCGGTCCAATGTTCAGCTCGCAACCAAACAGCAGTCGCATCTTTGGATACGAGGCTTGGAGCTGATTGATCTTGTCCCGGTGTTCTTCCATCTCGGCCTGGGTGGATCCGTTGATGGCCAGATCCTCACCGTGGTCGGTAATGGCCAAGTAGCTGTACCCCTGATCGTTTGCGGACGCCACCATGTCCTCCAGGGAGGATCGGCCGTCGCCTGATCGGTCGGTGTGGTAGTGCAGGTCGCCGCGGATGTGCTTCCGCTCGATTACTTCCGGCAGGTCATCGCTGTCAGCGGCGGCCACCTCGCCGGTTCCTTCCCTCATGGGCGGTGGTATGAACTTCAGGTCAAGGGCTTCGTAGATACCAGCCTCAGTCTCGGCTGCCACCAGGGTCTGGTCATCGTCCCCGGCGCTGGCAAAGAGGCCGTATTCGTTCAGCAGGAGACCTCGGTCAATAGCCCGTTGTCGCAGAGCGATGTTGTGGGCCTTGGAACCGGTGAAGTACATGATCGCTGCGCCGAACTGTCCCGGCTCAACCACCCGGACATCCACCTGCAATCCGGCACTGGTGAGAAAGGAGGTTTTGGTTGATCCGCTCAGGAGTACCTCGTCCACGTCCGGTAGGGCCACGACGGCGGCCATGATGTCGTCGGGTTTGGTCGAGGCCACGGTGATATCGACGTCGCCAATGGTCTCGGCCATCCGGCGCAGACTGCCGCAGTAGCGGACATCCACAACCGACGGATGTTCCGACAGGCGCTCAACCATTCGCTCGGCGACTCCCATGACGTCGGCCACCGGCGTGCGATTGTCCTTGCCCCCGAGGCCGAGTCGCTCAATTGCGCTCTTGATCTTGTTCTCGCTGGCTGCGCCCATTCTGGGCAGTGTCCTGATCTGTTCTTCGTCGAGTGCCCGTCGTAGGTCCTCAAGGTTCTGAATGCCGAGCTCATTGCGCATGGCTTTGAGCGTCTTGGGCCCGACGCCGGGAATCTTCGCCAAGTCGGCGAATTCACGAGGGTAGGCCTGCCGAAGCGCCTCGAGTTTGTCGACCGACCCGGTATCGAGGAACTGTCGAATCTTAGAAGCAGTCGACTTGCCGACGCCGTCCAAACGCGCCAGGCCCGCCGCCGACAGAGGTCGGAGGTCGGTGGTGCTTGCTTCGACGGCCAGCGATGCCTTCTCGTAAGCCCTGACCTTGAACGATTGAGGGCTCTCTTCCTCCAGCGTGGTCAGGCGGGCGAGCTCATCGAGCATCTCCTTCACCGCCCGGGCCGCATCCTCACTGGAGTTGAACCTGCTATCCGGCGTATCGGTCATTCAGTCACAACTACCGTCGCTCGGCCCAAAAGCAAAGGCAATCACCCTGATCCAGTCGGCCGGAGGCGGTAGCCGGGGTGGACAGTCCCACAGCCTGACGACGGCCAACTCCGTCGTGAGTTGTGGGATTGATTTATTCATACTCTAGGGTTGGGGAAGATTCGGCGACACGGACTGCAGGCACATGAAAATTGCGGCCAATCTGGGATATCTCTGGACAGAGCTTGAGCTGTGCGATGCCATTCGCCAGGCTCAGCGGTATGGGTTTGACGCCGTCGAATTCCACTGGCCTTACATCACCCACGCCCTGGACGTAGCGCTCACGTTGGAAGAGCTTGGCGTCCCGCTTGTATGTCTCAATACGGTGGCCGGCGACCTGCCCGCCGGTGAGTTCGGGCTTGCCGCCCTGCCCGGCCGTGAACAGCAGGCCCGGGCGGCAATCGACAAGGCCTTTGCCTATGCGGCAGACTCCTCGGCATCGGCAATTCACGTTCTGGCCGGGGTGGCCGAGGGGAAGCAGGCGGCGGACACCTACTTGGCCAACCTTCGTTACGCCGCCGATCAGGGTGAGGCCTACGGCGTAGGTGTCTTGATCGAGCCTATTTCGTCGCACGCTCGGCCGGGATATTTTCTCCGGACAGTGAATCAGGCCGCTGATGTCATCGACCAACTGCCGACCGACAACGTGTCGATCATGTTCGACTGTTTCCACGCTGTGCACGAGGGCTATGAGCTGCTGACAACCATCGAGAGGTTCCTCCCTCGAATTGGCCATATCCAATTCAGCTCGATTCCGGATCGCTCCGAACCAGACCACGGCGACGTCAATTACGCTGCTCTTATCCCCGCCGTCGTCGATTTGGGATACGACGGTTTCTTCGGGGCCGAGTACATGCCGTCAACCACCACCATCGACGGGTTGAGCTGGCTGGAGGACATGAAGGGCTAGCCCGCGACAATTTCGGCCTACGGTGCGTCTATTTCCTAGTCGGCCCCTGAAGCTGTGGGCTCAGGGCCGGTCGGTCACGGCAGGTCAAGTCGGCCTGCGATTACTACGTGGCCCCGTTGCTCCCGCGCTCGCTCCGCCTATCCGAGCGAACGCCGAACGGGATTATGCACAAGGGAGATGCAAACCGTGAATACAAGCAAGGAACTCGCAGCTGAGTTCTTCGGAACACTCTGGCTCGTCCTCGGTGGTTGTGGGTCGGCAATTTTCGCCGCCCAATTCCTCACCGGTGACGGCGCCTGGGACCTTGGGATCGGCCTATTGGGCGTCAGCCTGGCGTTCGGTCTCACCGTTGTCACCGGCGCCTACGCTCTGGGTCACATTTCCGGCGGCCACTTCAACCCGGCGGTGACGCTGGGTCTGGTCGCGGGCGGAAAGTTCCCGGCAGCCAAGGTTGTTCAGTACATCGTGGCCCAGGTGCTCGGTGCCCTGGTCGCCGGCCTGGTCAT
The DNA here is from genome assembly GCA_020628065.1 of Acidimicrobiales bacterium. Classification (GTDB taxonomy): domain Bacteria; phylum Actinomycetota; class Acidimicrobiia; order Acidimicrobiales; family SZUA-35; genus JAHELU01. Next base: position 86,384 of record JAHDFR010000005.1, read on the forward strand.
CTACGCCATCGTCAGCGGTCAGGACGGCTGGGCGGGAATCGGCGAAGGAGCCGGAACGTTTGCCACCAACGGCTACGGCACCGACGGCTCTCCGGGTGGTTACAACGCTCTGTCGGTCTTCATCGCCGAGGCGGTGTTGACAGCTTTGTTCTTGATGGTCATCCTCGGAGCGACCGCCAAGCGTGCAGCTGCCGGAATGGGTGGTCTCGCCATCGGCTTGATGCTCACTTTGATCCATCTGGTGTCCATTCCGATCAGCAATACCAGTGTGAACCCGGCTCGATCCACCTCGCAGGCCATTGTTGCCGCCATCTTTGGTGACGGTGTGACAACTCCAGTCGCTCAGCTGTGGATGTTCTGGGTTGCCCCGATCGTTGGGGCCGTCATTGGTGGCACCCTCTATCGTTCGCTGCTGGACACCGACGACGTCTAGTGGGGAACTGGAGTTAACCTCCAGCACCATTAGGGATCTCCGGTCACATCGCCGTGTAGATGTCTAGTGGAAGACCAAGTTAAAAGGGCCGGACGGGTCGCCGTCCGGCCCTTTGTCGTCCCCGTCGCACCAATGGCTCGATTCCGGGGTATGTTGGCCAACAGCCTCGCCGTGAGGTAGCATTACTTTGTGGCGCTGAGCGGGCGCCAACTTCCGGGGCAGTGCTGGCCCGGAACGGCGATGTTGTTGGTGGTTGCAGCCAACGTCCGCTGAAACAGGCTCCCAGCACGTAGGTCTGGCGCACACGTCGCATTGGCGAGGTGCGTCACAGGCAATTTGGAGAGACAACACCACTATGAACGCGGCTGCATTGCCGGTTTCGCCCAGTGAATTTGTTGAGGTGGTTCAAGCACACCTCGACGAGCGCGCCTCTGACGATCAGTTGGCGCTGCTGGATGACAATCGCAAGGCTTGGGCGTCGGCACTACTCCGTCTGCTCGACGACACCGTCATGGCCATCGACCGAGTTAACCAACGTCTGCAGGGTGCCGAGCGCAGCCTGGTGGTGGCCGACTTCGAGCAGGAGCGAAAGCGTATTGACGAGGTTCTGACCACCCTCATCGGACCAGTTCAAGAATCTGTATCCCGCCAGCCTCAGGTAAAAGAGGAAACGTCGCTTCCAGCCGGAACCGTTCAGCTTCAGCTGTCCTGGACCCCAGGCCGCGTTGTTGCCTGGGCCGCCGGATATCGGGCAGGCGCAGCCGACGAGGAAGGGCTCAACGAGCTGTTGGCTTCGTTGGGTGCCGACTCCATCGGCTGGGAGCCCTACAACCCGGTCAAGATCCCCAACCAGGGTCGAGCGGTGTCGGTATCGGCTCCGATTCGGGCATGTCTTGGATGGCTGGTGGCCCAGCGCGCCGCCGTCGACAACGATTCGGCCGGCGCCAGCGTGGCGTGGATGGGGCATATGACGGCGTTGGCCGTTCGACTTGCCACCCAAGGCCGCGTGGTACCACAACTGAAGAAGGCTCGCCGTACCGCAGCGACGCCCAAAGGTGACGAGGGATCTTCACCGTTCGAAGTTCGGTGGACCCCGGCGCTGCTCAACTCCGAGGAACACTCTGCCCTTGCCAAGTCGCTGCCGGGCTCGGTGGGGGTAATCGAGAGCCGCCCCGATGCGGCGGCGATGACCGATGCCATCCTTTCCGACCTGGTCACGGCTATTTGTCACGAAGCGGCCGGCCGGCTCGATGTCCCGGCCCCGCCGCCTGATCCCAGTACCAAAGCTGATGTCGCCGAGAGTTTCCTGGCGTTGCTCGACGGCACACCCTTCCTGGCTCCGAGCCGAATGGGCTCGGAGTTGGCACGGCGCATCGACCAGTGGACGAAGCCGGTTACGTCGGTGAAGCAGTTCCAGTTGGTCATTCAACTTGATCCACCAGACGACTCAAATGCCTGGTATCTGTCGGTGCTCGCCCCGGGAACGGAGGGGCGCCTGCTTCCGGTTGAACAGGTGATGGTCAACTCACCGGCCGCTCGACGAAAGGAAGTGGAGCAGGAGCTTTCTCGTCTAGAGCGTCTTTATCCAGAACTGCTGAGGCCCGGTGCCCGTCGGCGAGGCGAGGTGGTGCTCAGCCAAGATGAGGCCTGGCAGCTGATGACGGTTGACGGAGCAGTTTTGATGGCGTCGGGTTACGACGTTCGGGCCCCGGCGTTGTCTAAGAAGCGGCCCAGCCCGGCACTGCGGCTCACGTCAGAAGACGCTCAAGAGAGCGTTGTCGGTGCACAGCAGCTCGCCAACGTTCGATGGAGCGTCGTTTTCGACGACGTCGAGTTGACCGCCGACGATATTGAGGATCTGGCTTCGCAGGCCAGACCGTTGGTCAAGAGCGATGGTCGTTGGGTAGAGCTTGACAAGGCAGACTTGGCCGAGGCGGCGGCTGCTTTGGCCGAGCGGGCCGATCAGTCAAGAATGAGTGGCGCTGACATGCTGCGCCATGTGCTCGGTTTGGACGGAACCCCGTTCTCCGGTGGTGTTTCGCTCGCCGGCGACGGTTGGGCCGCCGACCTTCTGCAGAGCGCCGCCAACCTTCCAGAGGATCCGCCGACAACGATGGAAGGTTTCAGCGGCGAACTGCGGACCTACCAAGCGGAGGCCCGGACGTGGCTGTCATTCCTTGATGACGCCGGTCTCGGCGGTTGTCTCGCTTTGGATATGGGTCTGGGCAAGACACCCACGATGCTGGCCCACATCATGACCACAGCCGGCAATGGCCCGGCGCTGGTTATCGCTCCACCGGCCGTGGTCGGCAACTGGGCGTCAGAAGCGGCCAAGTTCGTGTCGGACCTGAACGTTCTGGTCCATCACGGACCAAGCCGAGCCTCGACCGGCGAGATTGCCGCTGCCGTTGAAGGGCGTGATCTGATCATCACGACCTACGGAACAGCGGTGCGGGACATGAATGATCTGGAGAAGATCCAGTGGGACAAGATTGTCTTGGATGAGGCTCAGGCCATCAAGAACCCGGCATCGGAAACCGCCCAGACGCTTCGACGGCTTGAGGCGCGGACTCGGGTTGCCCTAACTGGCACCCCGATCGAAAACGGCCTTGGCGACTTGTGGGCCATTATTGACTTCACCAACCCGGGCCTGGTTGGGCCACGGGCCGCCTTTGTGGCCAACTTGTCGGCCAATGGTGAGGGCAGCGCCGAGCGTGCATTGCGAGCCCTCAACGGGATTCTGGTGTTCCGCCGGACCAAGGCCGAGCCCAGTATCGCCGCCGAGTTGCCGGACCGGATTGATGAGCTTGATCACTGCGCCATGACGCCTGAGCAGATCGGGCTCTATCAGGCTGTACTCGACAACCTGTTGGTTGAGACCACAAAAGATGACGGATCACCCCGTCAAAAGGGAGCTGTGCTGGCCGCCATCACGGCGCTGAAGCAGATCTGCAACCATCCCGTTGCCTACCGGTCCGATGATGAGTCGCTCGAGGGACGCTCGGGCAAGCTGGCCCGCCTCAATCAAATCGTCGACAACGTCTTTACCTCCGGTGAGCGCATGCTGATCTTCACCCACTTCGCCACGTGGGGTGAGAAGCTTGCGACATATCTGTCCGACCGGACGGGGCTTCCGATTGGCTGTTACCACGGCGGACTGACGCGTACGGCTCGGGACAAGATGGTTGATGAGTTCCAGTCAGGTGAGGGGCCCGGTGCGATGGTGCTTTCCCTCAAGGCCGGAGGAACCGGTCTGAATCTGACCGCGGCCAGCCACGTCGTCCTCTATGACCGCTGGTGGAACCCGGCAGTTGAGGACCAGGCCCGAGATCGGGTGTGGCGCATTGGGCAGAAGAACACGGTTATCTGTCATCGCCTGGTTTGCCCTGGAACCGTCGACGAACGGGTCGAGGAAGTGGTGGCCGGCAAGCGACAAATCGCTGAGATGGTCTTGCCGAAGTCAAGCTCGGTGGACGACCTTGACGCTGAACAGCTGAGGGTGGCCCTTGGTCTCAATCCCGACTTGTTGGTAGCCGATCTTGACACCGATGCTTATGAGGCTCCGTCCCAGGATTTTGGAGCGGAGGAGTCCGATGAGGCCGGACCGACACCGTCGGAGGGCGGAGAGCCCGGGGCCGGTGACGACGCAACCGAGGTTGTCGACAAAGAAGCCGACGACCCTGTACTGGCCCGCCAGGGCTGACCGTTGGGGCCAACGTCGGTGGAAGAACCAGATAGGTAGGACATGGCAGCTAAACGACCTCGAAAGGCCTCCGGCCAAAAGGCTTCGAATCAGAAGTCTTCCGGGAAGAACAAGGGTGGCTCCAGGCGCAAGAAGAAGACCGGCAAGGTCAATGCCGTCAACGCCACCCAGTTCTGGGGGGCGAAGGAGGACTTGCCTGATGCTGACGTCGAAGCTCTCGTTTCGACCTACCCGCAGGCGATCGTAAAGTCCCTCGGCCGACCACCGTTGTCGGGCCATCAGAACGCGTCTGAGCACTACTTCGCCGCCGTGTACGAGCGGACGGTGGTGCTGGGGTCGGCCTTGGCTGCCGCCGGTGACCTGATCGAGGCCGAGGAGCTGACGCGGTAGCACCCGGCTGCAACCGCCTCCGCCTCTGGTCTCAGCTTCGCCCTGATGGCGACCTGCCGTGGAGCACCCGGTTAATGCGTTGGTTGGATTCTTCCACCGCTTCGGCGAAGCGAGGAGCGTGGACGGCGGGGGAGAAGTAGTCTCCCTGGCACTGGTCGACACCGTAGGCTCGTGCTGCGGCCAGCTGTTGTTCTGTTTCCACCCGCGTCGCCGTCACGACGAGACCGCGTTGGTCGGCCAGTTCGACGACAGCCTCTGCCAAGCGGTTGACGACCTTGTCATGGCCCAGCAGCTTGGTGAATGTTCCGGTCAGGTTCAATCCGGCCAGAGGAAGATGGCGTAGGCGCTCGATGGAGAGCGACATTGGGTGCAGGCCATCGATGATGAACTGACAGTCCTGGTCGGCGAGTCTGTGTAGCACCCGTCTGACAACAGGCAAATCGAGTGATCTTGACTCCGGTAGCTCCAGAAGCAGCTCGGTGGTGGGGAATAGTCGTCGAAGCTCCCGCAGAGAGGGTTCAAACGACCGGTGGCAGAGCTCAACCGGCGCCACGTTGCAGTAGACCTCCCGATTGGTCAGGAGATCAGTGTCGCTCCAGACTTGAGCGGCCTGCATGGCGTTGAGCCGGAGTCGCCGTCCCATCGCCGGAAGCTCTCCGGCTTGCTCGGCGATGGACAGCAGCTCGTCGTTGGACATAGGCCCACGTTGCCAGTGATACCAGCGAGCAAGTGCCTCGACTCCGACGACTGGTCCGCCCAGAGTTCGACGTGCTTGGTAACTGAGACGGATGTCGTTACGATCGACGGCCGCTATCAGGTCCGTCGCCAAAGCTGCGGCTTCGGCTGATCTCCTGGCCACCGAACTGTCGTAGATGACAAAGGGCTGGTCGTCGCTGGTTTCCGCCAGAGCCTGGTCGGCGCAATCAATCTCGGGAAGGCCGGAGTCGGCCAGTCGCTCCACCGTTGGCCGGTCGCCGAGGAACGCCATTCCCACCCTGAAGTCAACCAACGCCGTGTGATCGTTTCGCAACGCCATCTCGGTCATTTGGGCCAGAGCCTCCGACAGCCGGGCCTCAGTTTGCTGTCGGAACCCAGCGCCTGAGATGACACCCACGTAGTTGCGATTGCCCAATGGCCAGAGTTTGAACTGGTACTGCAACGTGTCGGCGACGGCTTTGGCCAAGTCAGCAAGGGCAGTCCCCGCTCGTTCCGGACTATGAGGTGACCAGCAGGCCAGATCGGCGATCTGCTGCTGTATGCGAACGACGGCGACATCACCAACGTCGGGATCCCATTCGGCCCGACGATCTGCTAGATACCGTTCAACATGCCTCCAAGGGCGAGCAAGATCGATTGTCGCCGATCCGGTGCTGCCAGCGCCCCTTGCACCGTGTTGAGACGCCCTTGAGCTGCGGCGAGTTTGCGTCGACCGGGAACGTAGAGATCGAAGTGTCGGAGGCCGGATGCCGTCCTGAGGAAGGGTCATCTTTATCTCCTTGGGATCTGCGGACACGGTGGTTGGGTGCAGGACCCGATGAGCGAGCGGGTTCCAAACAGCCCAACGTTCCTATCGGTCGCCGGGTCGAACGTATTACGGAATCCGGTCTGGTGGAATTGCCTGCCGGACAGATCGGTTAACGTTTAACCAGCTGAGCCGCTCAGGCCGGGTGGTCGGCGATGCGCCAATCCGACCTACGACACGAGGAGAAGGAAGTAGATGGCCCAAAGGAAACGCTCCCACATCGAGCAGCAACGACACAACCGTTGGGCCAACCTTCAATGGGCCGTCCTGATGATGCTTGTGCTTTTGGCAAGCGTTGCCGCTTTTGTGCTGTTCGACGGGGCCGGTGTGACCGGTGGACACAGCAACTAAATCGGAGATCAGGTCGTCTCTGCTCAGCTCGAAGGCAGCGACGCACTGGAGCGCCTCTGCTCCTCAGATTCGGGCCCTCAGACTGCCCAGGTGATGAGGTACCAGATCTCGAGTGATGCGTTTGGGGTGGCCAGTTCCGGCTTGGTGTTGAACTGGTTCGGTGGTCCTGACTGTGGCTCGACACACAGGGCGTGATCAGGCTCGGTGTATATCACCCAATGGTCACATGATGACTGCAGTTCGACTGCCAGATGATCACCCCAACGTATACGAGGGTTCTCCGATAGCTGGGTGAAACAGTCATCCCACGGTCCATCCGGCACGCCTACCAGCTCTCCGGTCGGAATGCCGGCCGCGTCACGCTTATACATCTTTGCCTCACCGAAGCTCAGCGATGCCTCGTGGCCGTCAAGCTCACGGACGAACCATGGATGCCAGCCGGCCATGGCCGGCATCACTTCTTCAGCCGTGATCGTCATCCGGCAACGGAAGAATCGATCAGTTAACTCGAAGGTTTGTGAGACGGAGCCCAGAAAGGGCCATGGATCGTCGAAGGTAAGTGCAATGGCGTCGGAACCGACACGGTGCCATTGAGAGGTGAATCCGGTCCCGTGCAGCGAATGCTCGCCCATATTGATCGGCATCTGGTATTCGGAGCCATCAAAGGAGAATCGGCCTTCGGCAATTCGGCCCGCCCACGGCACCATGGGGTAGGCACCCCACCCGAATGGATCGCCTGCCCGGTGCTCGGGCTGGGCTGTAACGAGAAGCTCGCTTTCACCAACGCGAAGAGACGCAAGCCGCCCGCCGTTGGCTACGTCGATTGTGGCGTCGGCTCCATCGGCGGCGAGGGTGAATTCTTCCAAGCTGTCGTCCACGTGGCCACCGTAGTCGTGACGGTCGCTCCGAGGGTGCATGGCGTACGGCACTGAAGACGGCGCCCGGGGCGGCCGCCCGAATGCAGCTCCGAATTGGTTTGCTACAGCTGTACTACGGCCAAGTCGCCTTTGGCATGACTCGACCGGAGGAGCTTCTTGTCGAACTTGCCGACCGACGTTTTGGGAACTTCCTTGACGAGAGCAAACTGATCCGGGAGCCACCATTTCGCCACCTGTCCCTCGAGGTGTCGGCGGAGTTCTGCGGGTTCAGGTGATTTACCTGGAGCGGGTACGACACAAGCCAGGGGTCGCTCGTCCCACCTCTCATCGGGTACGCCGATGACGGCCGCTTCCAGCACGTCGGGATGAGACATCAGCAGGTTCTCAAGGTCGACACTCGAGATCCATTCGCCGCCCGACTTGATGACGTCTTTCGCCCGGTCCGAGATCTGGATGAAACCGTCGGCGGTCAACGTCCCAACGTCGCCGGTCCTCAACCATCCGTCACGAAACTTCTCTTCTGCTGAGTCGTGTAGGTAGCTTCCTGTCACCCACGGTCCGCGAATCTCGATCTCACCCTGGGAGACACCGTCGTTGGGTAGGACCTGTCCGGCATCGTCGCAAATCCTGATCTCTACGCCTGGTAGGGTCCGACCGGTCTTGCATCGCCATTGCATCTCGTCTTCAGGTGATGTGCCTTTAGGCGGTCGGGCTATAGCGGCCAATGGACTGGTCTCGGTCATTCCCCAAGCCTGGGTGACGGTCACGCCGAAGGTGTCGTCGTAGGCCTGCATCAGACTGGCGGGAACGGCCGAACCACCGCAGATCACCTCCCGCAAAGAAGAAAGGTCGGCATCCGGACGGTTGTGGAGCAGATCGTTTAACACTGTCGGAACTGCGCCCGAATAAGTGGGGCGCATCTTCTCGATCATCTCGGCCAGCGGAGCGGCCTGAAGATTTGGCCCGGGCATCACCAGATCAGAGCCAACCATCCATCCGGCGTAGGGCATTCCCCAAGCCATGGCATGGAACATCGGGACAATCAACAACAGCCGGTCGTCCTGGGTGAAAGCCATGGATTGCGCCCCGGTAACCCCAAGCGAGTGGATAAAGATGGAGCGGTGGGAGTAGGCGACGCCTTTCGGATTTCCTGTGGTTCCACTGGTGTAGCACAGGGCGGCCGCCGATCTCTCGGGCACCTGCGGATAGGCAAATCCGGGTGACTGCCCGGCCACGAGCTGGGCGTAGTCCAGCGTTGGTCCGAGACCCTCAATCGCACTGTTAGCTTCTTTGACAGTCTCCTTGGCAGTTTGACTGTTGGCCTTAGGGCCGATGTCGGCTTCGGTCCCACCATCGACGACTACGACGTGTTGAACTGTGGTCAACTGCGAACGGATTTCGGCCAAGAGGGGAGCCAGCGAGGCGTCGACGATCAGAACCTTGTCTTCGGCATGGTTGATGATGTACGTCAACTGGTCCGGGAAGAGCCGTATGTTCAGCGTGTGGAGTACGGCACCCATGCAGGGGACCGCCAGGTACGCCTCCAGGTGGGATTGATTGTTCCAGCAGAAGGTGCCGACCCGATCACCTGGCTGGACACCCAGGTCCGTCAACGCCGCGGCGAGTCGGTCGGCATTGTCGGCGACGTCGGCGAATGTGGCCTGGCGCGGACCGTTGCCATCCCAGGTGATTATCGATGAGTCGGCATGGATCGACCGTCCATGCTGGAGGAGGTGAAGCACGCCGAGCTCGACGTCCTGCATGGTGCTGGCAAACATGGTGCCCAGTGTTGTTCAGCGCTGAAGCGGTAAGCCAATCGAGGAACCTGCCTCGGCCGGGATCGGTAGTGGTTACCTAGCGGCGCGTGCGGGCCTGTTGAACTGCGTAGAAGGCAACGGCGGCAGCAGATCCGACATTTATGGAGTCGACCTCACCTGACATGGGGATTCGAAGACGATCGTCGGCGGCGTCCAACGTCGCCGTTGACAAGCCAGGGCCCTCCGAGCCGAGCAGGATGCCCACAGGCTCATCATCTGACAGCATCAAGTCACCGATATCCACGGCGTGCGGATCGGGTGTCAACGCCAGTAATCGGAACCCGCGACGGCTGAGTTGTGCCAGGTCTTCGGGGAAAGGTCCGAGCCGTGCGTACGGCGTCGAGTACGCCTCACCCATCGAGACGCGGCCGCATCGTCGATACAGCGGGTCACAGCACGACTTGTCCATGACAAAGGCGTCAACATCGAGAGCAGCAGCGCAACGGAGGATGACCCCAAGGTTCGTCGGATTGTTGATGTTCTCCAGCACGACCGCCGTTCGTACGCCGGTGAGGGCTTGGTGGAGGTCGAGCAGGGGGCGTCGTCTAAAGCAAGCCAAGACACCCCGGTGCAGGTGATATCCGGTGACGTGAATGAGCACCTGAGGACCGCAGGCGAACAGTGGAACATCACCGGGGATCGGCTCGGGAAGGGGCTTTGTCCGTGCGCCGTCCACCAACATCGATTCCAACTGGTAGCCGGCTCTCAGAGCCCGCTCGACCACGATGTCACCCTCGGCAATGAAGAAGCCAGCCATGTCGCCGCCGGGGAGCTCCCGCTCTCGGCGCAAGACGTGGTCTCTGAGCCCTTGGAAGACCTCAATCCGAGTGTCGTCCGGGTCGGTTATTTCGATCCGATTGATGTCAGCGAGGGTACCGGCTGACGTCGGGGCCGACGTGCTCGGTGAACAGCTTAAGAACCTCACCGGGCTCGGCATGACGACCGGTCTCACCCTTGCTGTAAATGGTCTCGCCGTTGACGGTTACATCAAATACACCCTTGGCGCCGGTCACCAGGGTCAGCTGGTCGATGACGTTCTGGTAGTTGTAGAGAAGTTCGTTCGTCGCGCTCACGGCACGCTCTGAATAGTCTCAAGGGACGCAGTACGCTATTTCAACCTTGTAGCTCATACATGCATCCTAGCGGTCGCTCCCACCCGGCAGTGTCGTCACCAGGGACGATGATCGTCTTGGCAACAACCGGTCGGCTTGATGACCCTGGCTGATTGGGCGAGGCGCTATATTCACTACGTATGAAGGCGTTGGTCATCTACGAAACTCTGACCGGAAACACGAGGACCGCCTCGTACGAGATTGCGGGTCGGCTCTCGGCTGCGGGCGTTGCAACCGAGGTCTCCCCAATCACGGCAGTCGATCTGCAGGCGCTCTCCGACGCCGATCTGGTGATCGTGGGCAGTTGGACCGACGGAATCTTCTTCTTTGGGCAGAGGCCCGGTCGTGCCAGTCGACTGGCCAAGAATCTACCCAGGATCGACGGCAAGAAGGCTGTTGTTTTCTGCACCTACGCCCTCGACTGTGGCCCGACCCTCGAAAAACTGGAGAGGATCGTTCGTATGGCCGGCGGGGATGTGCTTGGTGGTTACTCCATCCGCCGCGATGATCTCGCCGGTGGGTCGAAAGAGCTGGCCGACCGTCTCCTTGGAGTGCTGGAAAGCACGTAACCGGGATCGTGGCCCCCGGACGAAGGCGCTAGTCGAGACTTAAAAAGCTGGTAGTCGTTTCTCGGCGGTCGGCTGGTGCCGGTCGGCCGCTTTCCTCCTCGGCGGAGGCCAGAGCCTTCCACAGGCTGACATATGACGGGTATTCGATTTCAGGAACCAGCCAGCCTGAGGTCACCAGCTCATCATGGAGCTTCGGCAAGTTTCGCCACGGCACACCCATATCGACGTGATGAGCTAGATGCCACCCAGTGTGGTAGGGCGCCATCCAGAACCGCGCCATCCGACTCTGGCGAATAACGTGGGTCGTTTCACGGCGATCCTTCGAGCGGGCCATGCCACCGTGCTCGGCCAGGGCGCGCAGCCGATTGGAGACCTTCCAACCAGTTGACCACGCCGCCATCCAGACCAAATAAAGCAATGGTCGTTGCACCACGACACACGCACCCACAAGGACGGCCTGGACGCCGATGATCTGAAGGGCTTCAGTTCTCCCCTTGGCCACCGCCCGGCCCAACACGCGCAGGTTCTTGTAAGCGCTGATGCCGATGGCATCCCTCGTCAGTTTCCGCCGCATCGAAGCCTGAGAGATGGGATAGCCCTGATAGAGACTCAGGTCTGGTTCCTTTGGGCCCATCTCATCGCGGTGATGAGCGAAATGCGCCCGGCGATAGGCCAGCATGGCCTGCAGCGACGGATACGCCAGTAACCATCGGCCGGCGAAGTCGTTGGCCGTCTGATTGGAGAACAACAGCCGATGAGCGGCCTCGTGAGCGAGGATGTTCAACAAGGCGTGGCCCCGGAACATGAGGACAAAGCCGACGAGATAGGCCCACCAGGTGTTGACCACGCCGACCAGAGCCAATAGTCCGAACGTCTGGATCAGCGCCCCCAAGACCGTCAGCAGGTTACGACCGTTGTCAATGTTGCGCAGATCGTGGCGGATAGCGGCGTGAGGCTTAGCTGAAGCCGTCAGCCGGTCGGTGGGAAGAACATCGGGCAGGAGCGCCCGGTCGGGCACCATCGTCGAAGCCATGAAATCTACTGTAGATGGTCGGTGCGGCCGTCTCCAGGGAGACTGGCGAGTGGAGCGCCAGCGGTATCGGGCGAAGCAATCGAGGTCGCGCCACAGCTCTTGGCTCTTAGTCCAGCGGGGGCGGCGTGAAGCCTCCTAACAGGCGCTCCAGCTGCTCGGCCACCGCCAGGCAGGTCTTGTCCTCAAGATAAGGCCCGACGACCTGAACACCGATTGGTAGGCCGTTGGAGTGTGTTGCGACCGGCACCGCGGTTGCCGGTAGATAGACGACTCCGAACAGCCCCATCCACCTCATTTGATCGGTGTAAGGACGGGCGGTGCCGGCGACCGAGATCGTTCGGTCGCTCATCGGATGACTGTGGTCGTGCTCGATCGCCACCGTGGGCGAAATGGGAGCCAACACGACGTCCCACTCAGCGAAGAACTCAAGCCAGCGCTGTCGCATCTGAAGTCGGCGCTCGTTTCGCGAGAGCCACTGGCGATGTCGCAGCGTGGCGCCGGCGACCCCCAGGCCACCGGAGATCGACCGGCCTTCGGCCAGAGCGGCTGCCATCTCCTCCAGCTCGGCCATCGACCAACTTCCCGACAACGCTGATCCGAGTAGGTCGTCAAAGGTTGCGTCGGCCTTGGCAAAGTCAAAGCCGTCAGGTCGGATGTCGAAGTTTACCTCGGCCCCATTGTCGGCCAATGACGTGGCGGCGGTGATGACTGCTTGTTCGATCTCGGGATCGACCGGGCAGTAGTCATCGTTGGCCCACACGGCCACTCTCAGCGGTCTATCGGATGACGGTCTTGCCGGGGGCAGCTGCAACGACCAGGCTTTGCTTTCCCATGAGTTCGGTCCGATCAACAGGTCGAGGGCTCGACGGCAGTCCTGTACGGTTCGGGCCATGGGGCCGACGACTGCGATGTCTCCCAAGGTAAGCGTCCCCGGAGGGCCGGGGATTTGACCCCGACCTGACACGATCCCATAGCTGGGTTTGTGGCCTACCACCCCGCACATGGCGGCCGGATTGCGGATCGAGCCGGCGATGTCGCTACCCACCTCAAGGGCGGAGAAACCAGCGGCTAGTGCGCCCGCCGACCCCCCTGAACTGCCACCAACACTTCGTGCAGTGTCCCAGGGATTGTTTGACGTTCCGTGTACCTCGTTGAATGTCTGCACGTCGCCGGCGTACAGCGGCAGGTTGCTCTTGCCGAAGATGATGGCACCGGCCGACTTCAGACGCGTGACAACGTCGGCGTCGCTGTCCGGGATGTAGTCGCGTAGCTCAACCGCCCCCGAGGTCGTTGGCATCCCGGTGACCATGAACGAGTCCTTTATGGTCATCGGCAGACCGGCCAAGGGCGTCACGTCGTCGTCAATAGCGCCTTTGGCTCGAGCCTGATCAACGGCGCTTGCCTGCCGTTGGGCCGCCTCAAGGTCGCGAGCCACGATGAGGTTCAACCGAGGGTCGATCCGGTCGATCCGGTCCACGGTCAATTGCAGGAGCTCCCTAGCCGAGATCGAGCCGGACTGGAGCTCGAACATCTGCTTCTCTGCCGAGGCGTTGAGGAGGGCGGGATCGTCCATGGACTATCTCTCGATTCCTGTTGCGAGTACTGTCGACTGCTCAAATTCGGCCAAATTCGGGCCTAATCCACGTTTGCAATCGCCTCCAAGCCTACGCTGGTCGCAACCTGCCTGGCGGCGCCGAAGGTCACCGAGTCTGACGACGCCGCTAGACGGAGCCGTCGGTCGTTCAGGTCAGCTTGGAGGAAACACATGGCCATGGGTGGTACGTGGAGGAAGGTATCGACACTTTGTGGCGCGGGGCTGTTTGCGGTGGCACTGGCCGGTTGCGCCGATCGGCCATCGAGCGAGGCGTTGACCGACTCCATCTTGCGGGCCAGCGACTCGCAGGCCATCGAGCTCTCCAATGAGCAAGCTTCCTGCATTGCCGAGGCCTTGCTCGACAGCGATCTGGCCGACGTGACCGTGACCGGATTGGCCGAGAACTTTGATCAGCCGGCGGTGGCGGCGGCCGACGCCGACAACGTGGAGGCCATCGTTGCCGATGCCGCTGTCAGCTGCTCCGGGAGCTAGCCTGTCGCTTCGATGACAACTCAAGCTTCGGTTCCCGGCCCGGCTGTACGCTCGAACGAAGAGACGGCGCCTGCACTACGTGACGGTCGCCCGGTTGTGGCCTTGGAGAGCACGATCTTCTCTCACCTTGGGCTTCCTGCACCATTCAATTCTCAGGCCCTCGACCGTGTGATGGTGGCCGTCCGAGCCGGCGGAGCCGTCCCCGGACTCACCGCCGTTCTCGATGGGGAGATCTGGTGTGGAGTACCAACGCAACAGCATTCGACGATCTGCGGACCGGCAGACAAGGTGGCCAAGCGAGATGTGGCAGCAGCCGTCGGCAGACGAGCGCCATATGGAGCCACCACGGTCTCGGCTTCGGTGGCAATAGCCGAGGCCGCCGGCGTCGAGACCTTCGCCACTGGCGGCATTGGCGGGGTGCACCGTGGCTGGTCGGCGACAGGCGACGTGAGCGCCGACCTGTCGGCAATCGCCGATCATCGAGTAGTTACAGTTTCGGCCGGAGCCAAGTCCTTCCTCGATCTGCCGGCAACGCTTGAGCGGCTCGACACCCTCAGTGTTCCCGTCATCGGTTGGAGAACGAACGAGTTTCCGGCCTTCTACGCTCGGTCCAGCGAACTGCCTGTGGCCACGAGAGTCGAGTCGGCTGTCGAGCTGGCGGGAATTGCTCGAACCCATTGGGCCTTGGGTGGGGGAGGGATCCTGGTCGTGAACCCCGTTCTGCTGGAAGCCGCCATCGACTTGGCTGAGTTGGACAACTGGACCGCTGAGGCACTTCAGCTGGAAGGCCTCGATCCAAGTCAGGGAGAGACCGCCGCTGTGGCTGGACCGTCGGTGACGCCACGGGTTCTGTCCAGGCTGGTTGATTTGAGTGGCGGGCGGACGCTGGAAGCCAACCTGGCATTGGCCGAATCAAACGCCTCGGTGGCGGCCGAGATCGCTTCTGCTCTAGCGGTCAACAGATAGCGATTCGGGCGAAGTCTGACAGGTAGGGCACCACCAGATGCTTCGGTCGTCGATTTCGGCAGTGACTATCGTGTCCTCGCATGATCGGCACGCTTGACCGTGTCGCTTGTAGGCATACAGCCTCTCAGTCCTCGTGAGCTTCGATCGCGAAGCCTTGCCAACCTTGCCGGGATCGACAGTGACGATGCGGCCGGAACGCTCGCCGGCCCGGAGCTCGGTCACCGACAGATCCCAGATCTGAGTCACGACCTCGGGCGGAACCTTGCTGGACGGAGTGAAGGGATCGAGTCCGACCATAAAGAGAAGCTCGGACCGGTAGACGTTACCTAGACCGGCGATAGCCCGTTGATCCAGGAGCGCACGGCCGATGGGCACGGATCGGCGGGCCAATGCCTTGGACAGCTGTTCGGCTCCGCCGTCTGTCGGGGCCAGTGGGTCGGGGCCAAGTCGTGCAAGAACTGCCTCAACTTCGTCCGGTTCCAACACCTGACATGTTGTTGGACCGGCAAGATGGATTCGGTCGCTGTCCGTGCTCAACAGTAGGCGGGCGTTGCGGGAGGGCTCTGGGAACGGCTGACGCTGGATGCGAAACTTGCCGAAGAGGCCGAGATGCACATGCACACTAAGCTCGTTGGCGAATTGATAGAACAGATGCTTGCCTCTTGCCTCGATGGCGGTGACCATTTGGCCGTCCACTTGGGCGGCTCCGGAACTGAAGCGTCCTTGGGGTGATGACGCCGTTACACGGCGACCGACGAGCTTCTTGCCTTGTAGGCGGGCCGCTCGATGGAGGATGTGTCCTTCAGGCATCGCAGACCTACCCGGACACCTCGAGGCTGTCGCCTACGCTGATGGTGCCTGTGTGCTCTACAAGGGCTCCGATGCCGAGTAAGCCGCCACGATCACGACTAATGGACTTGAGAACGTCCAGGTCACGGGCCAATTCCGGCTCACCCATCAGGCCAGGTTGTGGTCGAGTCACCATGACACATCGATCAATCTGCTTGAGAACGTCGAGGACGACCGAGCCGCCGATTGACAGCCGTCTCTCCACCAGACTGTCCTCACTGTGCCCGTCGGTGATGACGTTGATGCGAAAGCGTCGTCGATCCCATTCACCGAGCGTCTGGAGTGAAACCAACGAGACCTTTGTCTTCGTCGAGTCGTGGAACGAACCGGTCGGACCGTTCCATTCAAGCCACTCTCCGGTCTCGGTGGCGTCCGCTTGGGTCTGGAAGGTGCCGGTTGACTCCGGCGTCGCCTGGCGTAGCTCAACTGACTGACCCAACCAGCTCGTCAGATCTTCATCGCTGTCGGTTTCGGTCCCGTCGGGCAGCGTAATGACCACTTCGTCAGCACTAATGAACCGGGCTTGTGCCATCAACAGTTCTGGTCGACGACGGGCCGTAAGGCTGATTCCCGAGTTGGACTCGACCAGGGACCACGCCCGGTCGCCCTCGATCCCGTCGGTGCCAATGGACGCTTCGTCAAGACGCTCACCCAGCATCGACTTGACTGGATAGCGCCAGATGTCCGTGACCTTGCCGGGTTGGTAACTCATCTTCAGAGCCTAGAACCAAACCGTGTTCGTACGCTGCGAGCAGACCTGGCGCTACGGATTATCTACGGAGAAGGTATCGCACTGCTCGGGGTCACCATCGTCGAATCCTATGCGGAACCAGCGGATGCGCTGCTCGGACGAACCGTGAGTCCACGTATGAGGTTCAACGGTCATACCTGCCTGGGCCTGAATCCGGTCGTCACCAACGGCGGCTGCTGCTTCCAGCCCTTCGTTGATGTCACCCGGCTCGATGATCGGCTGTCCGGTCTCCTCGGTCAGTCGCCGGTTGGCCGAGTGGGCCCAGACGCCGGCCAAACAGTCGGCTTGGAGTTCCTGGCGGATGGAGTACTCGTTCTTGTTGGCTGGATCCTGTGCTTGTGCCCGCCGAACCTCGTCGCTGATGCCGATAATGGACTGAATGTGATGGCCGACCTCGTGAGCGATCACGTACGCCTGGGCGAAATCGCCGGGGGCACCGAATCGCCGAGACAACTCGGTGTAGAACGAGAAATCGACGTACACCTTTTGATCGTTGGGGGCAGGGCAGTAGAACGGGCCGACCGCTGAGGTGGCCTGGCCACACCCGGTGGACACGACGTCATCGAAGATAACAAGTGTTGTTGGCTGGTACACCGAGCCGGCCTGATCGAAGTAGGCGTCCCACGTGTCCTGAATGTCGAACATCAGGAACTCCATAAATTCCTTGGTGTCGGCGTCGGGGTCGACTATCTCAGTACCTGACGAGGGAATCTGGCCGGCCGATTCTCCGAATCCTGCGTCAACCGGTGCTCCGAGACCTCCGCCGCCGCCGGTGAGGTCCAGTCCGAAGATCGCCCCGAGCAAGATGATGAGAAGGCCACCGAGACCGCCGACGGCCACCCCACCACGACGCGCTCCGCCTCCGCCCATTCGGCCGCGCCGGCCGTCTCGGCGATCCTCCACATAGCGGGATCCCTTGTCAGCGGTACTTTTGTCGTATCGAACCATGACGCAACTCCTGTCGCCCAATGCGGGCAGGGGCGCCGCTTCGCCTACGCCTGGCGCCCTGCCTTACCTCAGCTACAGCCTAACGGAGTATTCGACGGTACCCGGCGGGAGCCGGCTAGCCCGCCAGTGGGCGACCAAAGGGCAGTGCGGCCTGCCATGAGGTCAAGAAGCTCTCCGCCCGGCGACATGCGGCGAGAAACAGCGGCTCATCATTGGCGGTGGCATCGGCCGAGAGTTCGCCAAGTAGCGCTTTGATGTCGTCAGCCAGGTCAGCGGGGGAGCGGTCGGGGCTCGTCCCGGTCAGTAGGGGGCCGGACGCAGCGACGAAATCGGGAACATACGTCACCCCGCTTTTGATCATGACGGCCAAGGCCTTGGTGGTTATCGGGGTCGGTCCCCAGGGTACGACCGCCTTCGCCTTCAGCATCTCGGCCCCTTGATGGTTCAAGACGCCCGGCTTGGATCCCACAAGAATGGCATCGACGTCAGCCGCCCAGAGCATCCAGGGCTTTGCGTCCACGCCATCGACATCTACCAGTTGCGCCCCGGCCGAGGTCAGTTGATCACAAAGAGCGGTCGGGGCTGCGGCCTGTCCCTCCACCGCAATAGTGCAGCCGTCCATAGTGCCACCGAGAGCCTGCTCTACCGAAGCGGAGACGGTGGCCGCCAATGCGGCGTCAGTATCGCCTTGACCGTCATCGGAGCGGGGCACTCCTTTGCCATCGAGGAGAGTCAGTCGGCCGTCGGCGGCTTCGGTGGCAAGTTCGGTACGGAAGGCGGCAACGGCCTCGGTGGTGGTCTCATCGACGGCGTTTATTCCGGCTGATGCGCCGCCGTGTTGGAGTTCGAAGGTGGCAAAGGTGTAGGTGGCCGATCGGGCCAAATCCCAGGTACTGCTCTGCAGGATCTTGCGGGCTCGGCGGACATAGCCCGATGCCGGGACGTCAGCGAAGTCGGTGAGAACAAATGCGTCTACCGTCTTCAGCTTCTGTACCGGCATCGGTCCTAGCTTAGATCAGTCGGATGGGGTGACGAACAGTCGAACCGACTTGAGCGCCACGTCCGCCATCAGGCGAACGGCCCGTTAACGAAGGCCGAAGCGAACACCAGGCTGACGATGGTCATCACCTTGATCAGAATGTTCATGGCGGGACCGGAAGTGTCCTTGAACGGATCGCCAACGGTGTCACCGACTACGGCCGCCTTGTGAGGCTCCGAGCCCTTGCCGCCGTGGTTACCGGCCTCGATGTACTTCTTGGCGTTGTCCCAGGCGCCACCGGCGTTAGCCATGAATATGGCCAGAGCAAAGCCGCTGACCAGTGCACCGGCCAGGAAGCCGCCGAGGGCGTTGATGCCGTTGGGGAGGAAGCCGATTGCCAGAGGGACGATGACAGCCAGACCACCGGGGATCACCATCTCACGGAGAGAGGCCTGAGTTGAAATGGCCACGCACCGGGCGGAGTCAGGAATGACACCGGGTTGGCCTTCGCGCAGGCCCGGGATCTCACGGAATTGACGTCGAACTTCTTCGATCATCTCGTTGGCGGCTCGACCAACCGCATCGATGGTTAGGGCGGCGAACAGGAAGGGCAACATGGCACCGGCGAAGAGACCGAGGAACACCTCAACCCGACCGATATCCAAATCAAGAACGATGGCACCATCGGAGGCGGAGGAAACAGCAAACTCGAAGCTCTTGAACAGCGCCAGAGCGGTCAGAGCTGCTGAGCCGACGGCGAAACCCTTGGCCACAGCGGCCGTTGTGTTACCCAGCGAGTCCAGAGCGTCGGTAACTTCACGGACGCTTGGGTCGAGTTCGGCCATCTCGGCGATGCCGCCGGCGTTGTCAGCGATCGGGCCGTAGGCGTCAACCGAAACCACTACACCAGTGGTGGCCAACATGCCGATGGCGGCTACGGCGATGCCGTAGATCCCGCCATCAAAGCCTCGACCGACCAGTTCATCGGCCAACGCCATCTGGCCACCCCAATAGGCGATACCAATGCCGAGAATGAGAAGAATGACCGAGGCGGCCACGGAGATCATGCCGGCCGAGATTCCCTTGAGAATGGTGGTCGCCGGACCGGTTTCGCTTTGACTGGCGATCTGCTTCACCGGGCCGAAGTGATCGGAGGTGTAGTACTCGGCTGTCTTACCCAGTGCCCAGCCGACGATTAGTCCGCCGATGACGGAGATGGCCAGTCCCAGCGGGTTGTCGAAGTAGGTGTCGTCGCCAAAGATCCAGTAGGCGCCGGCCAGGGTGCCAACCACGGTGAGTCCCATGGCGACGTTGGTGCCCATGTGAAGCGCCCGGCTCAGGGCGTGTGAGTCAGTGGAGGTTCCACCCTTGACCAGGAAGGAGCCGATGATGGAGGCAATCATGCCGATGAAGGCCACGAACATCGGGAACATGAGGAGCGACAGGTTTCCGTCACTGCCGGGAGCGGCGTCACCGGTGCCGTCGGCCAGCAGGCCGAGGCTGAAGGCGGTCAGTGCGACCGGAGCGATAATCGAACCGGCATAGCTTTCGAACAGATCGGCGCCCATGCCGGCCACGTCGCCGACATTGTCACCCACGTTGTCGGCAATGGTGGCCGGGTTACGGGGATCGTCTTCTGGAATGCCGGCTTCGACCTTGCCGACCAGATCGGCGCCGACGTCAGCGGCCTTGGTGTAGATTCCGCCGCCAACGCGAGAGAAGAGGGCGATTGACGAGGCTCCGAGGCCGAACGCGGTCACAACTTCGAAAGCGTCATCCACTTTGAGCCAGAGCACAAAGACGATGTAGACCAGCATCAGGCCGGAAAGCGCCAATCCGGCGACGGAGAAGCCCATAACGGCGCCGCCCCGGAAAGCGATGGGAAGGGCTTTCGCCGGCCCTTCCTTGGCCGCCTCAGTGGTTCGGGCGTTGGCCATGGTGGCCACCGTCATGCCGGCATAGCCCGCAGCGGCCGACAGAATGGCACCAATGATGTAGGTGACAGCTGCCGGCAGGCTGATAAGAGCGGCGATCAACACGGCGAGGACGGCAACGAAAGCCGCCACCCAGGTGTACTCCTGGCGCAGGAACGCCCGGGCACCGTTTTGGATCTCCGTCATGAGGAAGACCATGCGCTCGTCGCCGGGGCTGGCTTTCCGTACATCGGTGTAGAAGAAGCCAGCCAAGCCGAGAGCGGCGAGAGCTGAAATAAAGGCGAGATAGGGAACGATTCCCACGACAATCCTCCAAATATGCGGACACAGGTCGCGATCAGGTGGCTGCAGTGGCCAAGCGCGACTGATGCAAGCTAGTTCCGTTAGGAAGCAACAACAACGATCAGGTCCGGATTTGGCCAGATAGCAACAGAGAGAGCCTACTGGCTCACGACGCTATGGGCGCGGAGATGGGGTCATCCATCCAGCCGCCAGAGTATCCCGTAGGTGGATGGCGTCAAGGGTGCCCGTGGTCTCCCGGATGCTGTGCATGGACAATTGCGGGGCTCCCAGGTCGACGGTGGGGATTCCGAGCCGCGCCGCGGTGATCGGTCCGATCGTCGATCCGCAGGGAAGATCGTTGCGGTGGTGGTAGAGCTGATGGGGAATGTCGTGTTGGCGGCATATCTGGCGAATGAACGACTCGCTGATCGCCTCCGTCGCATACCGTTGATTGGCGTTGCGCTTGATGGCGATACCGCCATTCATCTTTATGTTGTGGGTGGGGTCGTGGCGGTCGGGGTAGTTGGGGTGCGTGGCGTGGGCTCCATCGGCTGACAGCACCATCGACCGATGGCAGGAGGCCAGAAACTCGGCTCGGCTCATGCCCATCGAGCCGCCAATCCGCTCAAGCAGAGACGCCAGGAAGGCACCGGCCGCACCGGTGGCCGACTCCGACCCGATCTCCTCGTGGTCATAGAGCACCAGAACCGGAACGGAGTTGGGGGCAGCGGCGGCGTTGGCGTGGACACCAACCAATGCGTGCACCCCGGCGAACGACGACAACAGATTGTCGATTCGGGCAGAGGCAATGAACTCTTGGTCGCCGCCAACGAGGGCCGGCTGTTGGAGGTCAAAGGCCATCAGGTCCCAAGACATCACCTGTTCCGGCGCGATACCGGCGATCTGAGCCATGAAGCGGACAAATCGCCCGGCGTCGTCAGGCTCGTTGGCCGACTCGTGCTTATCGGATTCACCGGAGGAGAGGTCCTCGTTCAGCGTCCAGATGGGCTTGAGATGCTCTTGGGGATTCAGCGTTAAGCCGTTGCGGTTGACGTCGCGGTCGAGGTGAATAGCCAACTGGGGAACTGTGAGGATCGCATCGTCGACCGAGACCAAGACCTCGGTCAACTCGCCGTTGTCGCCTTCGTAGATCATCCGCCCGGCGACGCCGAGGTCGCGATTGAGCCACGAGTTGGTTAGAACGCCCCCGTACACCTCCAGGTTCAGTTGGTGGTAGCCGGATCCCTCCATGTCGGCATTGCCTTTGACCCGAAGGTTCGGTGAATCGGTGTGGGCACCAACAATGGTGAAAGATGTCTCCGGTGTCGCCTGCCCTGGCTGGATCCAAGCGGTGAGAGATCCCCCGCTCGAAACGAAGTATGCCCCCGACTCGGCCGGAAGCTCCTCGACCAGTTGGACACGACGGAAGCCTGCGCCCTCGAGGTGGTCGGCCGCTCGGGCAACAGCGTGGTAGGGAGTCGGACCGGCCTGCAGGTCTCGTAGTAGCTGAGCGATATATTGACGATCGCTCTCAGGCCGTTGGTCCAGCACCGATCCGGCCAGATCTTGCCGGGTCACGTGGATATGGCTTGCTGCGCTGTCGGAGAGTCCCTGCTGACCGGTGGATTCCATGGCCCTACGATAACGGGCGCTCCAGTTTCGGTGCTGCGGGCACCTAAATGGCGTGATCGGCTGATTGGATCGGCGACTTGTCGGGGATTGGTGGCACCTATGGGCCATCGCCAGTACAGATTTGGACTTGCCGCGAAACCTGTGAGTGCGATAACTTGAAGAGGCGCGGCGAGCCGAGCCAATCCGGAGTACAAACGCCTCCGGCACCCGTCTGCTCTGCTCCCCACTCTCCGGGCCAATGTCGTCCCCATCATCCGACAACGCTGTCGGAAGCCTTATGTAAACGCCCTTGGACGATTTTTGGAGGAATGTTGCTTCAGCAACCCGGCCCGCAAGGCCTCTACGACCCACGCTATGAACATGACGCCTGCGGTGTCGCTTTCGTCGCCGACTTGAACGGTCATGCCAGCAACGGCATCGTTCGCGATGGCCTTGACGCTCTCACCAACATGCAGCATCGGGGGGCTACCAACGCCGAACCCAATACCGGCGACGGTGCCGGACTGCTGATACAGGTGCCGGACAAGTTCTTCCGTAGCCTTGTCCCGGAGCTTCCGCCCCAGGGGCACTACGCCACGGGAATGGCCTTCCTGCCGCCAACCGAAGACCTGCGTGCCAAGTCGATGCGAATGATCGACATCATCATGCAAGAGGAGGGCCTTCGGGTTTTGGCCTGGCGGGAGGTGCCGGTGAACACCGCCTCCCTGGGTGAGCAGGCTTTAGGGGTTATGCCCTCATTCCACCAGATCTTTGTTGCCGATGCCGA
>JAHDFR010000057.1:0-13549 GCA_020628065.1 Acidimicrobiales bacterium
TCTTCGTCTGCCGTCCCGTCGCCGTCCGACCAGCCACTGATTCCCCGGCAGCTTCTGTTCGGAAACCCGGACCGGACCATGGCCCGCATCAGTCCCGATGGCCGCTACGTAAGCTATCTGGCACCACTTGACGGTGTTCTGAATGTGTGGGTCGCTCCGGCCGATGACCTCAGCGCAGCCAAAGCTGTCACCAACGACACCGGCCGCGGGATCCGCAGCTACACCTGGCCCTACAGCGGACAGCATTTGTTGTACCTCCAGGACAAGGGTGGTGACGAGAACTGGCGAATCTACAGCGTCGATCTCACTTCGGATGGGACCAGCGACCTGACGCCGTTCGACGACGTGCAGGCTCAGATCGTCGGCCTGAGTCCCGACAACCCGAACGAGATCGTCGTCGGTTTGAACAACCGGAATCCGCAGCTCCACGATCTGCATCGCATAGACCTGACCACCGGCGAGATGACGCTGATGCTGGAAAACGAGGGCTTCGTCGCCTTCACCGTTGATCGGGCGTTCGCCGTGCGGCTCGGGTCTCGGATGAATCCGGACGGCACGATCGAGCACATGTGCTACGACGACGGGTCATGGCAGCCGTTCATCCATGTCGGTGTGGATGACACCCTCACCACCCAACCGTTGGGGTTCGACGCCTCGGGTGACACTCTGTACATGATCGACAGCCGAGGCCGGGACACCGCAGCCTTCACCACTATCGACATGTCTGGTTCCGCTTCCGATTCCGGCAAGTCAGGTGATGGTGGGCCAGCGGGTTCGGCAATACTGGGGGCCGTCCTGGCCGCCGATGACCGGGCCGACGCCAGCGGGGTAATGATGCACCCGGTTACCGGTCGGGTGGAGGCGGTGTCGTTCACCTACGCCCGGGTGGGGTGGACGGTACTGGACGATTCGGTTCAGGCCGACCTGGACTATCTGGCGTCGGTGGCCGACGGCGAGATTGAAGTCGTCGACCGAACCCTGGCCGACGACACCTGGATCGTGGCCTACACCATGGACAACGGTCCGGTTCGCTACTACCGGTACAACCGTTCCGCCGACGCCACCGACGGTCCGTCGACCGAGTTCCTCTTCTCCAGCCGATCGGCCCTCGAAGGCATGACGCTGACCAACATGTACTCCGCCGTCGTTACCGCCCGAGACGGTTTGGAGATGGTCTGCTACTACAGCCTGCCGTCGTGGGAATGCTCGGACTCCGGAGCGGACCCTAGCGGGCCACGACCAACTGAACCGCTCCCGACTGTGCTGCTGGTTCACGGTGGGCCATGGGCTCGCGACAACTGGGGTTACAGCCCGATTCACCAGATGCTGGCCAACCGCGGTTACGCGGTGGTAGCGGTCAACTTCCGTTCCTCAACCGGATTCGGCAAATCGTTCATCAACGCCGGCAACCTGGAGTGGGGGGCCAAGATGCACGACGATCTGATCGACACCGTCGAGTGGGCGGTGTCGGCCGGCATCACCGACCGGGACCGAGTGGCCATCATGGGCGGAAGCTACGGTGGCTACGCCACGCTGGCCGGTTTAACCTTCACCCCTGAGGTCTTCGCCTGCGGGGTGGACATCGTCGGGCCCTCGAATCTGAATACTCTGCTGGACTCGGTACCCGAATACTGGCGGCCGATGATTGAAATGATGTACACCCGGGTCGGCAACCCGACCACCGAAGAAGGTGCGGCCATGCTGGCCGAGCGATCCCCGCTGACGCATGTGGAGAAAATCCAACGTCCCTTGCTGATCGGGCAAGGGGCCAACGACCCCCGAGTGAAACAGGCCGAATCCGACCAGATCGTCGAGGCCATGGAGTCCAAAGGCATTCCGGTCACCTACGTGCTGTACCCCGATGAGGGTCACGGCTTCGCTCGCCCGGAGAACAACCTGTCGTTCTTCGCCGTGGCCGACGTGTTCCTGGCTCGGCATCTGGACAACAATCGGTTTGAGCCGCTGCCCGAAAAATTCGAGGGTTCCAGCATCGAAGTACCGACGGGAGCCGATGGTGTCGGTGGCCTGACCCAAGCATTGTCGCCAGCCGATTAGATCCAGCTTGTCCACATGAGTCGTACTCGTCAGGTCCGTTTATTGTTGAGCGACGGGCAGGGCCACATTGCCGGCGTGACCCCGTACCGCTCCACCGAGGTTCCCTGGTGGCAGGAGTCGGGACCGCTGCGAATCGCCTTCCCCGAGGTCTTTGAAGAGCGGTCTTCCGAAGGTGGTACCGCTCTGGCCTGGTCCGACCGGCCCGCAGTGCTCCGGCTTGTGGAGGCCGAGCATGACCCTGGCGACTACATGGGTGGTCGGTCAACTCATCTGGTGGAAGTGCCACACTCCACCCTGGAGGACGCCGCCACTCATTTTCGGCTGGAGCGGTGGCAGGGTGACTCCGATGTCGCTCGCCGTCCACAAGCCCATCGCCACCCGTGGGCCGTCCCCCGTGGGCCGGCTGCTGACCTTGAGTGGGTTGCCCGGCAGGTGGACATCAGCGGCCCGCCGGTTCAGCATCGCACCTGGAATCTGTCGGCCATTTGGTCGATCCCGTCCAAAGACGGTGTCTGTTGGTTGAAGTGTGTACCCCCGTTTTTCCAGCACGAGCCCGTTGTGCTGGCCGCCGTGGCCGAGGTCGCCCCGGGGGCAGCGCCGAGTCTGCTGGCCGCCGACGGACACCGTCAGTTGATGGCTGAGATGAGCGGCCGCGACGGGTACGAGGCCGACACGAACCAGCAAATCGCCATGGTCGACGCTCTGGTTGACCTACAGCTGGCGACGATCGACCGGGTGGATGGGCTTTTGACCGCCGGGGTACCTGACATGCGAACCGAGGCGTTGGCCGAGATCTTGGCCTCGTTCTTGAACCGAGTCGCTCCGGATGATGAAGTACTTCAGCGCTTGGCCGGCGAACTGGACGATCGTCTGGCCACAGTCCAAGCCGTCGGGCTGCCGGACGTCCTGGTCCACGGCGATCCGCACCCCGGCAACTGCCGACTGGGAACGGACCCTCCGACCTGGTTCGACTGGGGTGACAGCTTTATCGGGAATCCGCTCTTGGACCTTGGTGCCGTTCATCGAATGAGCCCACCAGCGGTGGAACGGTGGCTCCAACGATGGTCGGAGCGAGCCCAACGAGCGAACATGACCACATCCTCGGTTATGAAGGCTTGGGAGACGCTAAAGCCGATTGCGTTGCTTCGCTCAGCCTGGGTGTACCAACAGTTCCTCGACAACATCGAGCAGGATGAGCACATCTACCACCACACCGATGTGCCGATGACTCTGGCGAAGACTCGAACGCTTCTTTCGCCTACTGGTCATCCCTAATCTTTTGCCAAACCCTGTCTTCGCAATCACCGCGCAGCGTTAGGGTTTTAGTTGGAGCCCGTTATGACGGGCGGCCAAAAGGTGCGTTGGCGGGGACGGGAGTGTTATGGCGGCTGCAAGCGAAGAGCCGGCCGACAAACGAATTCCGGTTCTGGTCGTCGCCGCGCTCTGCTGTGTTGCCTGGGCGGTTGGGGAGCTCACCCGTGAACCGTGGCCCTTTCCTATCTTCCCCGGTTTCGGTTCGCTTCCGGCCACACAAGAGGCCGGGCAGCCTGACGTGCGACGAGTCTTTGTGATGCTTCATGATGAGGAGGCCGTCAACGTCGAACTGGCCGACATGTTCGAAGACGCTCCCGACTCCTTCTACTCCCCGATGACCGAGTCCTTTATCGCCGTGGACGCACACTCGCCTGATGTCGAGCTGCGGCGATGGGTGGATGCCAGAGCCGACGCCCAACCGGGTTGGAATGAAACATGCGTGCAGGCGATCGAGTTGATCGAACTGGCTGTCGACGATCAACAAGTAGGCCCGGCGCTGCAACGACTTGAGTTTCCGGCATGTCAGTAGCAACCGTGGAGCCGACTGAGGACAGCGTTGGCATACGCAGCGCGGTCGGCGGGCTGTGGTCCCGCTACGGCCGGATCATCAACCACGACCATCGCGTTCCCCTTCGGACGTTGGGGCTGTACCGAATCGCGTTCGCTCTCTATCTGTTGGTGATGAACCCGCTTCCCGATTTGCGTTGGATCGACGGCTACCCCGACACATTCCACAACCCGGCACCTGGGCCGATGATGCTTTGGCCGGAATTCCCGGCACACGGGGCTCTGTGGTTTCTGGAACTGGCGATGGTGGCGGCAGCTGTCGCTCTGGCCATTGGCTGGCGCACCGCATGGGCTTCGATGGCTGTCGCCGTCGCCGGGCTGACCGCCGACTCGGTCTACCTCTCGTTCGGCAAGATTGATCACACGGCGGTCTTGTGGTTCACGCCACTGTTGTTGGCAGCATCCGGTTGGGGAACCTACTGGTCGTCAGACAGGTTGGCTCTCAATCGGGGTCATCATCGTCGGGGCTCGGGTATCGCTGTTGACGCCAGCGATTCAGAGACGGCGACCTCGCCAGGCTGGCCCGTCGCCTCGGTCGCCGTCATGTTAGCCCTCGCCTTTTTGTCCGCCGGAGCCCCAAAGGTTGCTCGCGGCTGGTTGTCTCCCGAATCCTCTGTGGCCCGGGGCTATTTCGACTCTTTGTACGTGGGGTTGGGACGCGACGATCTCCTGGCCCAGACCTTTGCCGCCCTTGATCAGGCCCTGCTGTGGGAACTCGTCGACTGGGCTACCGTTCTGTTGGAGTTGGCGATTGCCGCCGCCATCTGGAGGCCGCTCGCACTTCGATGGTCGTTGTTCGCCGTATGGGTTTTCCATCTGATCACTGTGTTGGTCATGAACATCCCGTTCTTCGGGCCCACCCCCGTCTATGCGCTGTTCTTCCTGACACTGATCAACCCGTACCGGTCGGAACAAGTCGGTAGTTGGCTGCTGGCTAACCGACGTCCGCTTCTTGTGGGATTGGTAGGAGTCGCAGCGGCGTCCGTGGCCGGGCCCGGCCTGTACCTTCTCAGCCTGGTCGAGCTGCTCGGCATCAGACTCCTGGTGGCGGAGATGCTGTACTTCGCCGTTGGTATGGCCGCCCTCATTTTGTTGGCCATACGTTCGCAAGGCTTCACCAGAAGCTGGTAGCCCGCGTTGTTGACCGGGATTGTTGATACGCCGTTGTTGACTCGGTGTGGACGCCGCTCCCATACTGACGGCATGACCGGCACTGAACCTCAACCCGAAGGCACCACCGGGCGCCAACCGCGAGACTACGACGACATTCCGGGAACCTACGTGTTCGATGGGCAACACAGTCGACGGGGATACGCCCTCAACATGTTCTGCATGTCGTTGAATGAGGCCGAGAATCGAGACGCATTCACTACCGACCCGTCCGGCTACCTCGACGGCTTCGACCTAACGCCCGAACAACGGACGGCGGTCGAAGAGCGACAGTGGCTTGAGATGCTCCAACTGGGTGGAAACATCTACTACACCTTCAAGCTGGCCATCTTCGACGGACTTTCCATGCAGCAGGTGGGGGCGTCCATGTCCGGTGTGACCTTCGAGGAGTTCTCGCAAATGATGATCGACGGTGGACGGTCAGCCGACGGCAACCGATATCAGCACGAATGGAACGCGAACTGAGATGGCAGAAATCATTGCCGGTGTAGGCACTTCACACGTCCCGGCGGTGGGAGCCGCCATTGACCACAGCAAAGGCGATCAACCGTATTGGGCGCCCTTCTTCGACAAGATCGCTCCGGCACGGGACTGGATGGCGGAGACACAACCCGATGTGTGCATTGTCGTCTACAACGACCATGCCTCCGCCTTCTCACTGGAGTTGATTCCAACCTTTGCCCTCGGTGTCGCCTCTTCGTTTCCTCCGGCCGACGAAGGCTACGGGCCCCGTGGGGTTCCGGCCGCTGAGGGCCACCCGGAGATGGCGTGGCATCTTGCCGAGTCGCTGATTCTCGACGAATTCGACATCACCATCGCCAACAAACTGCCCATCGACCATGGTTGCACCGTTCCCCTGTCGGTCATGTACGACCAGCCCGAGTCGTGGCCCTGCAAAATCATTCCGTTGTGTGTCAACGTCATTCAGTACCCGGCACCCACCGGCAACCGGTGCTACAACCTGGGCAAAGCCATCCGTCGAGCGGTGGACTCGTGGCCGGGAAACGAGCGGGTCGCCATCTTCGGCACCGGCGGTATGTCCCATCAGCTACAGGGTGAGCGCGCCGGCCTGGTCAACACCGACTTCGATTTGGCGTTCATGGACCGGTTGGTGTCGGATCCGGCCGGCCAGGCCCAGGTTCCTCACACCGAGTATCTGCGTGAAGCGGGCTCGGAGGGCATCGAGCTTGTGATGTGGCTGATCATGCGAGGAGCCTTGGACGATCAGGTCCGTGAGGTCTACCGGGCCCACCATGTACCAACCTCGAACACCAGCAACGGGCTGATCATCTTGGAGAACGCCGTCTCCGTGACCGACCCAGCAGCTGCATGAAATCGATTCCCGGCCCGCATCCCAACCCCCATCGGCCGGCGCGCTTCAGCCCGCCACCGAAAGCGTGCGACGCCCACTGCCATGTCTTCGGACCGGCCGACAAGTTTCCGTTTGCCGCCGGGCGAGCCTACACCCCACCTGATTCAGGTATCGACTCGTTCGAACAGCTACAGGAGCGCCTTGGCCTGAGCCGGGCGGTGTTCGTTCAGGCCAGCTGCCACGGCACGGACAACGCCGCCATGGTGGACGCCCTTCAGCGCGGCGACGGCCGTTACGCCGGGGTGGCGATGATCGATGAGTCCTTCACCGAAACCGACATCGGCGCCCTGCACGATGCCGGCGTTCGTGGAACCCGATTCAACTTCGTGGCCCACCTTGGCGGCGCCCCGGATATGGAGGTGTTCTGGAGGATCGTCGAGCGGGTCGTACCGTTCGGCTGGCACATCGTGCTGCACTTTGACGCCAAGGACCTTCCATCGCATGCGGAGATGCTCGACCGCATGCCGGTGCCCTACATCATCGACCACATGGCCCGGGTCCCAGTTAGTGACGGCACCGAACAAGAACCGTTCCAAGCTCTGCTGGGGCTGCTGGCCGACGAGCGGGCCTGGGTGAAGATCTCGGGAGCGGAACGTCTAACTGCCGACGGCCCTCCCCCCTACGACGATGTGGTGCCGTTCGCTCAGGCCCTGATTGCCGCCGCCCCCGACCGGGTGTTGTGGGGCACCGACTGGCCCCACCCCAATGTTCGCCATATGCCCAACGATGGTGACCTGGTTGACGTGCTGGCCGACTTCGCCCCCGACGAAGCGACCCGCAACCGCATCCTGATCGAGAACCCCGAACGGCTCTACGACTTCGGTTGACGGACTCGGCCACGGCTACCGATCGGCAGGGCCCATCAGTAGAACGTGCGGGGCCGGCAGGCTAGGAACCGGTAAGAACGTTCGCCCGTTGCGGCAGCACGTTCCCCAGACGATCGCGTTTGATACGTCCCGGGGAAACGGCGTCCAACAACTGGAGCCGACCCAATTTGGCCACGCTGAAGTCAAACAGTTCGTCTCGAACCTCGGCCGGTGCGGTGCGACGACCCCAGGCCACCAACCGGGCCAGGTTGGGAGGCGTCAAGTCCATTCCGAAGCGGTGAGGGTCGCCGAAGTCGAACAGGTTGTGGGGGAGATAGTCGGCGGCGGCCAATTGGGCGCAGATGCGCTGCCGGGCCTGCGTCGGGGTGAGCGTACCGCTCTCCACCCGGTCGAGAATGGTGTCGGCTTCGTCGGTGATGCGTTGAAGGTCGGCCGAGAACGAATATCCGGTGCCCGGGCGGCGTTGCCCGTGCAGGCGGCCGAAGGCGCCGAAGTCACCTTCGGTGACGCACCGGAACGTGGCGGCCAAGACAGGAATGGTGGTCAGGAACTCATCGGTGAACCACACCCGCAGCCACGACGTCCAGGTTTCATAGTCGGCCATCGACCGGAAGGCGTTGAACACCATCTGGTCGTTGTCATCCAACATGGCGGCTTGCATGTCGTCAATTGGCCTGAACCGCTCGGCCGACAGGTCATCGTCGGCTGCATTCTCGGACAGGGCGTTCACCAGCTCGTCGGCGATCTGGTCGACTGCTTCCAGCGAGCGCCAGATGCCTCGGGAGAACAGTGGATCGACGAAACCGTAGGCGTGCTGCAGCAGCAGGAACCGGTCGCCCACCGAGGTGGTGGACGAGTACTGGAGGCGATCGGTGGCCACAAACGGCCGGGCCGCTTCGGCCGGGCCGAGATGGCGTTGCACCACCGGGAACTGTTCGACGAAACGGCGGAACTCTTTCTCCGGTTCCAGGCCTTCCTGCCGAGGATGCTTTCGCGGATCGACGGTGAGTCCGACACTGACGAGATCGCTGTTCGACAGCCGGTAATTGTTGAACGGAATCACCCAGAACCATCCCCCGTCGAAGACGTGGTGCAGAGTTCCCTTCGACCAGCTGGCCGACACCCGCCGCCCCTCGGCCCCTGGTTCAATGTCCTCCAACGGCCGCACACCCGTCATGTGGGAAAAGACAGTCCGAGAGTGATGACGCAGACGACAAGGGTCTTCCCGCAACCCAAACATCTGCGCCAGAATCGAGTTTCGACCAGTGGCGTCAACCACGTACCTGGTGTCAACGATCGAACCATCATCGATGCTCACCTGGACGCTGTCGCTCCCGAATTCAAACCCGGTGACCGCAGTGTTGTCCCGGTAGTCAACGCCGTAGGACTGGGCGGCCTGCACCATGTAGTGGTCAACGTCAGCTCGGTAGAACTGGCTTTCTCGGAAGATCGGTTGCTTAGGCCCGATGAACAGCGATGACTCCTCCGGACGGATCTTGTCCTGACCCGGTCGGTGATACACGTAGCTGAAGCCACGCTTGACCCCACTGGATGGGCCGACGTTTCGACTGACCGAGTCCAGGTGGGCCAGGGTGCGAAGCTCGGGGATGTTGTGCTTCTCCCCAAGGATCCAGAACCACATGGCCGATGTCGGAACCAGTGACTCGCCGATGGCCATACGGGGATGGCGGCCTCGTTCGATCAAGGCCACCTTCAAGCCTCGGACTTGGCAGATGGTGGCAAGAATCGAGCCGGCCAAGCCAGACCCGAGCACCGCGACGTCGTAGCGTTCTCCCGCCATGATGAGACTCCTGGTGGTTGACCGCCGCGCAAAACCTACGTCAAGTACAGCGCATCGTCGCTCGGCAAGCAATCTCGTGTTCCCACCGAGGTAAAGGAACGTGGTGCCAGGCGTTGAAAGCGCCGGTGACACCGGGCACCCTTTAGGCCATGGCGTCTCATATCTTTCGCAGCCCTCTTCCCGACGAAACCATGCCGGTGATGCCCCTGACCGAGTATGTGTTTGCCAACAACGGAGCGCCGGCCGATCATCCGGCCATGATCGACGGGCCAACCGGTCGCACGTACACCTTCGGTGAGATGACCGATCACATCGCCCGCCTGGCCGGTGGCCTCACCGAGAAAGGCTTCGGTGCTGGAACAACCACCGCCCTCATGGCTCCCAACGTGCCGGAGTACGCCATCGTGTTCCACGCCGTGGCCACCGCTGGAGGAACCGTAACCACCCTCAACCCGGTGTATGGGGCCGAGGAAGTTACGTTCCAGCTGAACAACGCCGGAGCGAAACTGCTGATCACCGTTCCCGACTTTGTCGAGACGGCCGTAAAGGCGGCCGAAGGCACCGAGATCGAGACCATCGCCGTGATCGGTGGGTCCAGCGCCGACGGCACCGTGCCGTTGGAAGACCTCTATGGCGACGCCATGGAGCAAGCACCGATCGACCCGGAATCTCAGATCGTGGTGCTCCCCTACTCGTCGGGCACAACCGGTATGCCCAAAGGCGTCATGTTGAGCCACTTCAACCTGGTGGCCAATTTGGCCCAGTCCAAGCCGGTGCTTCAGTACGGCGACGACGAGGCCGCCCTGGCCGTGCTGCCGTTCTTCCACATCTACGGCATGCAGGTGTTGATGAACGGTCTACTGGCCGAGGGCATCACCATCGTGACCATGCCCCGGTTTGATATGGAGCAGGCTCTTAGTCTGATCCAGGAACACAAGGTCACCCAGTTCTACGCCGTGCCCCCTATCGTGCTGGGTCTGGCCAAGCATCCGGCGGTTGACAACTATGACTTGTCCTCGATGCGCAAGATCTTCAGCGGCGCCGCCCCGCTGGGTGGCGACCTGGCCGAAGAGGCAGCCGCTCGGGTCGACTGCGCTGTGGTCCAGGGCTACGGCATGACCGAGTTGAGCCCCATCAGTCACGCCACCGCCGGGGCCGACGCCAAGCCCGGCTCCAATGGCATCACCGTGCCCAACACCGAGTGCCGCATCGTGGATCCTGACGGCAACGATCAGGGCACCGACGCCGAGGGTGAGCTGTGGATTAGGGGCCCGCAGGTGATGAAGGGCTATCTCAATAACCCTGAAGCCACTGCGGCCACCATCGACGACGACGGTTGGTTGCATACCGGTGACGTGG
Organism: Acidimicrobiales bacterium; assembly: GCA_020628065.1. Classification (GTDB taxonomy): domain Bacteria; phylum Actinomycetota; class Acidimicrobiia; order Acidimicrobiales; family SZUA-35; genus JAHELU01. The sequence goes on from JAHDFR010000057.1 coordinate 10,466, forward strand.
CCCGCATCGATGCCGACGGCCACATGTACATCGTCGACCGGGTGAAGGAACTCATCAAATACAAGGGATTCCAGGTTGCCCCGGCGGAGCTGGAAGCCCTGATCGTCACCCATCCGGCGGTGGCCGACGTGGCCGTTATCGGCGTGCCGGAAATCGAGGCCGGCGAGTTGCCGAAGGCATTCGTGGTGCTGAAACCCGATACCGAAGCCACCGCTGAAGACATTCAGTCATTCGTGGCCGAGCATGTGGCCAGCTACAAGCAGATCCGAATGGTGGAGTTCACCGACGAGATCCCCAAGAGTGCGTCAGGCAAGATTCTGCGTCGGTTCCTGCGAGATCAAAGCTCGGCCTGACTCCAGCAACGCCTGAGCGTCGACCGGGCGACTGAAGTAGTAGCCCTGCAGTAAGTCAACACCTGAATCTCGGAGTGAGATGGACTGAGCTTCGGTCTCAACGCCTTCCGCCACGACGTCGGCTCCGATCGCTCCACCTATGGACGCGATAGCACCCATTACCTGGCAGGGCTGCTCGGTCGACCCGCCGACTTGTTCCCGCATATCGCTCAAGGCCATTAGCAACTGACGATCAACTTTCAGCAAGCTGAGGGGAAGCCTCAGTAACTGACCCAGATTGGAGTATCCGGATCCAAAGTCGTCGCAGGCGATGGCGCACCCGTTGGACCGTAAGGCACTAAGTTGATCGAGGGTTCGACCTTCGCTGGAGACAAGGGCTGACTCGGTCAACTCAACTACGAGATCAGATGGCTGAAGACCATGTTTCGAAAGCGCCCGCTCGACGACGTCGGCGAAACTCCCGGTCATCAGCTGGTAGGGCGACACATTGACACTTACTGGTGTTCCTACGGCGGCTCCCCGGGATCGCAGCCAGCTCAGGGTCGACAGGGCTTGATCCAGTACCCACTCCCCTAGCTCGACTATTCGACCCGATTGTTCGGCCATGGTGATGAACTGGTCAGGAGGTATGAAACCGAGAGAGGGACTAATCCACCGAGCCAGTGCTTCCACCAGTACGGTTTGGTGGGTTCGCGAGTCGACGATCGGCTGAAAGACCAGTTGGAACTCCTGGTCGAACGACACTGTTTCTAGAGCCCGGGTCACGTCGGCGGTGAACACGGCAGCCGACTCAAGGTCACCGTCGAGCACACGGATTCGCCCACCACCGCCGTGTTTGGCGTCATACAAGGCAATGTCTGCTCGACGAAGTAGGGAGAGTTCGCTGTGTCGCCAGTCTCGACGAGCCACACCGATGCTGGCGGCTGCTCTCTCGAAACCGACATTCAGTTTGACCGGCGACTCCAGCGTGGCCAGCAGACGCTGTGCCATATCTTCCGCTTCGTCCAATTCGCCGGTGGTTACCACGGCGAACTCATCTCCACCCAGTCGGTACATGGTGGCATCGGCCGTCAGCTGTTGCTGGAACCGGTTGACCACTGCCCTGAGGAGTTCGTCTCCGGCGCCGTGACCCAGAGCGTCGTTGGTTTGCTTGAACCCGTCGAGGTCGATCATGAGCAACGACACGGGCTGGTCATCGGCCAACGAGGCCATCATCGAACGGCGATTAGGCAAGCCGGTTAGTTGGTCGTGACCGGCCAGATACTCCAGCTGTCTCCGGCTCCGGCCTTCAATGGTTATCTCCGACACCCCGACCAGGAAGCCGTGGACCAGCGGGTCAGCGGTCAGGTCGGTTACGCGTATCCGGAACTCTCGAGTTGATCGATTGTCCTCGGAGATCATCTGGGAGTGCACGTCGAGCGGCACCCGCTTTGCTCCCCGGGTCTTGAGGTGGACGGCGAGATCCTCTCGCTCGTCGGGCGTCGCCAATACCTTTAAATCGGCAATGTCTCGCGGTACGTCGCCGAGCAACGAGGCCATCGAGGCCGAGGCATAGGTGATGGAGTCGTCCTCGTTGACCACTGCCGTCGCCATCGGGATTTCTTCCAGTAACGCACCGAACCGGTCGGCGGCAGACCGGTTAGCTTCGGCCGTCAGCTCGCTGGCCTTGGCTCTTGTGTGGCTGCGTAGAGCCGCGCCCATGGCGAGACCGAGAAGGACAACACCTCCAATGGCTGCGGCGGCGGCTCCCTGCTCTGCGGTCGATGCGTGATCTGCTGCGTCCACGGACGCCCTGCGGAGAGACTCGAGGAGTGACTGGTTGCGAGTCAGTTGGTCGGACGCTCCGGCATCCACTTCACCGTCGGCCAGTTGCCGGGCATACATCTCCAGTTCAACCAGCTGCTGGTGCGCCCGCTCTCCCTCGGCTGGTTCGAGCGCATGAAGCGCCGAGCCGACGTCAACGTCCAACGCGTCCACCGCTTCTTCGAACCGGGAGCGACGCAAGGCGTCAAGTTTGGACGCGTCCTCAACCGACACCACGGTCAGCACCGCCAGTTGCAGGTCGGCGGCGGCCACAGCACTCTTGCGTTCTTCCAGAGCCTCCAAGGTGAGGATCACAACTCCGGCAAGACACAGCACAAGGGCGGCGACAAAGACCACTATTGGCCGGATGAGCCGGGAGACCAGCTGTCGTCGCCTCAAACTCGCCATTTCCTATGCTTCGGCGTGTCCAAAGCCAAAGTTGAGTTTGCAACGACATAACTTCGCTTTCGTCGACGGGCACTAGTCTTGGGGCATGGCTCATTCGGTTGGCGACACGGCGACACTCAACTTCACCGTTACCGACGGCGACACGGCAATTGCCATGGAGTCCGGCGATGTCCCGGTCCTTGGTACCCCCCGCCTGATCGCTTGGTGCGAAGCCGCTACTTGTGAGGCGATCGCCACCGGGCTCGAGGACGGCACGACCACGGTCGGCTATCAGATACGAATGGATCATCTTTCACCAACGCCGATTGGGGCTGCAGTGTCGGTGACCGCCACCGTGTCCGACGTTGACGGGCGGCGGATCACCTTTGATGTCCATGCCACTGACAACGAAGGCGACGCTGCTACCGGAACCATCAGCCGAATGGTGGTGGACCGGTCCAGGTTCATAGACAACGCGAACGACTGAGTTCGCCCCGTACCCAGCGAACGACTGAGTTCGCCCCGTACCCAGCGAACGACT
>JAHDFR010000057.1:13649-15731 GCA_020628065.1 Acidimicrobiales bacterium
AGTTCGCCCCGTACCCAGCGAACGACTGAGTTCGCCCCGTACCCAGCGAACGACTGAGTTCGCCCAACGATTTGCCAGTGGAGGTGCACGAGATGAACCTCAGCGAAGCCTTTCAATGGGGTGACGCCACTGTCCGGTGGGGTCGCTTCGGGGTCGGTCCGCCGCTGATTCTCTGCCACGGTACGCCTTGGTCAAGCTTTGTGTGGCGACACGCCGTGGCCTCGTTGAGTGACATCCGGACGGTCTACGTGTGGGACATGGTCGGCTACGGGCTGTCGGATATGCCCGACGGCGACGTTTCACTCGGCACTCAGGCTGAACTGCTGACGGCGCTCGTGCAGCAGTGGCAACTGAACAGTCCGGATGTGGTGGCTCACGACTTCGGGGGTGCCGTCAGCCTTCGGGCTCATCTCCTGCACGGCATGGCTGTCCGCTCTTTCGTCCTGGTCGACGTGGTGGCAGTCCGGCCGTGGGGATCGCCGTTCTTCCGGTTGGTCAAACAGCACCCCGACGTGTTCGCCCGACTTCCGCCCAAATTGCACCAGGCCTTGGTACGGGAGTACATCGGCGGGGCCAGCGGACCAGGCCTGAGCAAGGACGTTCTCGACAAGCTGGTGCACCCTTGGACCGGCGACGGCCAGGCGGCGTTCTACCGTCAGATCGCTCAAGCCGACGAGCGCTACACCGATGCCATCGAACCCCGATACAACGAAATCTCGGTTCCCACGCTGGTGGTGTGGGGTACAGCCGACGAGTGGATTCCGATCGAACGGGGTCGCCAGTTGGCTGCCGCTATTCCGAGCAGTGAGTTCGTGGCCATCGAAGGTGCCGGCCATCTCGTTCAGGAGGATCGGCCGCAGGAACTCTCAAACACCCTGCGGTCCTGGCTAGTTGCTCAGGACGTCACCGACTAGCGCGACCGGTCGGTCGACGGCAACAATCGAGCGATGGCCATTGACTTCACCCTCAGTCCCGAGCTGGAAGAGCTACGAGGGCGGGTTCGTTCTTTCGTCTCGGACGTGATCAAGCCGGTAGAGCATCGCATCGAAGCCACCGGTGACCACGAGGGCGCCGAGCCGCTCACCGGACGGGACCGGATCACCGAGCTGATCGAGCTACGACGTCAGGCCAAAGAAGCCGGTATCTGGCTGCCGCACATGCCTCCGGAGTGGGGCGGCATGGGCCTGGGTCACGTCGACCTGGCCATGGTGCAGGCCGAAGCCGCCCGTTCGTACTACGGACCGTGGGTGTTCAATTGCCAGGCCCCGGACGAGGGCAACATGCACACCTTGTTGCACTGGGCCACGCCTGAGCAGGCCGAGAAGTATCTGAAACCGCTGTGCGAGGGTCGGACCTGGTCGTGTTTCGCCATGACCGAACCGGAGGTGGCGGGCTCGGACCCGACACTCATTCAGACCAACGCCTATCAGGATGGAGAGGAGTGGGTGATCAACGGCCACAAGTGGTTCATCTCCAATGCCCACCGGGCCAGCTTCGCCATCCTCATCGCCCGCACCGAGGACGACCCCGAGCTTCCTCAAGCGGCCAACACGGCGTTCATTATCGACATTCCGTCGGAGGGCTGGAACGAAGTCCGCCAGATCGAAACCATGCACGGCGGTACCGGTCACTCCGAAATCATCATCAAAGACCTGCGGGTACACGAGAGCCAGATGCTGGGTGGTCGCGGCCAGGGCCACCTTCTTGGCCAGTACCGGTTGGGTCCGGCCCGCCTGGCCCATTGCATGCGCTGGATCGCCCAGGCCGAGACGGCGCTGGAGATGATGGTCGACCGCTCCCTCAACCGTTACGCTCACGGTTCGCTGCTGGCCGAGAAGCAGGGCATCCAGTGGATGATCGCCGACTCCACCATGGAGCTGTACCAGTCGAAGCTGATGGTGTTGCACGCCGCATCCAGAATCGACGCCGCCCAGAATACTGAACCTGGGGACGAGCCGATCAGTTTCAAGTCCGAGGTGTCGATGGCCAAACATTTCGTGGCCAACGCGCTCAACCGGATCATCGATCGATCCATTCAGGTTCACGGCGCACTGGGCTACTCGACCGACACTCCTCTGGCCC
>JAHDFR010000057.1:15831-22453 GCA_020628065.1 Acidimicrobiales bacterium
CGATCCATTCAGGTTCACGGCGCACTGGGCTACTCGACCGACACTCCTCTGGCCCACATGTACCAGCACGCCCGTTGGGCCCGGTTTGCCGACGGGGCCGATGAGGTTCATCAGATGCGAATCGCCCAGCGAACCATCGCCGCCTACTCCGACCACGGCTCCACCCGAGCCGCCACCGGCAACCTGCCGCTGTGAAGCGGCCCCCATCTAGGCGGGATTCAGTCAAATGACAACCGACCGAGAACACCCGGAAGCGCCCGGCATCGACCTCACCGTCCTGGCCCAATGGATGGACGAACGAAACCTCGGCGCCGGGCCGATCACCAACATCGAACGACTGGCCGGCGGAACCCAAAACATCCTGATCCGCTTCACCCGCCATGACCGCGACTACGTCTTGCGTCGCCCGCCGCTCAACAAACGCAAGAATTCGGACGAAACCATGCGGCGGGAGGCCCGGGTGCTGGGAGCGCTGGCCGGGTCCGATGTCCCCCATCCCGGTTTCATTGCCGGTGAACCGGACGAGAACGTAATGGGCGCCACCTTCTATTTGATGGAACCGATCGACGGCTTCAACGCCCCGACCGGCATGCCCGAACTGCACGCCTCCGACCCGGCGGTGCGGCGAGCCATGGGCCTATCGTTCGTCGACGCCGCCGCCGCTTTAGGTCGGGTCGATCACCTGGCCGTCGGCCTGGATGACTTCGGCCGACCCGACGGCTACCTGGAACGGCAGGTACCGCGCTGGCGGGCCTACTTGGAATCCTTCGCCAACATTGATGGCGGAACCGGAGGACGGTGGAGAGCGGACCTGCCCCACGTTGATGAGATCGGACGATGGCTGGAGGAGCATCGGCCCCCGACGTTCAAGCCCGGAATTCTGCACGGCGACTTTCATCTGGGAAACGTGTTGTTTCGTCCCGACGCGCCCGACCTTGCCGCGGTGGTCGACTGGGAGCTGGCCACCATCGGCGACCCACTGTTGGACCTGGGGGTCATCGCCGCCTTCTGGCCGGACGAGTCGGGGCCGGGTTCCGATGGTTCACAGTCGCTGATTGCCGTTGAGCCGTGGGACGGCTTTCCAACCACCGCAGAGTTGGTGGAGCGTTACGCCCAGGGCTCGGACCGCGAGGTGGATCGGGTCGACTGGTACACGGTGCTGGCCTGCTACAAGACCGGCATTGTGTTGGAGGGCACCTACGCCCGGGCCCTGGCAGGCAAGGCCGACATGGAGACCGGCGAAGCGCTGCATGCCACCACGCTCGACCTGCTGACCCGCGGTCGGGCCGTGATGGACAGGTAGATCGACAAGTAGATCGACAAGTAGAGATATCCAGGGAGGTTTGAGATGAGCGACGATCTGTTTGACATGACCGGCAAAGTGGTGGCCATCACCGGCGGCGGTCGAGGGCTCGGCCGGGAGATGGCCGAAGCCTTCGCCTCCCGAGGGGCCAAGGTGGCCATCGCCAGCCGCAAGGCCGAGGTTTGCCAGCAGACGGCCTCGGAGATCAACGGGGAGCTGGGGGCCGAGGTGATCGGGCTCGGTCTGCACGTTGGACGGTGGGATCAAATCGAGCCGTTCGTGAACGAGGTGACCGAGCAGCTTGGTCCGATCGACGTACTGGTCAACAACGCTGGAAGCTCGCCGCTGTACAGCACCCTGACCGAGGTGTCGGAGAAGCTGTTCGACTCGGTGATGGCGGTCAACCTGAAAGGCCCGTTCCGACTCAGTGCTCTGGTGGCCGAACAGATGGCCGAGCGGGCGGAGACGGCCGGGACCGGCGGCAGCATCATCAACATTTCGTCCATCGCCTCGGCCGAGCCGAGCGCGGCCGAGGTGCCGTACGCGTTGGCCAAGTCGGGGCTGAACACGTTGACCGTGGCCATGGCCCACATGTACGGACCGTCGGTCCGGGTGAACTGCATCATGCCCGGCCCGTTCCTGACCGACATCAGTCAGGCGTGGGACATGGATGCATTCAACAAGATGGCCAGAAACCGCATCCCTCTTCAGCGAGGTGGCAAGCCGAGCGAAATCGTCGGTGCCGCCCTCTACCTGGCGTCTGACGCCTCCAGCTACACCACCGGTTCAATCATCAAGGTCGACGGCGGCATGACCTGGGCCCCGGCCTAGCGGCGCCCAACATCTTCAGCGCCCTCACGATCCAACAGTTCCAACCAACGCTCACTCGACTGGGCATCGGCCGGAAAGAACGTCTCAAGACGGAGCCCGGACACGGTCACATCATTGGGGCTTTCGATAGCGGCCAGACAGGAGAACATGGCCAGTTCACCAACCGGCGTGTTGAACCTGGTGGTGGCCACCAGACCCCGGTGAGCGGGAACTGAGGCTTGAGGAAAAGACGCCAGTAAACGAACCTCAGTCACCAATGACCGCAACGCCTCATCGGCCGGGCGGGCCTCGAGCTCGGCAGCCAGCCGCCACAGAAGCATCGGTTCCACCTCGGCCCGATTGATGACATGAGCACCCAGTCCCTCCGGATGGAAGATGGCGTACATGACATTCAACCGGTCCTGGAACAACGGAGGGTCCGGGGCCATAAAGGCGGTGAAGGTCAGCGCCGCGTCGTTGGCCATCACCAGGTTCCAGGCGCTGTCGATGACAATGGCCATGTTGGGCTCGTGAGCGTTCAACATGAACGAAAGAGCGTCACCCACTTCGGCCAGGTCCTCGGCCGAGGCCGACGAGAACTCGGGAGCCAGCCCGGCCGACACCAGCAGATGATTGCGCTCGTCCAGCGGAACCTGCAGCACCCGACTCAGATGCAACACCATCTCCCGGCTGGGCTGGGCCCGCCCGTTCTCCAGGAAACTGATGTGACGCTGCGACACGTCGGCCGTGGAGGCCAGCCGTAGTTGACTGACCCCTCGTTCGGTACGCCATCGTCGAAGCTCGACACCAAAGGTCATGTGCTCATTGATAGCTCAGCATTGGGGACCGAACCGAGCTTCGCCCTGGTGTAGAGCTGGGCCAGGGCAAAGTCCAATACCAGCGCAGCCACCAAACCGGCAGCGATCGCACCGGGCGTGGTCAACAGGCCAAGAGAGATGATGACGACCGAGGCCGCCACCCAACCGAGGTCTCCGATGGAGATCCAAAGTGACTCGTCTTTGACCCGGTCTATGGCTTGCATCGAGGCGAAGGCCACAAAGGCGGCGAAGGCCACCAGCCCGGCAGCCACCAGTCGAACAAGTAGAGCGTTGCCGGCGCCGAGAAACTCGACGACCCGGTCAGCGAAGATGAGACCGGCCAAACCGAAACCGGCCGACGAAACAGCATTGGTGCGTAGTGCGATGCGAAGCAGTCGTTGATAATCCATACACGAATTGTCAACGATGCAGGTCATTGCGGCGATTACCTGCGAGGTAATCGGCCATCTCGCCCGCTAGACCAAGTTCTCGACCAGCCAGTGATGCACCTCGCTGGTGCGCTGAAGTTCCTTGGCACACCACTCGGCGAACTTGGCCGTGGTGACGGACTTCGGAGTCTTCTTGATCCACCGAACCTGGAATCCTTTGTGCCGCAGAAGGTCGGCCCGCGGATGATCTTCGGCGTACGGTTTCGGTACGCGCTTGAGTCCCTCACCTACTACGTCGGCTTTGGTGGCTTTCACCAGAGCGGCCAGAGCGTCGGCCAACGGTTCTCCCTGTTTGTCAACGGCGTTTCGCCAAGCATCCACCCTGCCGATATTGATGCCGCTGGCGAAGCCAACACCATCCACCGGATGCATCCGGACCCAGAGCTGGGCGGCTGCCTTCTTGTCCGGCCCTTCCCAGAACTTGAACATCAGGTGGTCTTTGTACGGCGACGCCTCGGGATTGAAGCGAAGGTCGTTGTTGATGGGAGCGATCGAACCATTGGTCTTCGGTTGGCCTTCGATGCCGCCTGAGAGTCGGTCGGCCAACAGTTCGGCCATCGTCTCGACGAAGGCTTTGGCGTGAGGCACCACCTCGGTGTCGTAGACCTTGCGATTCTTGTCGAACCACGATTTGTCCTTGGCGCCCAACGTGGTCAAGAAGTCCAGGCCGTCCTGCGGGAAGCCGGTGAACTCGGTCATGACACGAACTCCAATCCTTCGGCCAGGAGGCCGGTCCACAGGGCTTCGTCCCGTCGAGGAACCTGCACCCACTCCTTGAACACCTTCTTGGCCGGGGCGAAGGCCAAACCTTCGCCTTCATCGATGAGTTCGGCTACCCGGGCGGCCGGTAGCTTCACCACCAGGTCGCCGGTTCGGTACTCCGGCATGGCCAGGAATTCTTTGCCGACCCGTATGCATCGGCTTCGCATCAGCTCACCCTCGACCGCATGCCCGGCGGCCAGCAAGGGCTGAGCCACATCCCAAAACAGAGCGGCGTCGGAGTTGGTAGCGCTATCGGAGTTGCCCTTGGAGTTGGTGGTACTCATTGCCCTATCTTTGCACGATTGCCTGCTGCCAGGGACCGGTACCGGCACATCAAAGATTCGATAAAGGCCGGCGGATGGGGCGCCGAACCACCGTTACCGTCACAGGTATGTCCGCCTTTGGGCAAAATGACCCGTATCAGTATCAGAGCTACGGCCAGTCCTCGTACGGCCCGACAGCCCGGTATGAAGAGTACAACCCGTGGCTCGACCGCGACCGCATCGTCATGATCGGTGCTTTGGCGGCGGCGGTCATCATCGGCTTGCTGGCCGCCTTCTGGATCGTGTCGTCGATGCTGGGTGGTAATGGGTCCGACATCGATCCCACGCCGGTCCTTCCACAAACGGAAGACACCGAGTCCGGGGTCACGGAGGAGTCAACCGCCACCTCTGTCACTTCCACGTCAACCAGCCTGGTGTCGTCCACTACCGCTCCCCTACTGGTGGCCCCTACCACCCAATCGACCACCACCACCGCTCCGACGACGGCGCCTCCAACGACGGTCGCACCCACGACGGAAGCCCCGACAACAGCAGCACCTACCACTGCCGCTCCAACAACGGCAGCCCCCACCACCGCCGCTCCGACAACGGCGACACCAACCACACCGGCACCGACAACAGCCGCACCTACCACTGCCGCTCCAACAACGGCGGCTCCCACAACGGCCCCACCAACCACACCGGCGCCGACAACCACGGCAGCACCCTCCACAACAGCCGCGCCGGCCAACACCGGAGTCAGGCAGCAGGTTCTTGATCTCACCAACCAGGCTCGGGCAGCCAACGGCTGCCAGCCACTGGTATTTCACGATGCCCTTAACCGGGCGGCCGACGCCCACAGCGCCGACATGTCGAACCGCAACTTCTTCGACCACACCAACCCCGACGGCCAGACACCGTCCGATAGGGCTGAGCCGCCGGGTACCCGGGTGGCGCCGGTGAGAACATCGCCGCCGGCTACGGCAGTGCCCAAGCAGTGATGGACGGCTGGATGAACAGTCCCGGCCATCGGGCCAACATCTTGAACTGCAGCTACAAGCACATCGGCGTTGGCCACTACGAAGCCGGTGGACCCTACTGGACCCAAAAGTTCGGCTTGGGCTAAACCTAAGTCACGGTCGCCGCCGTCGTGAGCTGGAGCGACGGGATATCCTTGGCGGCCTCACAGGAACGACGGTAACCGGCGGTCCAGCAACTGCCGCAACCCGGAGCCCCCAGCGACGCTCCCGATCCCGGCGGCCACCGTCGCTGCCATGACCATCGACGTCATTACACGAAGGCGGACCGCTCAGGAGTGGAAGACGTTCGTTGCCTACTGACCGTAGGCGAAGTACCCCCGACAGTGGAGCACTTCTGTCATCAGGTTGCCGGAGGTGCATGCGCCTCCCCGGAACGAACCATCGATGAAGGTCGACGAGTCCTCTGACTGGTACTGCGTCCCCTCGTGCACCACGTAGTCCACGAAGAGGTTGCGGTCATAGTCACCCATCACCGCATCGTTGGCGAACACAAGCTTGATATCGGTGATAGTGGCATCGGTCGGAACCGACACCGTGTAGTCGGCCGGTTCGGCCGAAACCTCGATGGATGCCACCACATCGCCGCCGACGTGTACGTCGATGCGCTCGTCGCCGGTGTAGCCCCGGGCCCGGACTGTCAACTCGCCGTCCATGCTGACCGAGTTTGCGCCGTACCGGAAGTGGCCGTTGCAGTGCAGGGTCTCGGCCTTGAGTCGACCGGCCTGACAGCGGCTGTCCCTGAATGAACCGACTACGTAGGTGCTGTCCGCCTCGGTCTCGTAGCTGACGCCGTCGAATACCACTCGATCGACGGTGACGTTACGGTCGTAGCCCTCACGGAACGCGTCGTTGACGAAGGCGACTCGGACGTCGTCGATGCTGGTGCCGTCGGGCACATCGACGGCGTGGTCGGCCATCGCCGTCGTCAGTTCGAGCGAAGCGACGACATCATCGTTTACTCGGACCTCAAGTCGTTCGTCACCAGTGGAGCCAGCGGCCCGAACAACCAGATCTGCGTCAACTGGTTTGCCGGTTGTGGTGGTCGTCGTAACCGGAGCCTCAGTCGTCGAAGGAGCCACAGTCGTAACCGGAGCCTCAGTCGTCGAAGGAGCCACAGTGGTGACCGGAGCCTCAGTCGTCGAAGGAGCCACAGTCGTAACCGGAGCCTCAGTCGTCG
>JAHDFR010000057.1:22553-26676 GCA_020628065.1 Acidimicrobiales bacterium
ACCGGAGCCTCAGTCGTCGAAGGAGCCACAGTCGTAACCGGAGCCTCAGTCGTCGAAGGAGCCCCAGTCGTAACCGGAGCCTCAGTCGTCGAAGGAGCCACAGTGGTCGGGGTGCTCGGCGGGCGGTGGCCGGGGCAGTCGTCGGGGAGTCCCCACGGGCCCTTCATCCGTTCCACGAACTGATCTCCGGTTTGCGACATGACGGCGTCTTGGAAGTCGCACATGGCCTGGACGGCGTTGGTGGCCTCGGGTTTGGCCGTCATCTCGTCCATAATCCGGGCCACGGTGTCAACGTCGTTCTCCTTCAGCACGTTGTAGAGCATCGCCGACATGAGGTTGTGGGACGATGGGGCGCCATCAAGCTTCTGCTTGTCGGCGGCTTTGAACCACTCCACCCACTCGTGATCCATTTCCTCCCAGTCACGGAGATCCTTCATCAGACCGCCGACGACACCGACTTCAAGTCCGTCATCACCACCGAAGTGATGGAAGGAGATACCGGCCATGAGGTGCGGCATGAGGATGGTGTTGGTGGGCCAGGTAGCACGACCGAAAAACGGCTCCAACGCACCGCCACGAGCCATCTCGTAGTAGGCGATCCAGTGACCCCACTCCAGCGGATTATCTGGATTGGCCAGAGCATCCTTGAGAAAGCCGGGTGCTACTTCGGCCTGAGCCTTGTTGCCACAGCCGGCGCCACAAGACTCCTGGAAGCCGATGACCTTCACTCCCGGGCCGAGATTCACTCCGTCGTTGCGGCGGTACACACCTTCGAAATTCTCCATATTGGAGACTTTCTGATACAGAACGTCAACTTGGCGATACCACTCGATCCATCGACGGCCTACCTCTACAGGAACTTCGCCGGGCGGTGCGAACAGCACCATCTGATCGAGTTTCCAGGTGTCGGCCTGGACCTGGCCTTTCATATGCGTATGGATCTCGGTAACGCCCCGGTACTCGGCTCCAGCCGGTGCTTGCGGGCCCACGAACGAGTCGGGGTCAACGGCCGCCGAGGCGCTGTCATTCCACTGGAAGGCGACAACGGTGGCCAGAACAGCCAGCACGACCGCAACTACAGCGCCGGTCGACTGGGCCGAGATTCCCCTCGGCCCGACCAATGCCAACTGTCTATTCATCGTCTACTCCCTTACCTTGCCGGTACTTGGTGCGGCCCTTCGCAGAGAACTGATTTGTTGAAAGAGGCCCGAGTGGAAGAGCCGGGATCACCAACGATTTGTTAGCGCTCGTGGCAACCTGTTCTATTTCTGTGCCCGTTCTAGACAAATTCTTAACCATCGCTCTCTGGTCGACCCGACTGACGACGTCTTAGCCTTGTCTCCGACCCAGACGAAGAGAGCCGTATGCCCGGAACAGTGCGATCTGCAGAGGCGAGAACCGATCCGTGGATCACAGACTCCGGCGTGCGCTTCGATGACTACTACCGTCTTTACAATCCGGTGGCCCTGGGATACGCCAGGCGGTTGGGCGCCGGAGACACCGAAATGGCGGCCGATACAGCCTTACTAGACACCTTTCAAGCCCTCGACCGCTTGAATAACGACAGTTCCCCGGTGACCGCTCCTACCTGTTCCGAGCGGTGAGGACACACGTGTTCCGGGAATGGCGCAAGACGCAAAGAACGATCGCCATCGGCGCCGACATTGAGGTGGCCGAGCCGGGATTCGAGGATCCGCTGGTCGATCACTTCGACCTTGAGCTGCTGCTCGACGATCTGCCCTCGGCCCAGCGAGACGTGATGAAGCTCCGGTTCCTGGAGGATCTATCGGTGTCGGAGGCGGGCAAGCGGCTCGGCAAGTCCGACGGCGCCGTCCGCCAGCTGCAGTTTCAGGCGATTCGCCGTCTGCGAGCGGGCTTTGTGGTCTTGCTGCTTGTCATCGGACTAGCCGCGGCCTTTGCTCTGACCCGGGACGGCGTCAGCCAGCAATCAATCGACGTCATCGAGCAACCCACGACGACGGTAAGCCCGTTTGAAGAGGTCTCCGATCGATCGGAACTCGTCGTCGACGTCATCGAACCATCCGAGCCCGCAGACGCCTCGGCCCGGCCCAAACCATCCGAGCCCGCAGACGCCTCGGCCCGGCTCGAACCATTCGTGTATGAATCGTTCGATCAAGACGTGGTGGACGCACCTTCAGCCCATCCGCCGTGGTCAACATCACATGGTGCCGCTTTAGTCGAATTCGTTTCGGCCGGTCTCAAATACTCTGACGACTCGGGGCGGCAGCTGGCAACCGAAGGCGGCGCACTACAAATCTCGTCGATCGACGGGCGGACCGCGATGACCCGCACACTGAATAGTGAGCAAGTACCGGAGTACGGCTACTGGGTGTCGTTCCTTCTCCGAGTCGACTCCGACCAGTGGGGTGACGCGTTCTGGACGCCCGACGGTGTAATCGATCGTGGCGGGTTCGGGATTCAGCAAAGCGACTACTTCCGCTTTGTCAACGGAGGAAGAACCGAGACGTTGATCGAGTCCGGCCGTACGTATCTCCTGGTTGGACACATCGAGGATGAGGGCGCGGTCATGTGGGTCGATCCGCAACTCGACGAGCCCGGATTACCTCATCAGGAGTACATCAATCCGCCCGACGGCCGCTTCCCCGTCAGTCCCTTCCGCGGTAGCGTCGAACTCTGGTTCAACAGCATCGGTGACGGCACCTACACCGTCGACGAGATTCGGATCGGTGAGAACTTTGCGTCGGTCACCCCGTGGGTGTCCGAACGCACTGGATAGCCACGCGATACGTCGCTTCGCATAGGCGTCACCGTTTGGGTGGCACGCCGGTGCGCACGAACTCCAACGCTTCAGCCACATTGGCGGCAACGAAGCGCTCCATTCGCGGAGCGGTGGCAAACCGTGCGGCGGCGGCCAACGGGAGGGAGGATCCCGTGGCCACCGCTTCGATCCGGGCCGCTTGAGCCATCTTCACCACATGGGCGGTCACAATCCACGACGTCGAGTGATCGGCCAGAGACATTCGAGCCAACGTGTCCCCCACCTCAACCGGATCACCGGCCAGAGCGTGAGCCACCGCATCATCGGTTCGCCCGTCAGCCATGGCCAATGCCAGATCCCCGGGCCGAGCCTGGGGCACCGCCACGTCGGCGGTGTATTGACTGCGCCGCTGGGCCCGGCCGGTGTCGTGACACAGGAAGACGGTGAACAGAGCGAGTCGGGCTGCCGCTTCACCGGGCATCCGGTTCCACAACCAGCGGGCGGCGTTGGCGTAGGTAAGGCCGTGGGTGATGTCCAGCCAACCGAAGTCGACTTCGTTGTTGTACTCCATGGCCGGGTCGTAGCGCAGCAGCCGATCCGACACCGCCAGCGACACGGCGTCAATGACGCCGATCACTCCCGCCCCGGCATGGACCGCTTCCACCGCGGCGCCGACGGCGGCCTCCGGAGAATCTAGAAGAGCTCGACGCAGCGCCGTGGCCCCATCCGATGGCAACCACTCGGCATCAGGTGCGGCGTCAGCAAGAGCAGCACTGTCAACCGCCTCGATTTCCCGGAACGCCTTGCGCATGTAGGGCAGGGTGTCCTCCCGGGTGGCGTAGGTCAGCGAGATAGTCAAATGTGGCAGCAGGTCGGACGCGTGCTGCCAGCCGATGCGCTCCAGTAGTTCAAAACACTTCTGGGTGTAAATGGCCCCGTGACCGTAGGAGAGGTGGTGGCGGGCCACCGTTTCGGCGTAGGCCGCCAGCAAGACGTCCGGCTCGGCTCCGGCTGATAGCAGTCCGAGGGTGGCGGCTACCGCCTGGTCCACCTGCTCGGACTCGATGGCTTCGATCAGATCGTCGACCGTGGCCGAAAGGTCGGCGGCGGCCAGGGTGACGTCGGGCCGGAACCGGGTTGGTTCGGCGAACGCCGAGAGGGCCTGGACGGTTGGTAGCGCCTGTTCGTCGCCCTCATATAGTTCGGTCATGGCCAGACAGTCGGCCGCCATCGCCAGGCCGTGTCCTACTCCGTACTCTTCTCGCCGTTGACTGCGGATCATTTGCCGGGCGACGATCTGTTCCACGGTTGTGTCATTGTGTAAAAGCCGTACGGTGTCACGGGCCATCTGCCCGGAGTAGTTGTTGTCGAAGCCCCGGTCCA
>JAHDFR010000058.1:0-3200 GCA_020628065.1 Acidimicrobiales bacterium
GTAGCGGGCGGAGCCGCCGTCGCAACCGCCTCAGGCAAGGATGCGGCCGAATCGACGGCATCGAATGGTGGAAACCAGAGACCTAAGCGAAAGAAACCGAATCGGTCGGACGCCGGTTCGAAGCCAACGGAGGAGACCCCAGTGGAGCATGTAGCCGAAGAAGTAGTAGCCGATCACCTGAAGGACTTCCTGGGCGGCCTGACCACTGCATTTGGACTCGAGGGTGACGTCAGCATCGACAAGCCCGAGCCCGAAGTCATGGTGGCCTCCGTTGACGGCCAACACGGTCTGATGGTCGGACCCAAGGGCCGCACCTTGGACGCCATTCAGGAGCTGGCGCGGGTTTCGGCCCAACGGTCGGCCCCAAGCGCGGTGCGTATCCGGGTTGATGTCGGTGGCTACCGGCAGCAGCGTTCCGAAGCGATCGCAGCGTTCGCCGTCAAGGCGGCCGACAAGGCGGTGGACAATGGTGTCGAAGTGAAGCTCGACCCCATGCCGGCCAGCGACCGCAAAGCGGTTCACGATGCGCTCACCGAAGACTCCCGAGTGGAGACCCGTTCAATCGGAACGGATCCTCGCCGCCGGGTACTGATCGTGCCGATGATCAGTGACGCTTCGGACGGCGAAGAGGAATAGGAACAACTGTCACCGCGTACAGCCGGCGGACGAGTGTTCGCCGTCGGTTACTTGGCGGTGTAGCCATGATCAAAGACGTTCTTGATCGGTCTCGACAATTGGGTTTTCTCGGCCCGGGCTCGATCGACGATCAGATCGAACACTCGCTGCGATTCGGTGCCGTTCTGGACGAGATACTCCAGGTCGGCACCGATGCTGCTGTTATGGGCAACTCTCCGGTGGTGGCCGACATCGGCGCTGGCGGAGGTGTTCCTTCACTTCCACTACTGGTTGATCGGCCGTGGCTCCAAGCGGTGCTGATTGACGCCTCTCAGCGTCGATGTTCGTTTCTGGTGTGGGCCTGTGCCGAGTTGTCAATGTCGGACCGGGTCTCGGTCTGGTGTGGTCGAGTTGAGGAGTTGGCTCACGAAGATCGGGCCAGAGCAACCTTTGATGCTGTCGTCGCCCGTGGTTTCGGCCCGCCTGCCACTACTGCCGAATGTGGGTCCGGGTTGCTGAAGGTCGGCGGGCACTTGATTGTGAGTGAGCCACCGGAGGGCCGTGAGTGGCCGTCGGCCGCCATGGGTGATATCGGGCTTAAGCAGGTGGCGGTAGCCGACTCGGGTTTCGCCGTGTTCGGCGCTGTTGCCGCACAGCGCCCCGAAGTTCCAAGATCATCCAAAATTCAACAACGACGACCTCTCTTTTGACCGCATCTTTTGTCTGAATCGTTTAACCGCATCTTCCGCCCCTATCAGCGAATCTTCGGGAAATTTCACCCATCGTTGGCGCGGCATTTGGCCATTGTGCTCATGCAAATTTGCCCACCGTCGGGCGTGCCGCTTTGATCGGAGGTAACGTTCTGGCTATGCGGTAGTGGCGCGGAGCGACTGCAGCGACATACGGTTCGGCGGTGTTCCGATGAGTGGCGACTTTGAAAACTCAAGAGACGGCTCGTTCAGAGACGGTGTCCCAACCGACGCCGACCTGACTGCGACCAGATCGATTCCAATTGTCGAGCCCGAAAATGGGGGCCAAAGAGACGCTGGACGGTCAACCGAAAGCGGCTATTCCCCACCTAAATCGCCGGGCGGAAACGCAGGCGGAATAGGGAGCTCATCACCCCGGCCGGCACGGCGAATTCCCACCAATGGATCGCCTAGGTCCCCAAGGCCCACGAGGCCGATTGAATCCACACCTCCGACGTTGCCGCCAACCCGAACGTCGGCAAGTCCGAGGCCTCAAAGCCGGGCCAGTCAGGATTACCCTGCACCGCGTCGAGTCAGAACCGGGCCTGACCAGGCGACCAGGGTTCCGCCGGTGAGTCCCACTCCCCGTCGTGCCCCCGGCAACGACGTGCCGCAACGATCTCCGGCCAGTGTGAGGCCCCGGCAGTCGCCGAGTCGATCCTGGTCCCCCGGCTCGTACGACGACTATGTCGCCCATCCGACGAGAGGCGGGGAACGTCAGAGCCCGGCCCGTAATCGGGGCGATCAGGTCCGGCACCGCCGTCGCCGACGATCCCTCCCAGGCTTCTTATTGGTCGGGTTCATGTTGGCCGGGCTGGCGATCGGCTATCTGGTGGTCGATCGACTGGGGATCCTTGACGGCGACCTGGTCGGGACATCCACAGACGAGGCGACGGGCACCGACTCACAGCTTTCTTCGAGTGACGAAGGCTCCAACACAGAGGCTGATCAAGAAGGCAGTAACGATGCCGGCCAAACAGGGGTGTCGTCTGGAACCTCGGCGGGTACAGGGTCCGACACGAAAACCGACATAGAAACTGGCACAGAAACTGGCACCGTCAGTGAGGACCTGGATTGGCCGGGAGGAACGGGCCCGGTTCCCGACGGCGAACCTGAGATCCGCAGAGCCGAGATCACGCAGACGGGCGAGATGGTCTTAACCGGGTCGGCTCCCGACTGGGCCACCGTCACCAAGATCGTGCAGTTCGCCGGTGAAAAGTTGCCCGCCGGTCCCGACGCCGTTGACAACCAGCTGACCTGGCACCCGAACGCAGACGCCTCCCCCCAGTGGGGTGACGTGGTCATGGACAGCGCAGCCGTGTTCGAAGCCAGCGGAGCAGTAATCGCGTCGGAGTCGATACCATCGCTTGACCTGGCGGCTGAGATGTTAAACGCCAACCCGACGGTGTTTGCCGTGGTGATTGGACACGCCGACACCTCCGGTGACGCCGAAGTCAACGCCCAGTTGGCCGTTGACCGGGCCGACGCGGTTGTGGACTATCTGGTGTCTCAAGGCGTCGTACGAGAACAGATAGTTGTGGCATCGGCCGGGAGCGACGACCCAACGGCCTCCAACGAGACCGAGGACGGCCGGGCCGAGAACCGTCGAGTCGATATCAAATTCAAGAATCTCTTGATCCCGGGTAGCGGCATTGGAGAGAGCTAGGTGGCGGCTCGTCTGCGTAGCGGTACTGGTCTAGTCGCGCTGGCCACTGCTGTCGCTCTGTCGGGCTGCGCCACGGTCGAGTCAATGTTGGGTGATGGTGATGAGGCCTCAGTCGATCGGCCGACCACGGTTGTCACCGCCCCCGAGTCGGAATCTGAAACCGGCGGAGA
>JAHDFR010000058.1:3300-7107 GCA_020628065.1 Acidimicrobiales bacterium
GAGGAAAGTCGACCCGGTCTATTCGACCTTGATGCCGTCCTGGACGCCGACCCCGACTGCCCGGAACCGACGACCGGTGACACGCTGGTAATCGGGTACGCCGCCGATCTGGGCGACCTCGGAGTGTTCGCCGACGGACCGGCCTCGCAAACCGCAAGCCATATCGTCAATCTCATCAACTGTTCCGGTGGTCTCGACGGCCGCGCTGTCGAGTTGGTGGTCCGGGAGGTCTCCAACTCGGACCCGGCTGTTAGTCGAGACGCCACCTTGGAGTTGCTCGATGCTGGAGCTGTGGCCTTGCTTGGGCCACCGTTTCCCGATCCGGCGTTCCGGGTGCTTGAGGTGACCCAGGGTCGGGTGCCGGTTATGTTCACCGGTTCCACCGAACCTGCGCTGGCCGATGCCAGCGAACTGTCGTTTCTGGTTTCGTTCAACGACACTCAGGGAGCGACGGCGGCCGCCCAGTTCGCCCAAACCAAGGGGTGGGGCCGGGCTGCCGTGATTGGCGCG
This sequence comes from Acidimicrobiales bacterium, assembly GCA_020628065.1. GTDB lineage: Bacteria > Actinomycetota > Acidimicrobiia > Acidimicrobiales > SZUA-35 > JAHELU01. The sequence continues at coordinate 3,811 of JAHDFR010000058.1, forward strand.
TCGGGTCCGTACTTCGGTTACAACGCCGATGTGTTCGTATCGGCATTCACCGGTCAGGGCGGCACTATCACCGCCGAGTATTCGTTCGTTCCGTTGGAACAGCTGGACTTCGCCGATGTCGTGGCCGACATGGCAGCTGATCCCCCCGACGTCGTTTACTCCCCCATGATCGCCGACCAGTGGGTTGCCTTGCGTAGTGAACTGGACGGGGCCGGGTTGACCGAAGTGCAACTGATCGGGTCCGATGCCTTCGAGGCGACCAACGGATACGCCTTGGCCGGAACGGACGGCATCTTCCATGTCACTCACGCCGACCCTGGTGAAGACACCCGGTTGCAGGCCTTGTTGGACAGTTTCGCCGCCGCCAACGGCGGAGTTCCTCCAGCTTCACCGGCGATGGCCGCCCTGGCCGGTGACGCGTTGGCCGTCATCGCCGAAGCCTATTTGCAGTCAAAGGCTCAGGATTCAGTGGAGCTCGGTGACGCCATCGCCAATGTCGGTGTCGTTCAGGGCATCTCCGGTGAGCTGCAGTATGACGGGTCCGGAGCGCCGGCCAAGCCGATGTACATTCACCAGGTGGTCGACGGTCAGGCGACACTTGCCGCCGTCATCGGTGGCTGACGCTAGTTGCTGACCTGAGCCGACGGGTCGGAGGCTCGAGCCGAGCCGGTGTTGGGTACGCCGGCATTGTCTGCCACCTGGGGGTCGGCGAAGACGGCGTTCGAATAGAGCGTGTCGGCCAGAAGCGTGTCGACCTGTTGACGAACACTGAAGTTGGCCTCGGCATAGGCGGTGGCCTCCGGACCTTTGGTTGACTTCCAGTCCTCGGTCAATGCCTGCTTGACTGCTGCGGCCAGGTTGGACGCCAGCACTTCGATGTCGTCGGTCTCCGGCACAAGGGTGCCGACCTGATCGATCACGAAGTCTTTGGGCCCTCCGGAGTTGACCCCGATAACCGGCGTGCCGCAGGCCATGGCCTCGATGAACACCAATCCGAATGGTTCGTTCTTGGACGGGAAGCAGGCCACGTCGGCAGCGGAGAACAATGTGGCCAGGTCATCCTGGCTTTTAGGTCCGACGAAGTGGACGTTTTGCAGGCCGAGTTCGGTGTGAGCCAGTTCGTGGTAGTGACGCTGATCTTTCAACGGGCCCGAACCAACGACTATCAGGCCGACCTTGCCGTGTGTTTCGTCAGCCTCCCAGATGGCGGCGGCGCGAAGCAGTGCATCGAGGCGTTTCCAGGCGGCGAACTTGCCGCAGAAGACGACCACCTTGTCGTAGTCACCGGGAACCGGAGCTGATGGTAGCGGACTGCCTTCGTACGGTTCGGTGGCGAAGCCGGGCAGCACGTCTGCTCGCCAGCCGGCCACCTCGGCCGGGGCCGCGGCCGGCTTAAAAAACGCCTCGTTGTATCCGTTCGGTGACAGCGCGATGCGGTCTGCCGGGAAGGTGTCGAACACCGCGCTAAAGGCGTCGACCTGCTGGTTGGATATGGCGGCACACCAGTCGACCGCTGTCTCCGAATCATCGGGGTTGAACACACCGGAGGACCGCATGAGCGGGAGAAAGCGGAACGGGAACTCTTCATCCGGTTCACCGCCGGCCTCTTCCGCCGCCACCCCGGCCAGCTCGGCGTTGTACATTTTCAGCGCTGTGCCGTGAACGAAGCACAAAACTGGAATGCGCTGCCGACCGGAGTCCAGACGCCTACGGTTCAGGTCTCCTGCCACCAGTGGGTTGAGGAACGTGTGGTGGGCTACCAGCAGGTCGATGGCTTTGCCGTGCTCCCGCTCGATCTCGTTGATCCACTCTTCTGCTTCATCGGCCAGGCGTTTGCGGTAGGCGGCGAACTCATCATCACTGAACGAATGCCACCGGTACGAGCTGACCGGCGAAATCGACTCGCAGATCGGGATGTCGTGGTCCAACTCGAACACTCGCACGTGGCTGTCGGTGAAACGCTGCCGCCGCGACGGGTAGATGGAGTACGCCTCGGTGTCGGGTCGTTGGTTGAGTGCCCGATGGTGGGCTTCGTGGAGGATGCCCGATCCGGGGGCGAACTCCCCTTGTCGCTGCCAGTTGTTGGTTCCCAACTGAAAGATGAGCGTTGTGCCGGGAGAAGTGCCGGCGAACGTTCCGGTTGCAGTGCCGGTTGCAGTGCCGGTTGCAGTGCCGGTTGAAGGTCCAGTTTCAGTCACAGGGTCCCTTTCGGTGGTGATAACCCAAAGTTGATAGCGCTCACGTTTGCCGTCTTGCAGCGGCCGGGTGTCGCCCTGACCTAAGGCTAGAAGCAATCTGGTTCTAGGTGAATCCAGCTGCCTGGGTAGAGCAGCTGATAGCAACACGTAACGCACGTTGGCGTAGTACCGTGGGTGTTTACCAACACAGATACCGATCCGAGCTGTGTGTGCGCCTGGGCAATAGTCCGCGACGGGGAGTCGCCAAAGGAGACCCGTGACCGAAACCGCTGTCAGTGATTCAGAGACGGGCCAGGTTGATACCGGGCGGGCGCGACTCATTGCCGTCGCCAACCAGAAGGGTGGTGTCGGTAAGACAACCACTGCGGTGAATCTTGGGGCGGCAGCGGCCGAGATCGGGCACAGGGTGTTGGTGGTGGATCTCGACCCCCAGGGCAACGCCAGTACCGGTTTGGGTATCAACCCCCGGTCGTTGGACAAATCGATGTATGACGTGCTGCTGCACGACGTGGCCCTCGATGAGGTTATTGAGGCGGCGGCGGTCCGAAACTTGTTCTTGGCTCCGGCCAATCTGGATCTGGCCGGAGCGGAAATCGAGTTGGTTCCGGCTTTTTCTCGCGAGATGCGCCTCAAGGGTGCGTTGGAGCACGTGATGAGCGACTACGACCTCATCTTGATCGACTGTCCCCCGTCGCTGGGCTTGTTGACGGTCAACGCTTTGGCCGCCGCCAACGAGGTCCTGGTACCGATCCAGTGTGAGTATTACGCGCTCGAAGGTTTGGGTCAGCTGCTGCGTAACGTTGATCTGGTCAAGAAGAACTTGAATCCTGAGCTTCACCTTTCCCAAATTGTGCTGGTTATGTATGACGCCCGCACAAATTTGGCTTCTCAGGTGGCGGCCGAGGTTCGGGAGCATTTCGGTGATCTGGTTTGCAGCACCGTGATTCCTCGAACCGTCCGGCTGTCTGAGGCCCCAAGCTTCGGCCAGCCCATCACCGTGTTCGACGGTGCTTCCAGGGGGGCGATCGCCTACCGGGAGTTGGCGGTTGAGGTTGCCGGTGAGCCGAAGGCGTCGTAGCCGGTTTACCAGTTGGGCCGT
>JAHDFR010000058.1:7207-8777 GCA_020628065.1 Acidimicrobiales bacterium
TGAGCCTGATATCGACTCTGATACCGATCTTGATTCGTCGCTATATATAGGTGGCGACGTTGATGTCGATGATGGCGGTTTGGTGATGGCAGGACGCAGCGTAGACGATGACGGTATTGACGGTTCTGTTGATGGCGGTCACGGGCTGGCTCCGTCGCTTTCCGACCTGCTGGTTGGTGGTAGCTCGTTGAGTGAACAGACCGGTGGCGAACCGGTGCTGGCCGACCCCCTCGCTGTGCACTCCGATTTAGGGCCGGCAGCCGAGTTGCCGTATCAGGGTCGTATCGTCATGGTGCCGGTGGAGTCGGTGACGCCGAACGCCGTTCAACCTCGCCGACGATTTGAAGAGTCGTCGCTGGCGGCGCTGACAGCTTCGGTTTCCGAGCTCGGTGTTCTACAGCCGATCATCGTTCGTCCTATTGGTGACGTTGTCATCGACTTGGATGATCCGGATGCCGGCGGCCGAGCAGAGGTCGGTCGATATGAGCTGGTGGCCGGCGAGCGTCGTTGGCGTGCTGCCCGCCGGGCCGGGCTCGAACACATTCCGGCCCTGGTTCGAGAGGTCGATGATCTGCGTTCGCTGGAGGAAGCGATCGTTGAGAATCTCCATCGAGTTGATTTGAATCCACTGGAGGAGGCCGGTGCTTTCCAGCAACTGGTTGACGACTTTGGTTTGACGCAGGAAGACGTGGCCGCCCGAGTCGGCAAGAGTCGTTCCGCCGTGGCCAACACACTTCGGCTGTTGCAGCTACCGGGCTCGATCCAGCGAATGGTCATGGACGGCGAGCTCAGTGCCGGGCACGCCCGCACCTTGTTGTCTGAACCGAACCTGAGCCGCCAACGTCAGTTGGCCGCCCGGATCATTGAAGACGATCTGAGTGTTCGCCAGGCCGAAGAGCTGGCTCGTGAACTAACAGGTGGCCGAGGGGAAGCCGGCAAGTCCGGCGCCGGTGACAAGGATGGCAGCGGTGAGCGGGGCAGTGGCAGGTCGTCTCGGGCGAAGTCCGCCGGGGCACTTGAGGTCGAGAACCATCTGGCGGATCTGCTTGATACCCGGGTACGGGTGGTCGAGGGCGCCAAGCGTGGTTCGATCACTATCGAGTTCGCTGACTCTGAGGACCTGGACCGGATCTACCGGTTGTTTGTCGGTCCTCGTCGTCGCAAGCAGGGCGATTGACGCCTCCAGGCTTGTTACCCTAATCTTCGCCGGTTTGAACCGATACATACCTGATTAAACTCTGCTTATAACCCTTATATAACCAACTATACCCAAATTAATCCCATTTGACCCCAATTTGCGCAGCGGGAGGGCCCGAGGGGTCTCGGTTGTTTCACGTGAAACATTCCAATCCCACCACCTGCGAAATAACCCACAGTCCATCCACAACCTGTGTGATGAGCGCTCCGGCGACGTCTGGTGCCGGGCAACCGTGATCCTGGGACCGGACCGTAGCGGGAAGCGATTACCGCCGCTTGTATCAGGAAAGCCAGCGGGAAAGTTGACGCAAAGTCAGCGGGAGAGTTGGCGGACAACCTGGTGCCGGCCTCAGGGCTCGGCCGCTGGTGTTGG
>JAHDFR010000058.1:8877-21832 GCA_020628065.1 Acidimicrobiales bacterium
GGGGCTCTGGGCGGCAGATCACGCCCGGAGTGAACGCAAGGTGGTTGCTCCAACGGGCCTGTCGGCGTCACCCAGGGTGCAGCCTGGTACAGAGCGGGTTTAGTTGGGTATGAAAGGGTTTGAGGTGGGTGTAACTGGGTGTGCTGGGGAGAACCGGCTTAGTTGCCGGTTGTCGGCGTGGGCTCACCGGCTTCGGGCAGCAGGTCCAGCGACAGAAGCACCGATACGGTTTCCGACCGGTTCCAGTTGCGAGCCTCACCAAGGCGGGAGATCTTGTCGAAGTCGCCGTCGGACAGCGAAATCCTCAGTCGTTTGCGTCCCCTGGCCGCCAGCCGTGCGCCATCGCCGGTGTAGACGTCGTCGGAGTGCCGTCGGTAGGCGTTCATGACCAGGTCGGCGGGGTTGATGCCGGTCTGTTCCACCGCGTCGGCCACCGCTACGGGAACCGACAGTTCACGACGGATGCGGCGCTGCCCCGTGACCGGCGGCCGTCCACGTCGCTTGGGTGGCGCTCCGACTTCGGTGTCCGTTGGGGGTTCGGTGGCGACGGTTGAGGCTGTTTGATCGGCTCCCGACACCTGAGGTGGTGCTTCTGGAGCGTCACCAGTGGAGCGGTTGTCTTGAAGATCGATATCACCCTCGACGACCTGCTCGGGTGTTTTCGAGGTCTGTTCTGGGTTTTCTTGGGTATTTTCTGGGGAATCTTCGGGTGTTCTACGGGCTTTACGGGGTGGTCGAGCTGACTTACCTCGAAACTCGGAGGGATTGGCGATTGAGTTGAGTCCCCGCGCTTTGCCCAAGTTCTGCTTGCTCACTGCACACCTTCCAGAAGCCGCTCGGCGGTGGCGATGCGGTCATCCACTTCGTCGGCCAGCTCGTAGAACTCTCGGGCCAGATCGTTGAGGTTGGCTGGAATCTTGATCTTGCCCTGAATCTGGTTGGTGACCGAGATGGTGGCGGCCCACTGGGCGTATTCATGGAGAAACAGCCCGGCTTTGCGGCTGTCGTCGTAGGCAGCACCGGCGTCGCGAATGATGGTTTGGAACGGGTCGGCCACTCCCGCCAGGATTTCGGATACTTCATCTCTTGTTTCCGCTCGTTTGCGGTGAGCGGCAGCGCTGATCTTCATCAGCACCACTCCCAGCAGGAGAATGTCCGATTCGAGCTCTTCCAGCTCGGCGGCCAGTACTCGGAGACCCTCGATATTGTCAACACCGCTGCTGGTCGGAACCAGCAGGTACTTTCCGGTCTGCATGGCCATGTCGGCTAATCGGGATGACCCCGATGGTGGAAGATCGAAAACAATTCGATCGAAACGGCCCGAAGCCATGAGCTTCTCGAACGGCAGGGCGAAGGCTTCAGCCGCCCCGTTGGCGGTAACCAGATGGTTGGAAAGGCCTTTGGTGTGGCGGCCGGCGACAACAACATCGAGGTTGTCTCTGGCTTTCACGATTCGCAGTTCGTCGCCGTAGAGAACGGCGTCCATCAGGTGACGGCCGTCTCCGTGCTGCCCGGGGTCTATGCCGGCCACTTTGGTGGCCGATGCCTGCATGTCCAGGTCGGCGAGCAGAATGCGTTTGCCTTCGGAAGCCCAGATGCCGGAGAGCTGTGTAGCCAGTGTGGTCTTGCAGCTTCCGCCCTTGCCGATTCCGACAACCACCGAGTTGGGAATGGTGTTCACAAGCCGACCCTTTCACGAGAAGTCAGGGGAGAGTGGCCAACACTCTAGTACCGATTGGTGGATGATTGGGGTACAAAACGTGCGAATACGAGGATGTTTTACGTAAGTATCGGGTTAAAACGGGTATTTATTGGGTATTAATCGGGGAAACTAGCGATTCTGTGGAAGGTCAGGCAGCCTTGATGTGATCTTGATCAACGGCGTAACCGCAGCCGGTACGCTGAATGGCAGTTAGGTAAGCAAAGCGTCGGTAGCAGGTCTGGAGCGGGTCGCTGTGGAATCACTCATCCTCAATCTTTTGAACGTGGCGTCGTTCGTCTTCATCATTCGGGCGATCCTCAGCTGGTTTCGTATTGGGGCGGACTCACCCTTCCGACCGATTGTTGACGTGATCTACTCCATCACCGAACCGGTTCTGGCGCCCATCAGGCGGATGCTGCCACCCATGGGTGGATTCGACTTCTCGATCATCATCGTCATCCTCGGTATTCGTCTGCTGTTAATGCCGGTGGTAGCCAGCATCCTGTAGCTCGCTGTAACTCTCCGAAGCTCTTCAAGGAGGGCGCTAGCCCAGGTCGACGATCAGGTCGGCCTTCTCCAACACCTTCGGTCGATGGGATACAGCCAACACGGTGATGCCTGCGTCAGCCACGTTCTCCCACAACTCAAACTCAGTGGCGACATCAAGCGCGCTCGACAGGTCGTCGACCACCAGCAACTCCGGTCGTTGCACCAAGGCTCGAGCCGCCGCCACCCGCTGACGTTGACCACCGGACAGCCGCAGGCCACGTGGTCCAACGACAGTGGCCAGCCCGTCGGGCATCATGGCCACGTCGTCTGTCATGGCTGCCGCCCGTACCGCGGTGGCCAGCGAGCCTGCCACCGGTGCCATCCCGGCTGAACCGCCGGCCGGATGGCTTGGTGGTCCAACCGGCAGCAGGTCCTCGTCTGATCGGTCCGGACCCGGATCGGTGCCCAACAAGATGTTGTCGGCCAGGGAGTCGGAAAGCAGCTGGGGTATCTGGGACACAAAAGCACATTGGGGCGGAACGAAGAAGGCGCCGTGGTCAACCACCTCCTCGCCGTTCCATCGGATCGAGCCGGTCACCGTGACCTCGTTGGCCAAGCCCAGCAGCGTTCGCAGCAGGGTTGACTTACCGCTGCCGATGCGACCGGTGATGACCACGAAGGCCCCGGCCTCCACGTCAAAGCTGACGTTGCTGACGACAGGAGCACCGATCGGACTTGTCGTCTGGTTGACGGCCGCCGATTGGTAGCCGACGGTGAGGTTCTCGACCGTCAACCGCTCCAGGGGAACCCGAGTTCGTTCCGGGCGGACCAAGAGTTCATGGTCGTTGTCACCTGGTTGGGCCAACGTGTTCTCGTAGCCGAACTCGAACGGAATTCGACGGTCCCGACCCCGAACCACCGGTAGGCGAATTTGGCGCACGACACGGTCCGGGTCGTTCTCCGCCACCAGTTCCTCCATGCCTTCGAATGACACGATGGCCTGACGGTGCCGGGTGATGAGTCGACTCAGTTGGCGGGGGAAGTTCGACAGCCAGGGAAGGTAGGCCAGGAACAGCACCAGGTCGGCGAAGGCGAACTCGCCGGAGGCAATGGCCCCGGCGCCCACCACCAGCACCAACGCAGTGGCCACATCGGTGGCACCGAAGGCCAGCTGGAAGATAGCTTCGTTCAACGTGCGGTCCCGCACTGCGGTTCGACGGCGGGTGTCGACCAGGTGTTGGAATCGACCCAGCACCGGCTCGGTGGCGTCGTTGACTTTGACCGCGGTGGCCCCGGCCATCACGTCACCCAACATGGCCGCCACCGCCCGCGTGGCCGCTCGGTCGTCACGACGCCACTGTTTAATGGTGCCGTCCATGACCAGCACCACCAGTGCCCCCAACATGAGTGGGACCACGGCCACCAGCGTGGCGGTGGCGTTGATCTGGAACATGATGCCAACGCTGATGAGAGTGAAGGTGAATCCACCGGCGGCGTCGAGCCACAGGTCGATGAAGGCCACGATGTCGTTGGTGTCGTCACGAAAGCGAGACAGGGCGTCACCGGCTGACCGGGCCGGTGGTCCGGCGTCCTCACCGCCACTCACCAGCTGAGCGTGCAGCAGATTGCCCTGCATGAGAGACCTCATATAGGTCCAGCTCTTGGTCAGCGACACCGCTCCGAATGAGAAGGCCACCAGTCTGGCCAGTTCCGCCAGCAGCAGCGCACCGGCGATGAAGTACAGAGTTCCGATGTCGTTGCCGGTTAGGGCCTCGAAGGCCTGAGCGGTCAGGTATCCGCTCAGCGCCGGTATGGAGAAGAACAGCAGGAAGCCGGCAAACCCTATCCAGAACTCGAAGGGGTGTTCCTGGCTGACCCGCCAGGCCAGCCGTATGATTGGGCGGTCACTGATATCAGTTTGTGGATTGCCGGTTTTTGGATTGCCGGTTTTTGGATTGCCGGTTTTTGGATTGCCGGTTTTTGGATTGTCAGCCTTCATTGGTTCCCTCCAAGGCCGGTGTCTGGTCAAGGTTGATGTCGCCTTGATCGATCTTGTCGGTCAGGTCGGCCCGTGCCAGTTCGAGCATGGCGGCGTAGCGCCCACCGTTGCGGTCGGCCAGCTCCTTCCGTGGGCCGAACTCAACCAGGCGGCCCTGATCGAACACGGCGATGTCATCCACCTGGCTGAGCGTGGACAGCCGGTGGGCGATGACTATTGAGGTTCGGCTGGCCAGCAGATCGTTGATGGTGTCCTGAACGATCTTTTCGCTTCGGGGGTCTATTCGAGCGGTCGCCTCATCCAGCACCACGAGATCGGGGCTTCGAACCCAAACTCGGGCCAGCGCCAACAGCTGTGATTCGCCGGCTGACAACCCGAGGTCGGAGTCGAAGATCGATCGGTGGAGCCCGTCACCGTCGAGGAGATGCCCGAGTCCGATGTCGGTAAGTGTCCGCTCCAAGACCTCGTCGGGCGCGTCGGACCCGAACATTGTCACGTTGTCGCGCAAGGAGCCGTCGTACAGCTGGACTTCCTGGGGAATGAGAGCAACCCGTTGGCGGAGCTCGTCCATGGGAATGTCGGCAATGGGCACACCACCCAGCGCCAGTGTTCCCGAGTCGGTTTCGAGGAGGCGTAGAATCAAACGGGAAAGCGTGGTCTTGCCCGATCCGCTTCGGCCGACCACGCCCAGGGATCGTCCGGCGCCGAGGCTGAAGGTGATGTCCTGCAGCACCGGTTCGTCGGCGTAGTAGTTGAATGACACGCCATCCAGTTGCACCGCCAGTGGACCCGGTGGGGGAGACGTGGTTCCGAGATCGAGAATGGTTGGCCGTTCGGCCCGCAGCTTTGAGACGCGGTTCAGCGCGCTCACTGCCTTTTGGGCTGTCTCGTACCGCTCGACGATGGTGTCGAGCGGTCGTCGGATCTGCTGGGTGTATTGGAACAGGATGAAGGCGGTTCCCAGCGTGATGGCCCCGGCCGAGACCATGAGTCCGCCGAGGATGAGCGAGGCCACCATACAAATGACGATGCCCAGGTTGAGGCCCCACCACAGGCGGATGAAGGCCCCTTCCTCTCGCATACGGGTGTCCATGAAGAATGAGGTGTCCTCGGAAAACCTGGTCATGGCGTGAGGCCCAGCACCGTTGGCCCGCAGATCCTCCGAGGCGTTCAGCCGTTCCTCGATACCTCCGTATAGGCGGGCTCGGGCACTGAGCACGCCTTCGGATTCGTTGACCATGCCTCGCCGGAATCGAAAGGCGATGAATCCGCATACTGCGATGTAGCCGCCCATGGCCAACGCAAGTCGCCAGTCGATGAACAACAAGATGGTGACGATGCCCACCAGGATCAACACAGCCGAGGTGACGGCGGTGACCACCGTGCCCAGGAAGTCCGACACCGACGTGACGTCGCCGTCGATGCGTTGAATCAGCGCGCCGGGTGGATGGTTGCGGTGAAACTCCTGGTCGAGGCCGAGGACGTGTTCCACCATCTGTACCCGAAGATCGTTGGCCGTTCGCCAGGCCAGAGTGGTTGAACCCCAGGCCACGCAGGCGGCGGCGGCCTGCCCGGCCAGAGCCAGTGACAGGTAGAGCACGCCGAGGCTGACGAGATCGCCGGCGCCCGCACCGGCGGTCGCCCGGTCGACCACCTCCCCGATGATGACCGGACCGAACAGTGGCAATAACGCCAGAACGGTCAGGGCTATGGACAGCCCGAAGTAGGCCCACTTCTGTGGGAGGATCAGGGCGACCAGGGTTGACCACTGCGCTTGCAGCTGGCTTGGGTTATCCCTCCTGGTCGTCGTTTGGTCGGCTTCTGGTTGGTCCGGCGCGCCGACGTCCGCCACAGGCGTAGACGACATCGTTCCATCATGACGCGAACGAACGTTCGATGCCTAATAATTTCGACTCGATGTGAAATCTTCGATGGTTTCGTCCCCGCTAGCGGCTGCATTGGCAACGACAACCCGGTCGCCGCCCGCTCGCTTCGCCTCATACTGAGCGGCATCGGCCCGTTTCATCAGCTTCTCCTCCCCTACAACTGCTGATGTTGATGCCACACCAATGCTGGCGGTTACGACCAGATTCTGCGATCTAAGTTGGATCGGTTGTTCAAACACCGAGTGGATCAGTGCCCCCAACGTAGTGGCGGAGCGGATTGGACTGATCACGACAAGCTCGTCACCGCCCAACCGGACCACCAGTTCGCAATCGTCGACAGCCGAGCTCAACCGTTGACCGACGACAACGAGAAGTTGATCGCCAGCTCGGTGGCCGAACGTGTCGTTGACACCCTTGAAGCCGTCGAGGTCCAGATAGGCGAAGGTAACCCGGCTGGCGCTGCCGAGTGACAGGTGGGTGAGTACGTCGGCTAGGTATTCCTGCATCCGGAGCCGATTGGCTAATCCGGTCAGCGGATCGGTACGGGCCATCTCTTCGGCTCGACCAACGGCAACCGCCAGATTTTCGTTAGCTAAAGCGATCAGTCGACGTTCTTCGGTCAGTTCCTCCACCAAATCACCGTTGGTCAGGGCTGTGGTCACCAGATCGAGATATAGCTTCCGTTGGTCGAGGGCCACGCTGAGGCCATAGGCCCACGCAATGAGTACGAGGACTGCCGCCGTCTCTGACCCTTCGATCGGGCTGGCGAGAAATCCATATGTCGATAGTCCTGCGAGGGGAATGGTGTAGGCGAAGAAGGCCCACAGAAACTGTGATGACGACACCGAGCCGCCGAGTAGCACGCCGACTGTCACGGCCGAAACGATGCCTTGCAGCAGAGGTTCGGCAGGCATCAAGAAGACGGGAAGCGAACCCCATAGGACTCCGTGTGTCAATTCGAGTGCCAGGACAAGTGGCCGCCAGGTCCGGAAGTCCAACCTGGTGTATTTGAGGATCGGTAGCAGTGCCGAAGCAACGAGCGTGGCCGCTAGCCAGAGGGCCAGATGTGTCGGCGGGACCTTGTCTCGAAAAAGCAGGGAGGAGGCTATGGCAAGCGCCGCCATGGCCAAGGCGCCAACCTCTATTCCGCTGTAGTAGCGATCTCTCAGAGCCTCGGAAACGTTGGTGCGCCCTTGCCGTTCGACGCCATTGACTTTGTCATGGTCCGTCGTCGGCGCACCATTTAGCGAGGAATCGATATCTGGTTTCGCCTCGTCGCCCACTTCCGAAGAATCGGCTGAAACATCCGAGGTCTGAAGTGATTCCTACTGCCAGTTGTCGATTAGCGGTTGAGCAGCACCGGGATGTTTCTTGGGCCGCGAACCTGGCCGTTGGCCCACTTGGTTTCGCCGTCGGGGTCGAGCGAGTAGTTGGGGAACGCCCGGATCCACTCCTGCATGCCGATCAGCATCTCCAGTCGTGCCAGGTTGGAACCCAGGCAGCGGTGAATGCCGAGTCCGAAGGCCACGTGACGGTTACGGGCCCGGTCGATCTGGAACTCTTCCGGATTCTCAAATGCCTCCGGGTCGTGGTTGGCCGCCGGGAACGGCAATAACATCTGATCACCCGGGTGCACCGGGCAGCCGGCAACCTCGGTTTCGGCGATGACTTTGCGGGCCATGGTCACCGGGGCGTAGTACCGCAGCACCTCTTCCGACGCCGTCTGCCACAACATGTCGTTGTTGTCGACTTCCAGGAGACGGGCCACCTCGTCTGGGTGTTGGGCGAAGTGCCACAGCCCCGATCCCAACGCGCTCCAAGTGGTGTCGATCCCGGCGATGATCAGCAGCCGGACATACCCGAGCTTGAGCTCCCAGTCCACCGGTTCGCCGTCGATCTCGGCGTTGGCGATGTCGGTCAGCATGTCGTCGGCCGGGTTCTCCAGCCGATCTTTCAAAATGCCGTCGATGTAGGCACTCATCTCGGTCATGACCTGCATGCGCACCGCGTTGTCCCGTGGTGCCAGCTGGAAGTTGCGGTGAATCCAGTCCCGGAACAGGTCGGCGTCTCTCTCCGGGATGCCGGTGATCTGGCAGATGCCGTGCACGGGAATGTGCTGGGTATAGGCGTCGGCGGCGTCGCACCGCTCCATGCCGTCCAGCTCGGCGATCAACCCTCGGCAGTACGACCGCATCTCGTCTTCCATGGCTGCGATCTTCTTGGGGCTGAACGGCCCGAGAAGAAGCTTGCGGTGATCGGCGTGGTCGGGCGGGTCGGAGGTGATTGGGGGAGCGGGGCGTCGAGGAGCGTCCGGCCGTCCGACGTTCACCCAGATGGACGAGAAGTTCTCGGTGTCGTTGGCGACGTGGGAGATGGCTTCCATTGTCACCGGCATGAAGGCCCGGCCGTAGCGTTCGGTGGAGGCCATCGGGCACTGCTCTCGAACATCGTTCCAGATGTTGATGGCGTTGGCGCCCCACTGGTCGTCGAGCCAGTCCCAGTCGTTCACCCAGTCGGTGACTGGTTTGTGGTCGCCGTCTGTACTGACGTCGTAGGCCACCGTTGTCCCCTTTTCGTTCCGGTTGGGCGTTCGTCCCTCAACCAGCTTACGGGTGACAGCTGGATTGGTCCGAATCGCCGACGGTACAGTGTCGTAACCGTCGTGGCCGAGAGTCACAGCGGCGGACCGTTCCACAGGGGACTTGGAGGAGCGGCTTGATCATATAAGGGGAGATAGATGAGCACGCATTGGATTGTCGAGGGCGAAGTCGACCCTCGTTGGCCTCTCAACACCCGGGGCAACATCGGCGAGGTGTTCCCTGAGGTGCTGACGCAGTTGACCTACCACCTTGGGGTCATCCCGGCCGAGGCCGGTTGGCGGGAAGCCTTCGACAACATGGGCATCCTCAAAGCCGACGACTTCTCAACCGACGAGCCGATCATTATCGGCTGCTACGGCGGCTACGGCTATCTCAACATTTCCTACCTGCGTATCGTCGGTGTGCGAGCCCCCGGTTCATCGCCCGAAGCCATCGACCTCAGCCTGTTCGGTGAAGGTAACCCGCCGCCGTACGAGGCTCGCAAGGGTGACAAGTCGCTGGGCAACAGCTTGAAGATGTTGCGATACGTCATCAAGGCGCTCGGCACCGACTCCGAGCCCGAGGTGCTGGCCGACAGTCGACGCCGTCTGGCTCAGTGGCAGGCCGCTCAGCCGTCGCTGGACGCTGACGATCAGACACTGCTCGACTATCTGCATCGCTTTCCGCCGATGATCAAAGATCAGTTCCGCAATCACATGATCACCACCTTCACCACGTCGATTGTCACCGGCGTGTTGGCCGACGGCACGGTGGCAGCCGATCGACCTCAGCTGATCACCGACCTTACCGGCGCGGTTGGCGACGTGGCCTCGGCCGCCTACTCGACCGCCATGTACAAGGTGGCCAAGGAGGCCCGCTCGGCTCCAGCGGTGGCGGCCGCTTTTGAGCAGGGCATCGACGGCCTGGGGGAGCGGGTGGCCGATATGGCTGAGGCGGAAGCGTTCAACGCAGCATTCGCCGACTTCACCAAACGCTACGGTCACCGTGGCCCCAACGACTGGGAGCTGTCGTCCCGCACCTGGGAGAACACGCCCGAGTTGGCCTATGCCGCCATCGACGTGATGCGCCGGGCCGAGGAGGATCTCGACCCTTCATCCCGCCTAACCGACGTCGAGGCCAAGCGTGAGGCGGCGGCCGAGATCGTGCGCCCGCACCTTAACTTCATGGACAAACCCAACTTCAACAAAGCGGTCAAGGCCATCCGCCACTGGGTGCGCGGTCGTGAAGGCACCCGGGATCTGTGCATTCAGCTGTATCTGCCCACTCGTCAGGTCTACTTCGAGCTGGCCCGCCGGGCGGCCGAGCGGGGCGGAACCCAGAACCTTCGCGACGCCGCGCTGCTTCATCCGGTCGATGAGCTACCCGGCTACGTGGCCGAGCCGGCCTCGTATCTGGACACCATCGCCGAGCGGGCTGCGCTGCGCGATCGCTTCGCGGCGGTGGAGCCGCCGTTCTTCATCTCCAGCCAGGCCGAAGTGCCCGGCATCGAAGAGTTGGAGGAAGCGCAGGCCGCCAGCCAAACAGCAGCGGCCGCCTCCACCGGTGACACGTTGACCGGCGCTCCCGGATGTGCCGGCACCGCCCGCGGTCGTGCCCGGGTGATCATGGACCCGGCCGACGGCGCCAACATGGAGCCGGGCGACGTCCTGGTCGCCCCGTTGACCGACCCTTCGTGGACGCCGCTGTTCTTACCGGCTTCGGCCGTAGTGGTGAACGTTGGGGCGTTGATGAGTCACGCCGTCATCGTGTCCCGAGAGTTGGGCATTCCCTGTGTGGTTGCGGTGGAAGGAGCCACCGATCGCATCCCCGACGGGGCAATGGTCGAAGTCGACGGCACGACAGGCACAGTCACCTTGGTGTAGGCGCAGCCTCGGTTCCCCACTTGGGGAACGGTCTAGTCCTGCGAGTCTGGATGAGGAATAGGGACAACCTGGAGACCGGATATCTTTTCGAAGTCGTCGGGGTTGACGGTGTGAATCGGAAGGTCGTTGGCTAGCGCCGTTGCGGCGATAAGGGCGTCGTACGCCCGGGCTTTCGTTTTACGTCCCGCTTGTCGAAGCTCGCTGGCGATGGTCCCGAAGTGTCGTGCCGCGTCGGCGTCGAACGGCAGAGGGTCAAAGTCTGATTCTGCCTGCTGTACGTGGACCTGGCGTCGGGCGCGCTCCAAGTCGTCGGTCGTGACATGGGGTCCGACAGAGAGTTCGGCCAGAGTAATAGCTGTGATGGTCGGACGTGACGGCAGGTTGGCGGGGTCGGCGATTCTCGGCAGCAGAATCACCGTGTTGGTATCGAGAATGCCATTGATTGGTCGGTCAGCCTTGCTCGTCATTGCAAGCTCATAGGGAGCTGTCGATGGCAGCGTCGATATCGGACCTGAAGCGATCGGGGTCAACGTGTGGCAGGTTTCGCCATCGTTCGAGCAGTGTTGCCGGATCCGGTGGTCGAGAGGGGAGAGGTCTCAGCTCGGCGACAGGTCGGCCGGTTCTGGTGATGGTGACACGCTCGCCGGCTTCGACTCGGTCGATAACTTCGCCGCCATGATTTCGTAGATCCCGGATGCTGACTTCAGCCATACATCGAGCGTATCACACGTGATACAAGAGTCTCAATAGTGTGTAAAGACCGGTACGAGTGTTCAGTCGCTCAGTTCGATGGCGTACTCGGGGCAGTTGTCGGCCACCAGCTGGGCTTTGTCTTCCAACTCGGCTGGCACCTGCCCGTCACCGATCTCAAAGGCGCTGCCCAGGTCGTCGACGTCGATCAGTTCGGGTGCCAGGGCGTAACACCGGTTGTGTCCTTGGCACTTCTCGCGGTTGACGTGGATCTTCATTGAGTCCTCCCCTGATCACATTGGTCACCAGTCAACCTAGTCGGTCAGGGCCGTTTGACGTAGCCCGCGCCGGCTGACGGTTGGCAGGGGTAGAGCTTGGTTGGTGCAGTGGCCGGCTGTTCCGGCGGCGCCTGGTAGCGGCCCATCAAACCTTGGCAGAAGTCATTGACCGAGTTGTCCCCGTCGTCGGCCACCAGGGCGATTGCTCCACCGGCGAAGCCGCCGCCGGTCATTCGGGCTCCGATGCAATGCGGAGACTGCAATGCCGCCTCCACGATGGCGTCGAGTGCCGGGCCGGACACCTCGTACAGGTCCCGTAGACTCTCGTGGCTCTGCACCATCAGCTCGCCCAGGCGGGGCAGGTCACCGGACTCCATAGCTTCCACCGCTTCCAGCGTGCGTGCGTCCTCGTTGACGACGTGGCGGGCCCGGTCGACGTGGCGTTGAGTGGCACCGTCCAGCGAGGCCAGTCGGTCAACGTCGGCCGGTGTGGCATCTCGCAGCGCACCCAATCCCAGCATCGATGCTGCTTGAGCGCAGGTGGCTTGGCGGTCGGCGTACTCCGACTCCACCAGCTCCCGGCGGGTACCGGTGTCGAGCACCACGATGGTGGCCCCGGCCGGAAAGTCGATGGTGCGAAGATCGAGGCTGCGACAGTCAATAAGGGTGGCTTTCCCGGTTTGCGACCCGGCGGAAGCCAGCTGGTCGAGGATGCCACTCGGTAGCCCCATGACCTCGTTCTCCACTCGTTGGCCGACTCGAGCCAGCTGTCCGGCCGAGAGTGACACCTCCGACAGCGAGGTGTAGACGAGCCCGGCCGCCACTTCGAGGGCGGCCGATGAGGACAGGCTGGCTCCCGGCGGAATGTCGGTGGTGATCACACCCTCCCAGGCCCGAGGTTGGGCCACGTGACCTTCGGCCGACAACATGGCGGCGACGGCGTGCACGTATCGGGCCCACTGAGTGGTTCCGGCCGGGTCGTCGCCGATAGCGAACTCGACCGAGCCGAATCCTTCCGAAGCCACAGTCACCGTGTTCGTGTCCGCCGGCCGAGCGGCGATCACCGTGTTGAACGGCAGGGCCATCGGCAGGACGAATCCGTCGTTGTAGTCGGTGTGTTCACCGATGAGGTTCACTCGGCCGGGGGCTCGGGCCACCACCGTTGGTTCGGTGTCGTAGGTCGATTGGAAGTTTGCTAGCGCTCGTTCAATGGCGTCCATCGACACCCAAGCTAGTGCCGGGCATCTGAAAGCGGTACGGCAAGTCACGTCCAATCCCTCTGGTTCGTAGTTACGTGGCACTCAACATCACCGGTTAAGGCCCGCAGGTAAGGTGGCTCCATGTCTTCACTGGCGGCCGACACTTCCGACGAGGTCCAGGCACTCCTTGACGAGCGCTGGTTGAAGATGTCTTCGGCCGCCAAAGCCGACGTTGTGACCGCGCTTTGTG
>JAHDFR010000058.1:21932-26585 GCA_020628065.1 Acidimicrobiales bacterium
CGCTGGTTGAAGATGTCTTCGGCCGCCAAAGCCGACGTTGTGACCGCGCTTTGTGACGGCCTTCCGTCTCGAACTTGGGTACCTCCTTCACCGAGCCCGCAGCGATGCCGCCGCCGGTGGTTGGCAGGGAACGCGAAAGACCGGCCCCGCAGGGCCGGTCCGTCGAGAAACCGTTTAGTAGGACTTACAGTCCGAGTTCGGCTGTTAGTTGGGGCCGATCCTCGTCCCGTCGTGGGACCTAAAGTCCGAGTTCGGCCTTGAGGGCTTCTTTCGGCTTGGCGCCGACGATGGACTTGGTGACCTCGCCGCCTTCGAAGACCAGCATGGTCGGGATGCTCTGCACACCGAACTTCTGAGCCAGCGACGGGTTCTCGTCCACGTTCAGCTTGGTGATCTTCACCTGGCCGGCGTGTTCGGAAGCGATTTCGTCAAGGATGGGGGCGATCATTTTACAAGGACCGCACCACTCGGCCCAGAAGTCTACGACGACAGGCTCGGTGGTTCCGTTGACTACTTCGTCGAAGGTCGCTTCGGTGAGGTTGGTTACGTTCTCTGACATGGTTGGGGACCTCCGTCTCCTTATCTGGAGAGCTTCTTCCTAGAGAGCTTTATCTCAGATTTCGTTCAAGGTATTGAACACGTTGGCGGCTACCAATATTCCGACGTCGATGCAGGCCAGCCAAGTGTGGCATCGAGCTAGTGAGCGTCGTCGTTCTCTTCCAGCCAGCGTTCGGCATCGATGGCCGCCGCGCAACCGGAACCGGCGGCGGTGATTGCTTGGCGGTAGTAGTCGTCCTGCACGTCACCGCAGGCGAATACGCCTTCGATGCTGGTGCGAGTGCTGGGGGCCTGGGTGATGAGGTAGCCGTTGTCTTTCATGGCCAGGTGACCTTTGAACATGTCGGTGTTGGGCCGGTGGCCGATGGCCACGAACATGCCGGTCACATCCAGGTCGGATCGTTCGCCGGTCTGGGTGTTCTCCACCACGATGCCTTCGAGTTTGTCGGTTCCCTTGATCTCCTTGACCTCGGTGTTCCATACGAACTCGATCTTGGGGTTGGCGAAGGCTCGATCCTGCATGATCTGCGAGGCCCGCAGCTCGTCCCGGCGGTGAATGATCTTGACCTTGGAGGCGAACTTGGTGAGGAAGGTCGCTTCCTCGATGGCCGAGTCACCACCGCCGATAACGGCGATTTCCTGGTCTCGGAAGAAGAAACCGTCGCAGGTGGCGCAGGTGGAGACGCCGTGACCGATCAGCTCGGTTTCTTTGTCGAGACCCAACATCAATGATTGAGCTCCGGTGGAGACAATCACCGTCTTGGCCACATGGGTCGGCTCTGGTGCGTCGGGGTCACCGACCCAGACTTTGAACGGCCGCTCGGAGAAGTCGACTCGGGAGGCTTTTACCGTTTGGAACTCGGCCCCGAACCGCTCGGCCTGGGCTTTGAAGTTCATCATCAGTTCGGGACCCATGATGCCTTCGGGGAAGCCCGGGAAGTTCTCGACTTCGGTGGTCAGCATGAGCTGGCCGCCGGGCTGGTCGCTGGTGGAGGACGGCTCACCTTCAAGGACCAGTGGTTTGAGTGAGGCTCGGGCGGTGTAGATGGCGGCCGTCAGCCCGGCCGGCCCGCTTCCGATAATGATGACGTCGCGGACATCCGACATGGGAACTCCTGTTTATGTGTCGCAGTGCGTAGTGCCCGGCCGTCTGCCGCCTTCAGCGGGCGCAGCTCCGGGTTTGTACCGCTCGGGTACTTACACCTTTTCTTTCTTACGCCAGAGAAGCATTCCGGCCAGCAGAAAAATTCCGCCCAATATGTAGTAGGCCAACCAGGTTTCGCCGTCGTCGATGAAGGCCAGTTGATTGGTGGCCGTAACCAGCAGGCGAACCAGAGCGATCAGGATGAGAATCAGCAGTACGAAGGCGATGAGTGCCAACGCCAGGGCGTAGACGGCGTAGCGCGACGCCACCAGAGCGGGACCGGTCGTCTTGTCTCGAACTTTGCCGACGTAGTCGACGACGGTTTCGGAGGCCTTGGTGGGCCAATCCACGTCCTCATGACTGGTGGTGTCATTAACGCTCACGACATCCGATCCTACCGGCTGTACCCGCTGTCCCAGTGGCATTTGGGCGTGTCACCCAACACGGTGACCGGCCGAGGGGTCAGGGGTCGGGGTTGCGGTGGTATCGCAGCCGGTACGCGACTCACCCGCCGACCGAAAGGCGACGGGTGAGTCTGGTATTTCAGGTTCCCGCGAATGTGGAGAATCCGAGACTTGCTCTACCGGTTTACGGGCACGGCGTGGGTAGCACGTGCAGGGCGAAGTCCCGGGTGAAGGCGCAGCCGTAGTCGTCGGAAGCCACTACCGCTGGATCGGTTGTGCTGTCGCCGGCAGGCTTGGGGCCACCTTCGGCCCAGGCGATCAGGTCGCTCATGCCTTCAATCAGCTCGGAGGGGGCGAAATCGCAGTGCCCCACTCCACGAATTGCCCGCTGCACCAACATGTCGCTCTTGCCCTGCTCGGCTACGGCTTCTCCGTAGACAACAGCGTTGTGGTACGGCACGAACAGGTCGCCCAGGTTGTGTTGGGCCAGTACCGGTACGTTCAAGTCGCCGGTTACCGATGGGACGTTGGACAAGCCTCGCTCGTTGCGGCCCTGCGGATCGGCTTCCACCCGGACAATGGCGTCGTTGAAGGCGACCTCGGCGTCGCTTAGGGCGGGGTCAAGGTCGAACTGGTAGACGGCGTCGGTGTTGTCGATGTTTACGCCCGGGCGCAACGCTGTCGTTCCGTCGCCAGCACCGAAGTCGAAAATGAAGTTACCGGCACCGGTTCCACCGGGAATGCTGTACCAGAAGGTGAAGGCCTCGTCGTAGTTGGGTCGATCGCCGCCGCTACGAAGCTCAACCAGCTGCTTGTACTGTTGGCCGGCCTCTGTCAGGTTGAAAGCGAACGGAATGGACATTCCGAACGCCGCTTTGATGGCGGGAACGTCGGCGCCGAACCACTGGGCCGGGTCAACGGGGAACTGGGAGGTTCCCAGGCCAAGTTGCTGGGCGGCCACGTTGGCGTCGAGGAAGTAGTCGAACAGTTCGTAGTCGCCGGTGACGCCACATAGTGGCATGGCACCGGAGTAGGTGTTGCCGTAGTTCTCGGCCGACACGGCGGCGATGTGGCCACCCATGGAGTAACCGGCAACGTACACGCTGTCGGCCTTACCGACTTGGCCGTTGAAGTACCGGGACAGGGCATGGGTATCTTTTACACCCTGAGCCACGTTGTAGGAGTTCTTGGAGTAGGTGGAGGCGGCCCAGGCGTAGCCTTCTTCCAGCATCCACTGGCGTAGTTCGGGTGGGAATTCGTTTTCGTTGAAGAACAGGCGCTCGCCTTCACCCCGGTAGCCGTGGGTCCACATAATGAGGTCGCCGTTCCAGTCGGCCGGCACTTCGATGCGGTAGCCGGCACCATTGTGGACTCCCCACATTTGTTCGGCCTCAACTCCGTCCAATGGTGCGAACGGGAGGGTGGACTCGTCGACAAACCAGTTTGGCTTGGGCGCGGCCGACGCTGATGGTGATGGGCCGATGACAACTGCAGCCAGTGTCAGAAGCGCAATCAGTGCGGCGACCGGTTTGCGTAAGGCCGACCTGCGATTGGTGAGCGTGTTCATCTTTCCCCCTAGGTCGGATAGCTCTGTCGGCGACAGACATCTACCCATGAATAGAAACAACTAATTCATACCATATCCATAGACAGGCGTTGGTGGGAAAGATAGCCTATGCCGAGCGGAGCGTTCGATCGGGGGCGACTTCGCTACTGAGACTTGCGGTTCACCGGCGGTGTCGGGTGTTGCTAACCACTTTTACAAAAGCCGCGAGGGTGCTCGTGGCCAGATACCGCGCTGTTCCGCTTGCTGTGCTTGTTCCGCAAGCGTTTTTGGCTGTGGCCTGGATTCGCTCTGCAGTGGGTCATGCCTTCGAGGACGATTGGTGGACCGGGGAACAGATCCTGAAGTTCGTTGAGGAGTGCGGCGAGTTGGGTCTGCCGTTTTACGCCTTTCTGGCCGAGCTGATCCTGCAGCCGTTAGCGCCACTCTTCGCTGTTGTGGTTGTGGTGGCGCAAGCCGGTTTGGGAGCGCTGCTACTGGGCAACATTCAGCCCAGGGCGACTGCGCTGGCCAGTATTTTCTTGAGCGCCAACTTCGTCATGGGTGGCCAGGTCAATCCGTCGGTGTTCTACATCATCATGGCTCTGGTTGTGCTGTTCCGTTCGATTGATGACGGACCGTCGCTGGCCGGTTGGCGGACCTTCTCCTGGCAGTCGTTGGTATTGCTGGTCCTGGTGGTGTTGCTGTGCGGACCGTTCGTGCGAACGATGCATCCGATTGAAGTGATTGACGACCCGGCCATTGTCCTCATAACTGTGGCGGCGATCTTTGCCGCCACGACGTGGACGGTGTACCTGCGTTTAATTTGGTTCCCTCAGCCCGCCATGTCAGGAACCGCTGTACTCGGGATTGATCCCCAGCTGACGGTCGCCGGTCGCCAAGCGGCTGACTCGGTCGCCTCCGAACTGAAGGCCATTGCCCTGCAGGTTGGCGAGCTGGCCGGGCGCCTAAGCGACGGTGAGCATGTTGAGCAGGCTGAGTTG
>JAHDFR010000240.1 GCA_020628065.1 Acidimicrobiales bacterium
CTCACCAAACGCAGTCAACCGAGACAACTCCATCGAATCCGGCAACCGACCCAACTGCACCATCAACGATTCAAACGCGGCAGCAACCTCATCCAACGCCCGATCAAGCGAATCATCACTGTCACCAGAGCCCGACCCGTAGCGCTCCTCGAGCGCGTCAAGGGCGGCAAACAACTGTTGCTCGGACGACAGAGTGGAGGTTCCCGCCATACGAACCACCATAACATATCAATCGAACATTTGTTCGACTAAAACAAAGAAATCTCAGCCTTCGTCTTCGGCCGACTCCTCAGCAACCTCGTCGAAGTCGTTCAACGGCAGACGGGCGAAAGCGACGGCGCGGAGATCGTTGACGGTGCCGGTGGGGACGAGGATGTCGTTCTCGCCCTCCTCAATGATGATGATGGAGCGCTCGCCGTCGGTCTCCTTGATATAGGCCACCCGTTGGCCGTCGAAGGTGAGCGAGGTGATCCGATCGAGGTCTTCGCCAATGCGGCGAACCGGCAGGTACGGCTCCTTGCTGAGAATCTCCCGCACGATCAGTTCGGTTGCGGCCTCGCTGCCATCGTCACGGTAGGTAACGATGGTGTAGGCCACGGCTTGAGCGTCGGGGCTGAGCGCCACCGACCCGTATGCCGGACTGCCCGGGAACGTGCATTCGGGGTCATCGGGTGCAGGCAAGGAAAGTTCGGTGCCTTCGGCTCCGAAGAAGCGCAGCTGGCCGCATTCATCGTCGCTGGTGATGACGGCCTGGAGGTCCTGACTGGCGGAGAGGTCGACCAGGGTTTCACCGACCGACAGTTCGATGTGGGTGCGGCGTTCACGTTCGTTTCCGTCCTGCTCGGACACCAGCCGGATCCAGTCGATCTCGCCGCCGCCCTGCAATACGAAGGCCCGAGGAGCGCCGCCCCAGTGACCGACACCGAGCAGTTCGCCGCTGCTGTCGTCGATCTGTTCGATGGCGACCTGGCTCTGAGCGTAGGAGATCGGGCCGCCCAGCTCGTCGAGGATGAGGTTGCCGCCGAGGTCATCGGCCACATGGCTGAGGTTGAACTGCTGCAGCGGCTCGTCGATGAGGCTGGCAGGACCGGTGCCGTCGGCGATGAGGGCGGAGGGTCCGGCGGCGATCAGCAGCGGGGCCTGAAACCCGGGCTCGGGGCTGGGCACGAAGTCGTTACCGAGATCGGGGGCTTCAGCCCGAGCGGCCTCGTCTTCGCCGAACACTTGCCCTTCGCCGATGGCCAAGCTGGGTTCGGGTGAGGGCGAAAAACCTTCGGGCCGTTCCAGGTCGGCGCAGGCGGCGACCACCAGCGCGGCAGCGGTCAACCCCAGCAGCATTGATAGCGTTCGGCGCACTGTGCCAATCATCTCGTCCATCTTGGCAGAAAACAGCAACGGGTGAGTCTCAGACTTGGGTAACCTTGATTCGCCCCTGTGGCGCAGTCTGGTTAGCGCAGTGGACTTTTAATCCATTGGTCCTGGGTTCGAATCCCAGCGGGGGTACTGCGGATTCCGCTCCACGAGGAACGGCATGAGAAGCACACTCCGACACTTGATGGTCCAGCTGTGTCTGGACTTCTAGTACTTAGTCGTGAGTTCGAATCCCAGCGGGGGTACTGCGGAATCCGCTCCACGAGCGGCGCAAGCTCTGCCCCACATGGCGACGGGAACCGTCACCTACTCACGACGAGGGCGTCACAGGACACGACTACTTTGGACCATGTGCCGCGCCTCAGCTCGTTCTACGGAATCGTGATCTACAGGTACTTCGTCGATCACAACCCTCTCTACTTTCACGCAATCTACGGCGAGCACCAGGCCCTGGTCGGCACCCCAGATGGCGGTTTCATCCGAGGAACACTTCCACGCACTGCGAACAAGCTCGTTCAGCATTGGCCTGAGGTCCACCGGGAGGAACTCGAGGCGAACTGGCGACGTGCGCAGATCCCCGACGCCCTCGAGCCCATCAAACCTCTCGACTAGAATGAGCATGTGAGTATGCCCCGAGTGATTGATGTCGAGTACCTCGGTGGCCGCGTACTCAAGATCACGTTCTCTGATCACCTGGTTCGGGAGCTGGACTTTACCGGCACTCTGGATGGCGTGCTCGCCTCGATCGACAACGACACCGTGTTCGGTCAGGTCAGCGTCGACCCCTTCGGTAAAACATTGACATGGCCCACTGGCGTGGACCTCGACCCCGACGTGCTCGCCGGCGATCAACCGCCAGCCAGCGGCGACGGTCCTAGGGTCCAGGCCGAGTACCGCCTCGAAACGAACCGCTGACTTATCCAACATCCAGCTGGTTACCGGACAAATTCCTAGATTCGGTCACCGACCGGGACAGATAAAGAAGCCCTCTGGGTGAACCAGCACGTCGACTTCGGCCGGGTATGACCGAGGAATACGGCAAACATCGTCAGGATCGTTTCCGATCTCATCGGACCAGACCTCGCATGCATCACCGTTGGGAGCCACCGCGATAAACCCGGTCTTTCCGTTGACTCGCTCCGCCTCAGCGTAAAGCTCCCCGCACTTGTTCGGGGACAACGAATCCGGCCATGGCCCGCGCGCCTCATCAGCCAGACGTTGCCACGGTGCCGGGCGCTCGACCGGCTGGCCAACCGCCGTCATCGTAAGCGGCTCCAGCCACTCGGGCACGGCGCTCACAGTGAGCGCCCGCTGCATCAGTCGATGCTCACGGTCGATATCGACCAGGCAGGTATCGATCTCCTCCCCGGCGAAGGAAACCAGATCTCCGGTCCCGTCGACCTCCCGCCCGCAGTCATCATCGCCGAGCACCAGGTCCTTGGCCGAGGTGGCCGCCAAGTCGTCCAGCAGCCCATCGAGATCCTCATACTGTTCTTCCCAGACCACGCCGTCGAAACGGCTCTGCTCCACCCGCCCGTCGATGAACACCAGCGTGGACCCGGCACAAGCCGAACTGCACTCGCCCACATCTCGGACGTACGTGAGAATCGGCTCGCCCTCGGCAACCTGGGAGACATCAAACGGCGTTCCGCTGGGACCACCGCATGCAACCGAGCTGATAGCCAACCCAATCACAAGACCCACGAGTCGAACCGATGACGCGCCGGCGAGTTGCTTCATGCCTCTCGACCCTAGTCATACAGTCAGTCAGCTCGCTGCCATTGGAAGTCAGATGATGCTTCATTCCTGGCGACCGGCGGGCCGCCAGGATCGGCTGGGCCCCACAACGGCCCGGCTCAGATGGTCAGGTGAGGCTACGAGATCGCCAACGGTTCGCCATTGCCCCGGAGGGCAGCGCCGGCTGCTCAATGAGCGGTGACGGGTCGACCGGCTGATCAGCGTCATGTGACAACTCCCGACGCATGGAACCGAGTCGGGCTATGGCCAACTCGATGAGCTTGACGGCTTCATCTTTGTCGAGGTCCGAGATGACGCGTTCAAGCCGATCCATCTCCGTCTCAACGTTCACCAACCTCGGGCGCTTGCTTGAGACCGTTGGGAGCAGGCCGGCGGCACTGAGCTCCGACGGGTCGAGTGTCGCTCTGAGCAATACCCCAACGTGGTACCGGATGGCGCTTTGGACTCGCCCCTGAGAGTCGGGCGGGACCCCGGCCGAGGAGTACATGTCTCGAACGAACGAACGATATTCCCAACTGCGTCCTGCCCAGTCCGGGTTCCCGTCGTCGTCCATGAACCGGCTTCGAATGCCGACGACAATCCGAGCCAGGTCCTTGAGGACGTCTGTCCGGCTGCGTTCGAGCGCGTCCCAGGCAACCACCAGGTCTCTGCCGTGGCCCTGTAGCTCGTGAAGGCTCATTTCGTCGACATCTCGGCCGATCACGCCCCCTCCGGATCCTTCCACCTCGTTAAACATGCTGGGAGCATATCGACACCGGTGACCGCCTGAGGTCCGGCAAATTAGACGGACCCGGCGAGTGCGCCTATTCAAGCTCGCATCATCTGAGTTCGCATGGTGGCGAAACGCTCGACCTGAATGACGTACGTTGGGCTTCGACGTAACCGTGCGGCAATCTCGGCGTATCCGGCTCCCGCTTGGCGTGACTTGAGCACACATCTCTCGATCGGACGCAGACCGCCGTCGTCGGAAGCTCCCGCCGCGGACGGCTGAGCGGGCCGTTCGATCCGACTCAACTCTTCGATTCGTCGCACGTAGCCGGGCGAACGCCGAAGACGCCATGCGACCTCGCTGGTCGTCTGACCTTCACCTCGTAAACGCTGCACTGTCCGTTCGATCGGGCGAAGTTGGTTGGCCGCCATCGGATCCTCCTGTTCCGCCTGCATCCATAACGCTACCACTGACGGCGGCGCCCGTTTCCGGTCGGCGTCAACGAGGAGACGATTGGACCGCCCCGATGGTGGTCGGGTCGCTGCTCGAACCGGTCCCGAACTACGCTCAGGGCATGTTCATCCTCGAGAACGGGACAAAGCTTCCAGCC
>JAHDFR010000241.1 GCA_020628065.1 Acidimicrobiales bacterium
GTGTCGGAGGGGCGACTCTAACCCAAAGTACACGCGCGCCGTGGAGCGTTGAACTGACCGCTATGTAGCCGTTTCGCCTGGTCAGGACGCGGAGAACGCGGCCAGGAATGCGTCGGTGATACGTTCGAGGTCGGTTTGGCTGAGTCGGGCGCCGGTGAACAGGTACTGGTAGAGGACCGGCCCGACGAGGTGGGCGGCAGCGATCTCCTCGGTCAGCGTCGGCGTGAGCTTGCCCTGGTTGACCCCCAGCGATGCCACCTCCCACACAGGGGCTCGACTGACTCTGGTCATCGAGTCGTGCATGGCTTGGATCCGAGGATCGGTTGGCGCTTTCTCGATGGCGGCGATGAGGATCTCGGGCAACTTGGACGTCTGCAACGGCTCGACGAACACCGACAGAGCGGCGATCAGATCGGCCCGCAGATCGCCGGTCGGCTCGGGAGCCTCGAGCGGCGCCTGACACACAACCAGAACATCGACCAACAGGTCCTCGACCGAAGGCCAGTGTCGATAGATCGTGGCTCGACCCACTCCGGCTTCGGCCGCTACCCGCAGGTGGGTCACCGAATTCCATCCGTCGGTGAACAGGACCCTTGCTCCGGCGTCGAGCACCGCCGCCCGGGTACGAGCAACGCGCGCATCAACCGATGCCGTCTGCTCACCGGGTACGTCTACAGCGCTGCCAGCCATACACCCACGTTACATCGCCTGCCGGTCATGAGACAGCTTGACTCATACCCGAATCTGGAGCATAGTGTCTCACAACATCGATCGAGACACTATGTCTCACAACAGAGGAGTGACACCGTGGACCAGAGTCAACTATTCGAGTACGCCACCGAAGGCAACCTCATGAAACTCGGCCAGATCGTCGGTGAAGCAGACCTCGCCGCCACCGACGCTGACGGCATGACACCGCTCATGCACGCCTGCGCCAACGACCATTACGCAGTAGCCGGGCTGCTCACCGGCAAGGGCGGCCAGACCCTCGACATGCAGGACAACAGCGGCAAGACCGCTCTCATGCACGCCGCAGCGGCCGGCGCCAGCAAGATCGTCAAGACTCTCATCAAGGCAGGCGCTGCCACAGACACCGTCGACAACGACGGCAACACCGCTGCCGACCACGCCCAAGCGAGCGGTGACGCCAAGACCATCAAGCGCCTCAGCAACTGAGGGCCAGACCAATGCCCGCACTCACCATCGCCCTGCTCGGCGCCACCGGGAACGTCGGCGGGCACTACGCCCGCCTTGCGCTCGACGCCGGCCACTCGCTGCGGGCCTTGGCCCGCAACCCAGCCAAGCTCGACTCAATCATCCCCAACGGAGCTGATCACCCCAATGTCATCGCCATCGCCGGCGACGCCACCAACCCCGACGACATCGCCAACCTGATCAAAGGTGCCGACGTCATCGTGAGCTGCCTCGGGAACCCCACCAAGGGCGTGCACATCATGACCGCGGCAGCCAACAACGTCCTCGAGGTCGCCGCCAAACAACCCGAGCCGCCGCGCTGCATCTTCATCTCCAGCGTCGGCATGGGCGGCACCTCCTGGTTCATCTACAAGGTCCTCGAACTAATGGGCCGCGACAAAGCCGGCACCGCCGACTACGAGACCGCCGACCAACGACTCCGCACCGAAACAACCGTCCCCGTCACCATCGTCCGCCCCTACGCACTCAACGACAAACCGCCCAAGGGCACCTACAACGCCACCACCAAATCACCCATGCACCTCGCCAAACCCATCACCCGCGCCGATGTCGCCGCCTTCCTGCTCGACGCCACCACCAACCCCCAATGGGACGGCCCGACCGGCGTCCAACTCTCCGGCACCTGAGCCCCGAACCCACCGAGGACCCAACAATGTCAACAGCGCTGAGCGCGGCCCACAGCTCCGACCTGGACCAGTTCATGGCCGGCCTCCGCAAACGAAACCCTGCAGAACCGGAGTTCCACCAAGCCGTCCAGGAGGTGGCCGAGACCCTCATCCCCTATGTCGGCCGAAACCCCGAGTACCAGGAGGCCCAGATCCTCGAGCGCATGACCGAACCAGACCGGGTCGTCATCTTCAGGGTGACCTGGGAAGACGACGCCGGCAACGTCCGAGTCAACCGGGCCTGGCGGGTACAGTTCAATAACTCGATCGGCCCCTACAAAGGCGGCCTCCGGTTCCACCCCGACGTCACGTTGTCGGTGCTCAAGTTCCTCGGGTTCGAACAGACCTTCAAGAACAGCCTCACCACCCTCCCGATGGGCGGCGCCAAGGGCGGCGCCAACTTCAACCCCAAGGGCAAGTCCGACCGTGAGGTCATGCGGTTCTGCCAGTCGCTCATGACAGAGCTCCACCGCCACATCGGTGAGGACGTTGACATCCCGGCTGGAGACATCGGCGTCGGGCGCCGAGAGATCAGCTATCTCTTCGGCCAGTACAAGCGACTCGAGAACCGCTTCACCGGCACCATCACCGGCAAGGGACTCGCCTTTGGCGGCAGTTTGATCCGGACCGAAGCCACCGGTTACGGCGCCGTCTACTTCATGAACAACATGCTCACCCATGCGGGGCATCACATCGACAGCAAACGAGCCCTCGTCTCCGGTTCGGGCAACGTCGCCCTCTACGCCATCGAGAAGCTCGCCGAACTCGGTGCCATCCCCATCACCGCTTCGGACTCCGGAGGTTTCATCCACGACCCGCAGGGCATCACCGGTGAACGCCTCGAATGGCTCAAAGACCTCAAGGAGAACCGACGGGGTCGAATTAGCGAGTACGCCGAGGAATTCGGCTGCGAGTTCCACTCCAACGCCAAGCCGTGGGCAATCCCTGCCGATCTCGCCTTCCCCTGTGCCACACAGAACGAGTTGGGAGTGGACGACGCCCACCAACTCATCGGGAACGGGCTCCTTGCTCTGGCCGAGGGGGCCAACATGCCGACTGAGATCGACGCCATCCACGCCCTCCAAACCGCCAACGTACTGTTCGCCCCGGCCAAGGCAGCCAACGCCGGCGGCGTCGCCGTCTCGGGACTCGAACAAAGCCAGAACTCCCAACGCATCTCGTGGTCACGAGAAGAAGTCGACAGCCGGCTCCAAGCCATCATGGCCGACATCCACGACCAATGTGCCACCCACAGCACAAACGCCGACGGAGTCGACTATGTCGCCGGAGCCAACATCGCCGGCTTCACCAAGGTCGCCGACGCCATGCTCGCCTACGGCCACATCTAGCCGAGAACGGGACTCAGCCCTCATGACAACGCTTCTCTGGATCTTCGCGGCACCCCTCATCGTCTGGATGGCCGGTGCCGGACTCGCCGGACTGGCCGGCCACCAATCAGCGGTCGAAACCTTCGACCGACTGGGCTACTCCCCCGCACGCCGAATGGCCGCCGCGGGTGCCGAACTACTGTCGGCCGTCGGTGTACTCCTTGGCGCCGCCTTCCCTGACATGGCGATCGGCGTCAGCGGAACCGTCGCCGCCAACTTCATCACCGGCCTCACCTGGTTCGTCATCGGAAACAGCGACGCAAGCCACCGAGACAAGATCGGCGGATGGGCCATCACCATCCTCGCCACCGGATACCTCGTCATACTCATGATCCGGTGACAAGACAGCCATAGCATCGGCGGGTACCGAACTCGATGCCCGTGTCGCCGTCGCGCACATCCGAAAGGGCAGCCTTCGCTGGCATCTTGGCAGCGGTACCAGCAGACTCAGCCCGGTTGCGCAAATGCCAGCGCGCGCCGTACCGGACCGGCCCCACCATCATCGACGTCTTCCTCGAACGCCCCGCAATCCTCACCCCGCTCGCCGACGATGCAGCCGCGATCGTCGCCAACTACGGGTGCAGCGACCGAGCGCTCCTCGACGCCCTGTTCGCACGAGTGAACCCAACGGGACGCCTCCCCATCGGCCTGCCCCAGTCGATGGACGCCGTCCACTCCAGCCCAACCGACCAACCCCTCGACAGCACCGAAACCCTCTTCGCCCGCGGAGCAAGAATCGACCTCGCCATCCCCCACGAGGACGCCGGGTAGCCAATCACCTCACAACCGATCCGCCCCGGGGAGCGCAACCCCATCATGTCGAACCGCTTGGCGGCCCTGGGCCGCACCCACGGTGTCGACTCTGTTCAGTCATCGGAGCCGCCGCACGAGACGATCTCAGAGAATCGAACACCTGTTCGTGTCGGAGGGGCGACTTTAACCCAAAGTACACGCGCGCCCTGGACCGTTGAACTGGTGGCGGCGTGACGCGAACTGCCTGGTCAGGCAACCAGCTGGTCGGTGAGTCTCGGATTGGGCATCACCGGACGGCTATTGGGTGGCGCCCTCCCACTGCTGGCGGAGGACGTACTTCTGGATCTTGCCCGAGCCGGTGAGGGG
>JAHDFR010000059.1:0-23773 GCA_020628065.1 Acidimicrobiales bacterium
CCTGACCAGGAGGAAAAAAGCGATCCAGGTAGGTCTCAAGGCGATCGAGGACGCCCTCCGGCCGATAGTTGGCCTCCACGTAACGCCTACCACCCTCGGCCAACGATGCGGCGGCTGTCGGCTCATCATCGATGAACCGCAGGCACTCAATCAGCTCGCCCTGGGTGTGGTACACCAGTCCGGCACCGGAGCGCTCGATGTGCCAGCGCACAACCTCACTGTGGCCGTTGGCCACAACCGGCGTGCCGGCCAACATGGCCTCCAGGACGGTCCGGGAGAACGACTCGCGGGCGCTCGGCTGCACATATGCGGCGGCAGCCGCCA
The DNA here is from genome assembly GCA_020628065.1 of Acidimicrobiales bacterium. Lineage (GTDB taxonomy): Bacteria > Actinomycetota > Acidimicrobiia > Acidimicrobiales > SZUA-35 > JAHELU01. Next base: position 325 of record JAHDFR010000059.1, read on the forward strand.
TGGCGCTGTCTCGTTCGGCGTCAGTGAGCAACCCGACGTCGATCACCGCAGACTCAACCCCCGGTGGCGCTTGGACCGAGCCAACACCCGATGTCACGAGCTTCAGTGGTCCGGTTCGGCCGCCTATCGACCCCAACGTCTGGCGTCGATAGGCGGCAAAACCGTCCAACAGATCCTCCCAGCCTTTGCCCCACTCCCGTCGACCGGCGTAGTAGACAAACGGCTCGTCGATCCCAAACTTGCGCCGGAACAGATTTCCGTCAGCGGCGACATCGACGTTGACACCTGCACCGATCACCGCGCTCGGCTTTTGCAGGCCGTAATCGTGCCGTCCATACAATCGATCGGCCAATGATCGCTCCGGCTCGGTGAGGTAGAGAATTCCTGCTGCACCGTGCATGTTCGACCGGTAGATGTCGAGGTAGGCCTCCGGTTCGTCATGGAGGCACGGCATCAGAATTGACCGATCCGGATGGATCTGGGACACGGCATAGGTGGTCCAGAACATGTAAGGAGCGAAGATCAGCGCTCGGTATCGATGCCCGTGGTCAAAGACGTGATGCCACAGTTCGGGACAACGAAGACCGTGATTGGCCCAGAGCTGCTGATCCTGGACGGTCACGTTCTCACCGGAGGCGATGAGCGAACCAACATGGTCACGGTGACGTGAACTCTCGACAATCGTTGGAAACCGTCGGATAGTGAGGCCATTGAGACTTCGGGAGGTCCCGGCGCTGAATTCGTTGGCCCAGGTGAAGTGGTCGCGGGCGCAGGTCGTAAGGATTTCGACGCTGTGACCTCGCTCTACCAGTCCTGTCGCCATTTCCCCGATGACTGCTTCCGCACCGCCGACGACGCCCGGTCCGTGTCTCGGGGGGATGAAGGCAATGGTGCTCGGAGCAATTGGGACGTCGAGAGGCGACATCGGCTATGCCTCCAGGGCGCTGAGTGCGCTTCGTTGAGAGGCAACCAGGTCCACAGCATTAGTGTCGGCGACCGCATTCAGGTCCACTGCCGGCACACTCCCGTCGCCAGCATCACCGCTCGGCAAGTCCGTCGTGTTCAGGAACCACTCATAGGTGGCGCGCAGGCCGGTTTCGAGGTCCGTCGATGACTGCCATCCAAGCTCGGTTAGGCGGGTCGCGTCGATCGCCCGACGCGGCATGCCGTCCATGCCGTCATGACTGAAGGCGACTTCGCACCCCGGATGGACAACGTCTCGCACCAGATGAGCCAGCTCGGAAATGGAACACTCCCGCCCGGAGCCGACGTTGATGTGTCCCGGCCCCTCGAAGGCCTCCATCAGCAACAAGCAAGCTTCAGCCAGATCGTCGACGAAGAGAAAGTCTCGGGTTGCTGTTCCGGAACCCCACAACTCGACCCGCTCGACTTCTTCCACCTTGGCCTGGTGAAAGCGCCGGATCAACGCCGGGATGACATGACTGGACTCGGGGTCGAAGTTGTCTCTCGGGCCGTACAGGTTTGTCGGCATGGCGGAGACGAACCGGCAACCGTATTGCTGACGGTAGAAGTCGCAGAGCCGCATTCCGGCGATCTTGGCCAACGAGTATCCCTCGTTGGTCGGTTCAAGAGGTCCGGTCAACAATGCGCTCTCGGGGATCGGCTGAGGTGACTCTCGGGGATACACGCATGCGCTACCGAGATACAACAGCTTGCCAACTCCATGCAGCCTGCTGGCTTCGATGACGTTGGCGTGGATCATCATGTTGTCATACAGGAACTCGGCCTGTCGGGTGGAGTTGGCCTTTATTCCGCCAACCGTTCCGGCCGCCAAGTACACGACCTCCGGACGGTGGCGGGCGAACCAGCGATCGACCTGCTGTTGGTTGCGCAAGTCGAGAGTCTGCCGGTCTTCGACCAGAACGTTGGAGTGACCCGAGCGCTCAAGAGCGCGACAAATCGCCGAACCAACCAGACCCTGGTGGCCGGCGACGAAAGCTGGGGCGTCGGCGTAGACACTCATGTAGGGATACCGTCCTCCGGTACCGCCAGGTTGTGCGCATGACGTTGCCGCCGTCAGCTCGACCAACGATAGCGGCAATCCTGCAGCCTCTGTTGCATGACGGCCGGTGTCCTCACCGAGGGTGATAAGAAGATCCCCCCAGGCGGCAATGGAGCTTGGAAAGACTTGCCTGTCAGCTGCTCAATAGACGCCGCCCAAGGCGGTCGGCCACAGCGAGGTCGCCGATTGAACCGACCAAGGTGGCGGTCTGCAACAGCTCGGCTCTCGTCGGCTCCGCGTCCAGAATCTCGCTGTGCAGGGCGGCGGCCCGTGTCCTCAGAGACTCCGGTGACCGGAAGAAGCTGGCCGCCACCACCCGTCGTGGCGTGCCGCCCTCCAGCAGGTCGACCCAGTGTTTGAGGCCGCTTTCGGCTGCTGGTCGGCCGAGGATGTTCTGGTACAGGGATTCGACGAAACTCTGGTCGGTTCCGCCGGAGCCGCGATAGAACTCTGGAGAAGCAAAAAACGAAGTGCCGATGGAGCCCACACCGATACCGGGGGAAGACACAAGACGGTTGCGCCAATACTGTAATCCGGCATCGACCGGAGAACGCCCAAAGGCACGGCGGTAGAGGTCTTCCACCATCGTGCCGGCGAAGTCATCGCCGGATACCAGCTCCGACACCAGCTGCTGACCGGCTCCGACCTCATCGGCAACGTAGGCATCCTGCCAGAGAACAAGCTCGTCCGGCGTTGGCGCCCTCCCGGCGATTCTGGCAAACAACAACTCGATCTCACTGGTGGCTTGCTGACGGATGGTGTCGGCCTCGGGGTCGACCACGGAAACCGAGAACAGATTGGACTTCAGCCCAAAGGTGCGACGGGCGTCGTCACCGGACATCGTCCTGCTGCCTGCTTGAAAGTCCAACCGCAACTCGACCACACGTCCACCCCACGGGCCGTGACCGTTGCGCTGCGTGACCTCGGCTCCCGTCAAGGCTCCGAGCCCGTATCGCCGCTCGAGAGAACTGGAGGACACAGACTCGAACCAACGATGATTCGGATTGATGGACACCGCGTCCCCGGTGTCTTCGATCGCTGGGAAATCGCCGCCGGCGGTGTACCCGCCCGTACTGGACGAGAACTCCGTCCTGGCCACCGTCTCATCGTCGTATAACCGGACCATTCCCTCGGTGGCAGCGATGGCGGCATCTGTACGTTCATGGGTTGATGCCCGAACCGACGACGAGCCGCGGGTGGTGTATCGCCCGTCGTAGACCTGGCACCAGATCGTGTCGCAGGTGTCGGCCCACGGCTGCCATCTGATGTCACCGGCCAGGGCGTAGGAGCGGGCGGCGACCGCCTGAGCCTCCAACGCAGCCGCCGACCAGCTCGCCGGCATCTCGTTCGGCACAACACCGCGGAGGTACTCCTCAATGGTCACCACGTTCACCGTCCGCTGGTGTCCAGCGCTCACAACAGTCCGCAGCTCACCGCCGTACCAAGTTGACTGGCTGGCCCCACAGACTCGCATCAACGTGTCAGGCTCACCACCGAAGCTTCCAGGCGGGCTCCCTGACGGCAGAGATCGCAGGGAGACAGCGGTGGTGACCACCAGCTCAGGATCGCTCCAAGGGCCGGCGCACGAGGTAGAGGTCGAAACGGCGAAGCCCGAACCGGTGTGTCGAACCCGGACCGCCCCGGTCGACACCGAGGTGATGGCCGAACCGGAGCCGTCGAAGAGGGCAATGACCCCGGAGGCCAGCGACACCGTGGTGGCCCGCCCGCGCATGAATTGGAGATCGACTCGAACCCGATCGGGATCAAACGAGAGAGTCGAAGGCGCCGGACCTTCAACGGTGTTGCTGTAGAAATGGTCCAGGATCTGATCAGACGACCACCCGTGGTCGCGAGCGTAGCCTTCAGCCCCGTACTGTCCCAGGCCCCGACCGTGACCCCAGCCTCCACCCTCAAACTCAAGCACCGCCTCCTCTGCCGCAGCAGCGGTCACCGGCGTCATCGGAATGAGTGTGGCCGTCACCAGCACAGCGCCCATAAGGACGCGCGTCAGCCCAGATCGAAGACTCTTCATACCCTTACTCATCGGCAGCATTCCGGTAAAACTCAGCACGAACAGCCAAATCGACTGCCAATTCGCCATCGTCGCGGTCAAGCAGCAGTCGGGAACCGTCGGCTAACTCCTGGGATGACGGTTCTCGTCCCAGAACTTCCCGGTAGAGGCGAGCTGTGCGATCCCGCCGCGACTCAAGTGAGCGGTAGAACTGCCTGGCCACGCCGGCTGGCAGCAATCGGCCGTTCTCCAACTGCGACGTCCAGTAGTCAAGACCGCGTTCGGCTGGTGATCGCCCCAAGAGGGCCTGATAGAGCAGCCGAACATACTCCTCGTTCTCACCGGCCGACCGGTAGTACTCGGGTGATCCGTAGAACATCACACCAAGTTGTTCAAACGACATCCCGGCAAAGAGCCGGCCGAGCCAATACTGGCGGCCACTTCCAACCGGTTCCCGGCCGAGCACCCGTTGGAACACGTCGTCCACTCGCGAGCCCGCCCAACCCTGCCCCACCAGCAGTGGCTCGGTCAGTGCCCGACGGCCTACCCCGATCTCCAGATTGTGGATGGTGCGGCTGACCTCGGCAGTACTTGGTTGCCGCCCGGCAAACAGCCGGTAGAGCGCATCAACGTATAGTGCGTCGTCGGAGCTCAGAAATTCATCGTCGGCCACAAGGGCCGTCAGGGCCACGTCCACCACGTCCCCGGATTCGGTTCGCGTCGACACCGGTGTCAGCAGCCGCGTGGACCCAACAGGCCACAACTGACCGAACTGGTCGACCACCCACGCCCCATCATCCTCGCTCGATGCCACCAGGGCACGACCCTCAAGTATCGAAACATCGAACGATCCGATGTCGAGTGCGTCGGCTCGGGGACCACTCAGATACTCGGCGAAATGCAGAGACGGTCCCGACCCATCCGGTCCGACCACATGAACCATGCCATCGTGGCCAAGAATCCAGATTCGGTCGGCGGTCCCACTCGCCGATGCCACGGCCGACCCTGATGGCGTCGCGTATCGAAGTCGGCTGACCGCCACATCAACTACCGGGCCATCCGGCTGGGCTATCAAGGGCACTGGCCGTGCCTGACCAACCGGGAACAGTCGACCCGATCGGGTGATGATGTAGCCGTTGCCCGAGGGGTCAAGACTCATGGCAACCGCCACACCATCGCCGGCTGACGGAGACACAACGGAGGCCGCAGCCGAGGGCGCCAGCGGCGGGGCCTCACCAACGCTGTGAATCCGGCCGTCGGAGGTGAGCACCCATGCGCCAGGCCCTTCCGGGAGGGCGACGTCAACCACGTCCACCGCCGGCGGGGGCCAGTCAACGGGGAGTGCCGGGGCGGCCAGCGACCCGAACGAGTCAAGCGATCCGTCGCTCCACAAACGCAACCCTCCGAAGGCGGTGCCGGCGACGGCCACAACCTGGCTATCAGTGTCGTCGATCAGGCCTTGCCCCGTCCAGGAGGCCGGTGAGGCTCCGGAGGCAAGCACTCCCCCACCGGCGGTGACGGTAACGACCGCCGGTCCGTGCTCGGCGGCGACCCAGGCCGGACGGCTGAAGATCTGGTCCGACGCCTGACTGCCTTGGATGGCTGCTCCCATGGCGTGAACATGGCCATAGGCCAGATCACCCGGGCAGCTGGTGACACCGAGATCTCGGTGGCCCAGGATGGTTGGCACGTAGTGCCACTCGGGGCCGGACAATCTAAGCGGCTCAACGTCCGATCTGTTGCGCAGCCACGTACGCCCGATTGGATCGACCCCGTTGGAGGCGAGTTTCCATGCCGCAACCCGCTGAACCGCCGCTCTGGCCGCGGTCGTCGGTTCAACTCCCGAGCCGGCCGACGTCAAGCCGCGCTGATGTTGGCCGAGCAGTGCAATCCCCACCGTCGTGGTGTTGAATCCCCTGGTGTGACCCCCGATTACCTGTCCACGTAAACTCCCGGTCCGACCCTCCCAGATGGTGCCAAAGCGGTCGACAAGGAAGTTGTAGCCGATGTCGCACCAGCCGTTGATTTCGGTGTGGGTGAAGTGGATGGCCCGCAGAACGTCATCCACTTCGTCAGCCGAGTAGCCGTTGCCGGTAACTGTGTGGTGCACGACTGCAGCTTTCAGCGAAGAAGCCGAAGAGGGACCGGATCCGCAACCGTCGATGCCTTCGGCCCACGACCTCGCCGTCCACGCCGACCGCTGCCGGATGGCCGGAGCGGTCAGCAGTTGAACACCGGGCATGAAGGCGGAGGCGCTGGGAGAACCGGCTGAAAAACCGGCCGTTGGCCCGGGTCGTCCACCGTTGCGGGTTGTTAGAACAGAATCATCAGCATTGGGCAGAGCTTCACCGCCGATGTCCCTGGCGCTGATGAAGTGCACGTTCGGGACCGTGATGGCGATGGTGGCGGCACCATCCGTTCCCGCCGGCGCCTCGCCGAGGCGGATTTCCAGTCGATCAGCTCCCTGCCCGAACCAAATCGGCCCAAAGGATGCCTGACGTCTTGATTCCCCCCCAGCCGTTCCACCCGTCTCCCGGCCGGCAGCGCCCTGGACGCCGTCCTGGGGAAAGGAGTCGGGTGCCTCGTTCACCGCTACCTCGATCAACGTCCACTCGCTCCACTCCTCAGCTTGACGGAAGCGCAGCTCCATCCCGGATGCGGTGACATCGGTCAGCGCTACCGCCACCGTCGACGACGGTATGGCGATGTCAAGCACGGGAGAGGACTCGCTCGCCGCCCCGACCCCGGAGGTGGCGACCACCGAGCCGACAACAGTGAGAGCGCCGACAACACCGACGCGAACGAGCGCGCCAAACGAAGACATAGCCCGTTGCGAGGGACGCCACCGAGGCCGCCCGCTCATCATGGACGTGGATGTTTGCGGCGGATGCCGTCAGACTACCGTGGCCGGGCTCCGCCACCGTGAGTTGAAATCCCTGCCCGCGCCATGATGGCCAGTGACATTGAACATCACCGCTGATTGTCTATTTCGCTAGGTGCTTGCCGCCTCAACCAGTTGTGGTTGGCACAGTCCGTCCAGGTCGGTGATCTCGATTCGTGCCCGATTATCGAACGTCACTTGATTGGCCGGGTCCGCTTTCAGTCGGTACTCCCGAAACTCGGATTCCAGCGCGTCGAAGATCAGGAGCCGACCAATGAGGGTGTTCCCCAGGTCAAGCAACAACTTGAGGGCCTCCAGCGCCTGCAGCGAACCGATGATTCCCGGCAGGACCCCCATCACGCCGGCCTCGGCACAGCTTGGGGCAAGCTCAGGGGGCGGCGGGGACGGAAGCAGGTCACGATACGTCGGGCCACGCCGTGGATCGAAGACCGTGATCTGGCCCTCAAACCGGAAGATCGACCCATGCACCACCGGAAGACCAAGCTTGACCGATGCATCGTTAAGCAAGTAGCGGCTTGGGAAGTTGTCGGCTCCATCCACCACCAGATCGAACCCCGAGAGGATTTCCATCACGTTGGATGCGTCAAGCCGGGTGTCAAATGTGACGACGTCGATGTCAGGATTTAACGCCTCAAGCCTGGCGGCGGCCGAAGCAACCTTTCGTTGGCCGATACTTGTCATATCGTGCAGCACCTGTCTTTGCAGGTTCGACTCATCAACCTCATCCATGTCAACCAGGCCGATGGTCCCCACTCCGGCTGCGGCCAGGTACAGCGCGGCGGGTGAACCCAAACCGCCTGCTCCCAACAGCAGCACCCTGGATTTCAGCAACTTTTGTTGTCCGGCTTCACCCACTTCGGGAAGCAGCAGGTGGCGGTGATAGCGATTCCGCTGCGCAGCGGAGAGAACCTGCGGTGTATGCCATGGGCGCCCCTCGTCTTTCCAGCGGTTGAAGCCGCCTTCCAGAGACGACACGTCGTTGTAGCCCAGTTCCCCCAGCGACCGGGCGGCAAAGGCCGATCTGGTTCCGCCGGCGCACATCACCACCAACGCCGCGCTTCGGTCAGTAACCCGGGTCTCGATCTGAGCTTCAAGATTGCCACGGACGATATGGATCGAACCCGGCACCGCGCCCTGGGCCACTTCGTCAGGCTCACGGACGTCCAGCAGTAGCGCTCCGTCGGCGATGAGGGCTTCGGCCGCCGACGGATCAACCTCGGTAATGTCGGCCCTTACGGCGCTCAGCAGATCTCGAAAAGTCGTCATGTGATAGTGCTTTCTTCTCCCCGACCGTCGAACTCGATGATCGACGGAAGGACGTCACTTATCGATCCTCGGACCACCACGTCCGCCAGTTCGTCCATCTCGGTTGGTGAACCGTTGATGATGATGATGGCCGCTCCCCTGCTTCGGGCGATCGGCACGACGTTGGCTATCGGATAGACCCCCAGGGTTGTTCCCACAGCCATCAGCAGATCGCAGCTCTCCGCTGCATCCTGTGCCCGCTGGAGGTCGTCCTGCACAAGAGACTGACCAAAACTGATGGTCGCCGACTTGAGCAGTCCCTCGCAGCTGGGACAGGCGGGATCGTCTTCGCCTCCTCGAACTCGGTCGAGGGCTATCTGCATGTCGGCCCGGTAGTCACAGCTGAGGCACTGGACCTGACGGACCGTCCCGTGGACTTCGACGATCTTCGTCGGATCGGATCCGGCGGCATGGTGAAGTCCATCGACGTTCTGAGTGATCAGAAGCTGTAGTTTACGGCGACGCTCCAGCCCCAGGAGCGCCCGGTGTCCCGGATTCGGTTCCGCCGCCCACACTGGACTGTCCAGTCGAGTTCGCCACGCCAGCCGCCTGACTTCAGGGTCAGCGACATAGTTCTGGATGGTGGCTGCCTTCTCAGCCTTCGGATTCTTGGTCCAAACGCCGTTGGGTCCTCGGTAGTCGGGAATGCGCGAATCAGTGGAGATCCCGGCCCCGGTCAACAGCACCACCCTGGTGGCGTCTGCCACCAACGCTGCCGCCTTGGCCACCAGGCTGGAATCGGGAGGAGACGATTCCTCGCCCTCGGAGCTATTGTCCAAATCCTGCTGGTTCATGGTTGGTTACCTGAGGGTTCCGAGCCTGCGGTCTGTCACGATGACGCTTGGCCGTGTTGTCGGGTCATCGCTGAACTACTAGCGTAGGTCTCCTCTTCCCCGGATTCTTCCCCGGAATGGTCGACTTCATATGTCGACCAAGTCGATCCACAGTTCGACAGCAGCAATTGTCAGCACCACCGAGACGGTGTGCTGTCACCAGACCGGTTGGACTGCCCTGTTCGCCTTGTTGTGTTCCGGGCAGTGGTGTGCCTGGTGGTCGATCAACGCTGCGGTCGAAGTCCAGTATCCGAATCAACTATCTGGATCCAGTATCTGAATCCAGTATCTGAATCCAGTATCTGAATTAAGGAATGAGCAATTCTGTGACCAGCAATTCAAGCATCTCAGTCACCGGCGGGAACCTGCAATCCGAGAACCGTCCACCTGTCAAGACCACCTCCGGGGCAACCGAACCGATTTTCCCGGAGTCCCAACTAGTGATTCGCTCCTGGCCCGACAGTGTGCTGGACGAGTTGGGCCATGATCCGCGCTCCGGCTATGCCGAACGCTTTTGGGTTTCGGTCATAGGACCATCGTGCTACCTCGCCCTACGGCGGTTCTCCGACCAACTGGATCGCCAACCCGACGGGTTCGAAGTCGATACCGCCGACCTGGCTTTGGAGCTTGGGCTGGGGGCCAAAGGCGGTCGGCACGGCCCGATGTGGCGGGCCATCGAGCGAGCTTGCCACTTTCGCCTCGCCCACAGACAGGGACCGATGCTGGCGGTTCGCCGACGGTTTCCCCCGCTGTCGCGACGTCAGCTCAAGCGTATGCCCGACCACCTGGTCGCAGCCCACGAACAGTGGCAGTCGGAACGACTCACCATGACGAAGCGAAAGACAATCGCCCTACCTCACGAAGCGTTGCGATCAGGCCAGGCTCACGTTGATCCAGGCGATAGGGCGGCCTAGTCACCCAACGGGGTCAAGTTCTTGACTCGAAGGACCGGGTAGCTGGACACCCGGCGCCTTCAACCAACCTCAAGTTCGACGCGATTTCTTGCAAGGTTCGACTCAGAACGCGCCGTCGCTCTTGACGACCGCCGGAACAGTTCGGGCCAGAATCGAAAGATCAAACCAGAGCGACCAGTTGTTCACGTAGTAGAGGTCGAGGCGCGAGTACTCTTCAAAAGAGGTCCCGCTGCGACCCGAAACCTGCCACATTCCGGTAATGCCGGGCTTGACGTCCAAGCGGTCGAACAACGCCGACTCCCAGTGAGACATTTCCTCGCGAAGCGCAGGCCGCGGACCGACAAGGCTCATCTCGTTTTTGAGAACGTTTATGAGCTGCGGAAGTTCGTCGAGTGACGTCTTGCGGATGAAACGGCCAAGCGGGGTGACTCTCGGATCGTCCTTCATCTTGAACAGCGGGCCTGATCCCTCGTTGTCCTCCGACAGGTCCTCAAGCAGTTGCTCGGCGTCGACAACCATCGATCGGAACTTCAACATGTCAAACGGCTCGCCGTAGCGGCCGACCCGTTCCTGCCGGAAAAATACCGGGCCGGGAGATGTCAGTCGGACGGCCAGGGTAAGACCGATGAAAATCGGCGACACGGCCAGAAGGACCGAGGAGGACACGACGATGTCGAACAATCTCTTGGCGCGACCCCGCCAACCCGACTTCGGGCGAGGAGCGATCCAGGTGGCGACACCGGAACCCAGAGTCCTCGTGGCCAGGCGATCAGCAGAGATGTCAACAACCGAAGACGCCAGATCCACATACAGATGGGCCCTAAGGAGGCCCCTGACCAGGGCATTTGCCGTCTCGGAGTCCAGGAACGACTCAACCACGATCACACCGTTGGCCGAGTTGGCTCGGGCCAGGGCGAGAACCTCGGTCAGCAGATGCTCGCTGTTTTTGGTCGACGTCGGATCGATGTGGGCCACCACCGCATGGGGGCTCGAGGTGTCGGCCGTGATTTGCGTCTCGAAGCGTCCAGCCTCACTCGCCTCACAAACCAACACCGAGTTCCACAGCCCCTGACCGGACCTTCTCCGACGCCCAAACCACCAACGCCATCCTTCACGAACAACCAGGCTTGACACCAGGCAGCATGCGAGGAGGACGAGTGCCGATCGGAACGGCACCTCGAGGCGGAAGACCAACGCCAACGCGCCAACCAAGAGCAAAGATCGAGATCCACAGCGCGCCAGGCGCGTCAGCTCCTCTCCTCGCAGGGTTACCAGCCGAGAGTTGTAGAGGTTGCTGGCGAACATGAAGCCCCAGAACGCCAGTACGTACAGCACCGAAAGCCATACGGGCATGGCCACAGATCCGGACAACAGTGATGCTACGAAGGCACCGGCTGACAGGGCCGCAAGATCCGACCCCGACACCATGTGCCGTCGAAGTCGTGATCGGGCACTCGGCTGTGCGGCTTTATCAGCCACACCGCTGTCTTCCCGGGTCGCCTCAGGCTTATTGGCAGCTAACGTCATTTGAGCCTCGGGTACGTCGACATAAAACCGATTCCTAGTGATGATCGGCACATGTCACCCGAGCATGATGACTTTCAGCCCAATGATGAGGACAAGGGCGAAATCCTAGGTCCAGTTGCGAAGGGTGTCGACCAAGAGTCGGACTCCAAATCCGGTAGCGCCCTTCGATACCAGACCTTTGGTGGTGTCGGAGTACACCGAGAGGCCGACATCGATGTGTGCCCACGGCTTGCCGTCAACGAACTCCTTCAGGAACAAACCGGCGATGAGGGCGCCGCCGTAGGGTTTCGTGCCAATGTTGCGGAGATCGGCGACGGCAGAATCCAGTTCCGGACGATATTCGATCGGTAGCGGCAGGCGCCAGATATTCTCACCGGTTCGGGTCGAGGCCTCTTGCAGGCGAACGGCCACTGCATCGTCGGTTGCCATCAGGGCGGCATAGCCGGTGCCGAGGGCTGCGGTGGCCGACCCGGTAAGCGTGGCGATGTCGATGATGGCGTCTACCGAGGACTCCGACGCAAGCGACAGCGCGTCAGCCAGAATCAGCCGACCTTCAGCATCGGTGTTCAGCACCTCAACGCTCTTCCCATTGCGGGCGGTGAACACGTCGCCTGGACGCTGGGCGTTGGGACCGGTCATGTTGTCGGTAAGTGGGATGTAGGCGGTGACGTCTATCGGAGCGTTGACTGCAGGGAGAGCCGACATCGTGGCCAACACTGCGGCAGCTCCGGCCATGTCGATCTTCATGGTCATCATGCCCTGCGAAGTCTTGAGCGACAGACCACCCGAGTCGAACGTGACGCCTTTGCCAACCAGGGCAACGTGCGGTGCCTTTGACTTCGCCGAGCGAGTGGGTCGATAGGTGACCGTGACCAGTTGGGGTGGGTGTTCCGAGCCCTGGTTGACGGCCAGCAGTCCGCCAAGCCGCTCCTTCTTGATTCGAGCTTCGTTCCAGACGGTGCAACGCAGGCGGTCGTCCTGACGGGCCACCTCGCGGGCTTTGTCGGCGAATCGCTGCGGGGTCATCAAGCCACCGGGCTCGTTAACCATGTCTCGGGCCATCAGGACTGCATCCACCACCTGGTTGGCGACGGCCAAGCGGTTTCGCAGACCGCGACCCTTGGCCACGATGGTCACCTTTTCGATCTTGGGGGCGCCCTTGGCTCGGGTGTAGTCGGACTTCAGATCACGGAACCGGTAGGTCGATAGCCGAATACCTTCGACGACTGCGGCCAAAATCTGGTCCTCGTCGAGATCGGAGGCAGTGTCAAGGTCGGAGGCAGTGTCAGTCGATGACTGGGCGGCCGATACTGCCAATGCCACCACCGAGTTCATCGTGCAGGCCACTGCTTGGTGGTTGAACACCGCCCGGCTGTAGGCGGCTGCTGCCTTACGAATTCGTTCCTGGTTGAGATCGGCCAGCTTGCCCATGCCTACCAGCACCTCGGTCGTGCCGCTGTCGGGATCGACCACCGGTAGGGCTTGCCCGACCTTGGCCGTGAAGCCATGCTGCCGGGCAGCCTTCTTGAGTCCGGAATCAGCGGCATCCAGATCTTCGGCGAACAGGGGGCGATCCACAGCCGTTGCCGTTTTCGGCACGGATGCGGCTGTGGTCAGCGTCATTGCAGCGGCCTTTGGCATAGCTTTGAAGCCTAAAGGCCGGTGGTGGAAACACCTCGGTTGCCCACTAGCGGGCTAGTGGGCTGACTCGCTGTCTGCCGCCCCGGGGAGTTGTTGGACCTCGGCGGCCACGTCGGCGAACAGGTCCCCGACTTTTTCGACGCGTTCCAGCACCTTCTCGGCGGTGAAGCGGAGAGGACCACCTTCTGCCGCTTCAGCCACTTCGTCCCAGGAAACAGGGGTTGACACCGTCGGCTCGCTCGCCGCCCTCAGCGAGTACGGGGAGATCGTTGTTTTGTGACGCGAATTCTGTGACCAGTCGACGAACACTTTGCCGACCCGTAGTGACTTCTTCATCTCTACCACCACGATGTCGGGCAGTTCCTTGGCCGCCATGTGACCTACGGCGAGAGCAAACCTGGAAGCGTGCACATGAGTGTGAGGTGAGTTGAGGGGAACGTACACCTGTAGACCCTTGCCGCCGGAGGTCTTGGCCACACCGATCAAGCCCACAGCGGCCAGCAGTTCACGAATGACAAGGGCCACCTGGCTGCACTGGACGATGGTCGCCGGCTCACCAGGATCAAGGTCAAATACACAAATCACCGGTGACTCGATGTCGTGGCATAGAGCCATCGGTCCGTGGAGCTCCAGAGCCGCCATGTTCGCCGTCCAAACCAGCGAGGCCGGCTCGTCGATCCGGCAGTAGTGGATGTCGCCGTCACGGTCACCGGGCCCGATGCCGACATCAAGCCATTCAGGTCGGTGACCTGGACATCGCTTGTTGAAAAATGATGGCTGGTCGACGCCGTCCGGCCAACGCCTGAGTGTCATACATCGGCTCGAGACGTGGGGCAACATGTACGGGGCGATCCGGGCGTAGTAGTCGATCACTTGAGCCTTGGTGAAACCAACATCGGGGTAGAGCACTTTGTCCAGGTTGGACAGCGACAGCCTTCGTCCTCCGACCTCCACCGGCACTCTGTTCCCGCCGTTGGTAGCGGTCATCCGACGGTCATCCGGTGATCAACGTATTCGTGGACTCTCACCGAGGATCAGCCTGGCTACGCCGACTTCTTGGCTTTGCCACTGGACTTTCGGGCCTCCTTGGCCGCGCTGACACTCGCTTCGAGCGCAGCGAGCAGGTCTACCACTGCAGCCTCTTCATCGCCGTCGCTGGTCTCGATGGCCCGAACTTCTCCGGATGCCTTCTGCTCGATCAGCTCAAGAACTTCCTGCCGATAGGAATCGCGGTAGGAGTCGGCGTCGAACTCGGTGGCCAGCGACTCAATGAGTTGATTCGCCATGGCCAGCTCGGCGTCGGAGATGTCTATCTCCCCGAGCTCTTCCAACCCGGGAATCTCCTCCGGTGTCACCACCTCATCGGCGTACACCATGGTTGACATCATGAGCGTTCCGTCGATTGGCCGTATCGCCACCAAGTATTGCTTGGTCCGCATTACAAAAGTCGCTATGGCCACCCGCCCGCTCTCCTCCATCGCCTGGGAGAGCAAGGTGTATGACTTTCTGGCCAACTCGTCGGGAACCAGGTAGTAGGCAGAGTCGTAGAAGACCGGATCGATGTCCACCTGATCGACGAAGTCGGTGATGTCAATCATCCTCGATGCCTTGGGCGCAAGAGTGGCCAGCTCATCTTCGGTGATGATCACATACGAATCCTTGGAGATCTCATACCCTTTGACGATCTCCTCGTAGGGCACCTCCTCCCCGTCGGAGTTGACCCTCTTCTGCTTCACCCGGCTGTTGGTTCGGGAATCGATCTGGTTGAAGCGAACTGTCTTGCGGCTCACCGCCGAGTACAGCTTCACCGGTACCGAAACGAGACCAAAGCTGATGGCGCCGCTCCAAATAGCCCGAGGCATTCGTGGCTCCTTGTTCTAGCCGAACGTGGTGTCTGACAGTGGGCAGCCTAATAGCCGTTCACCACCAGCCAATCATGTTCTCGGCGGTAGCTCAACAACGTTTAGCTTGGACCGGGCCTGCTCCCGCTAGGCCGATGCCAGCAGGGCACGAGCAACCAGATCTGTTCCGAAAGCGGTCAGAATGGCCAGATACAGCAGTCCGGTTGCCGCCATGACCGCCGAGTACTGTCGTTCCCTGAGGGCGGCGGTAGTGGCTCCCACCAAGGCAATCGTTGTCACCGCACAGGCCACCCAGAACCATCCGAGCATGCCGCCCCACCCATCATCAATGGCGCCACTCAGGACAGATTGCATTCCGGTGGGAACCAGCAGCAGGCCGACAACCGGCAGCCAAAAAATACCGGTCCACCTCACCAACTCAGCCAGGAAACGGCGGTCCAGGCCCGGTTGGACCAAGTACCAGTGGCCGAGAAGCATGGCCGCCGTGACTGCACCAAGGAACAAGCTGCCGAAGAAAAGACGGCCGGTGGTGAGTATCGGAACGTCCGACGACAGGCCGCTAATCAGCACGCCTACGAGGGCCAACAGTCCGGCGAGCAGGTCGAGACGGGGGTCAAACTCCGGTCCGTCAGCGGATTTGGCTTTCTCCGCCCGGTCGATGCCGGTCATCTCGGCGACCCGCTGACTGCGCTCTTCCGATAACGCCCGCTGATTACGAACGCCGACAGCCCGTCTCTGAACCGACTGCGCAAGACCGGCTGCAGCAACCATGACGGTGGCAGCCGAGAACACGTCCCGGGCGATCATGGGGTCGAACACGAGCCCGGCGGCCAGCGCTCCAAGCGCCGACAACCCGAACGTGATCCTCATCATCCAGCCGTATCCCAGCCCGACATGGCGGTGACGTGTCGTCACCCAGGTGAACAGCAGGCCACCACCGGCCCATTGCAGTAAGACTGTGGCAGCAGAGAGTTCAGGCAACGAACGCTACGCCTCGACGATGGCCAGCGCATGGTCGGCCTGGTTCAACGAGCGGGGCCCGTCAGCGGTGCATGCCACGATGTCCTCAATGCGGGCACCCCACTTGTCAGCGATATAGAAGCCCGGCTCGACGGAAAAGACGTTGCCCGCCGACAGCGGCTCCTGGTTGCCGTCCACCAGATACGGATCCTCGTGGGCCTCAACCCCAATGCCGTGACCCAACCGGTGGAGGAACCACTGGTCCATGTCGGCATCGGCCAAACGGCTACGAGCGACAGCGTCGACACTGGCGGCTGCGCTACCGACCGTCGCCGCCTCGACTGCCATTCGCTGGGCATCGGCCAGTACATCAAACTGTTCCAGGAATTCAGCCGGTGGCTGACCGGTGTACACGCAGCGCGTGATGTCGGAACAGTAGCCGGGTTCTCCGTGAGGCTCGGACGTCGTTCCACCGAAGTCACACAGCACCACTTCGCCCGGTTTGATGACTCGGTCACCCGGATGGTGGTGAGGACTGGCGGCATTCTCACCGGCGGCGACAATGGCAAAGTTGACTTTGGCGTGACCCTCGGCAAGGATTCGCCGGCCAAGCTCAGCCGACACCTCGGCCTCGGTGCGACCAATCAGCGGGATCTCGCCGCCTTGCAGAGCGGCCGCAACCCGATCCACACCGGAGGCAGCGGCGGCCAGGCGATCAAGCTCGTGCGGTTCTTTGACCGCTCTGAGGTCGCCGACCACCGTCTGTGACGAGACCCACTTACGATCTGGCAGACGATGCTGCAGCGCCACCAGGAAGCGACTCCAGGTGTGATCACCGATGGCTATCGTGCCCCCACCGGCCGAAGCGTCCAGCCGGGCCGCCACCAGTTCCACCGGATCTTCCGTCTCGCCCCAGCCCTGGACGGCAAAGACACCAGGTCGATCCACCACTCGAGGAACCTCAAACGAGGGAAGCACCAACGTCGGCTCAGTGTCACGGGTGACAACCAACATCGTCAACCGCTCAAGAGGCATGGCTTCGTACCCGATCATCCACGGCAGATCGGGACCAACCGACAGCAAGAGCGCGTCCACGTCTGCGGTGGCCATTGCCTCCCGAACGCGGTCCAGGCGAGTTTCGAACATGGTTCGATCTTAGAAGCTTCGCTGTCCCATCCGGCCGCCACCGCAATCGTCCACCGCATCGCCAAGTGCTAAGCCGCCTGGGTGAACGTTTGTCTCCCGACGGCTGGGAATAAGCCATTGGCCCCGTGGTCGAAACAGCCGGTCGGCCGACGGTTCTAGTGAACGGGTACTCTCCCCCGGCGGATATGGACGAGATGACGTTTTCCCCAACCACCATCGACAGTCATGGCGATGCCACCACGGAACTCCATCTGAGAGCAGGGGCGCTCGGTGCCTCGGCCACCAGACGGCTACAGCGGCTCCAGCAGGAATCTGGCCTGAATCAGAGACGACTACAACTCCTATCAACCAATCTTGGTATTGCCCAAGACTGGCAACACCAGCCGTCGATATCTCACTTCTGGACGGCGGTGGCCGAGCCCTGCCACGATCTGTTCGTGGCTGAGGGCGTGGAGATCCTCAGTGACGTCGCACGGCGGATGACCGACCTTTTGAACAACGTCGACATCCGCCCCAATGATGTGCCGATGAGGTGTTCAGCGGTGGTGCGGCTGGCGGAATCCCTTTTCTTGCCGGACGACGTGATCAAGTTGGGTGACCGCTGGCTTCGGGAGCTACAACTGCGGGCCGTCGCTCGAGTGGCCGGCAACGTGGCTACAGGAAGAACGGTGAGCTTCGCAACCGGATACCGATGCGCCGAGTTGGAGTTGCTCGATTCGACACCGTGGTGTTATCAGGATCGCCTTCTGGCGGCGTTCGAGGCTGCCTACCGGCAACTGAGCCACCACCGGACCGACTTGATCGACTACCTGCAGTCTGCCGCCACCCGACCGGTCGACGATTGCAACCGGACGACACTGTTTCGTTCGACCGGGAAAGAGCTGCACACTTAAGGAGTGCATCCGCTCTCCACCGCGTTGATCCTTCTGGGTTCAGCGCTCGCCCTGCCCATAGCCTTCAAGTTCGTGGCGGTAGCCAGGAACGGCAACCGCATGGCCTTCATAGGTCACCAGCTCGGTGTGCTCATCGCTATGGTCGGCTGGCTGGTCTCCGGCCGAGTCTCAATCGCCCTGATCCACGCGGCGTGGTTTGCCTTTGCCCAGGCCTGGTTCGTGATTGTCGGTCGGAACCATATTCGCTCTGGAGCCTAGTTGCGGCTCACAGCCTGTCTCGGTGCCGGCGGCTTCAGCCCTTGGGCTCGGGTGTAACGGTTCTGGCGACGGAACCAGCATGGTGGCTCGACCGGGTCAAAGGGCTGGCTTCGACGTGAGGAAGACCCAGCTCACCCTCTCCGGCGGCCTTCAAGGCTTCGAACTCTTCTGGCGCCCACCAGCGGTCAATCGGCAAGTGGTTCGAGGTCGGGCGCAAGTACTGACCGATGGTCACAATGCTGACGCCGACGGCTTGGAGGTCTGCCATGGTGGCCAGCACCTCGTCGTAGGTCTCACCCATGCCGACAATAATTCCCGACTTGGTGGTGACCCCTTGATCAGCGGCCCGGGCCAGCACTGTGAGACTTCGGGCATAGCCGGCCGACGGGCGCACCGCTCGCTGTAGGCGGGCGACGGTTTCGATGTTGTGGTTGAAGATGTCAGGTGACGACCGACATACCGTACGAATCGACTCCGTGTTTCCCGCAAAGTCCGAAACCAGCACCTCGATGCCAACTCTGGGAGTGCGTTGGTGTATGGCATCAACGGTTCGGGCAACGATGTCGGCTCCGCCGTCGTCCAAATCGTCCCGAGCCACCATCGTCAACACGGCGAACTCCAACCCGAGATCCTCAACAGCCGTGGCGATCCGATCGGGCTCGGCCTCATCGACCGCGTTCGGCTTTCGAGTATCGACCAGGCAAAAGCCGCAGGCCCGAGTGCATCGCTCACCCAGCAACATGAACGTCGCCGTACCCTCGTTCCAACAGTCAAAGATGTTGGGGCAACCGGCTTCCTCACAAACCGTATTGAGGCCCAGTTCTCGAGAAACCTTTTTGAGTCGCTGGTAATTCTCGCCGGTTCGCACGCGGACTTTCATCCACTCCGGCTTACGGGTGGCCAGGTCCATCCCTTCCCCAACCCCGGCCTCGGCCAGGCGTCGCCCCAGACGAACGGGGACAGGGGCGGAGCTACGACCGGGTGACGCACTCCCATGGCTTGGAGCCGCTGGCCTTGATGGCTGACCCGGCCCATGACCTCGAGAGAACGGCGCCAGATCAGCCGTCGAAGACCGAAACACCACATTGCTCGACTCGACATCAAGTCCAATCAGCCCACGTTGATCGGCTGACGTATCGGCTCGAGCCATCGACAACGCGGTCGACAGATGGCGGGTCACCAAGGCCACCAACTCCTCGGTATCCACTGAGATTCCCTCAGCAGCCAGCGACGTGACCGCCTTGTCGGTGATACCACACGGGACGATGTTCTCGAACCAGGAAAGATCTACCGTGTTGTTCAGAGCAAAGCCATGCATGGTCCTACGACGCTGCAAGCGAACACCGACCGCAGCGATTTTCCTCGGCCGTTCGCTGTCGACACCGAGCCAAACTCCAGGCTCACCGACGACACGACCACCCTGCAAACCGAGCTCGGCCAGTACGGCGATAAGGCCATCTTCTATCGACGACACGTAGGCTGCGGTGTCGGCCAGACCGCCTCCTCGCCGTCCTGGCGCGGTCAGAATCGGGTATCCAACCAGCTGGCCAGGGCCGTGAAAGGTAACGTCACCGCCTCTATCGGCCTCCAGAATCGGCGCTCCAAGCTCTCCGAGCGGTACGACGAGGTTGGGGTACGGCTGAGCCTCGTCGTCAAGGCGAGCCGCCGCTCCCCGCCTCCCAATGGTGTAGACAGGGGGATGTTCCAGCAACAACAGATGGTTCTGGGACCCGGCATGTAGCCGACGCTGCAGATCCCAGGCCTCCTCATAGTCGACACGGCCCAGCCAACGAACCCGCAGCGTGTCGCTGGTCGAGTCGGTGGCTGTCATGGTCAAGTCAGCTCAGGCTCCCAGTCGCGGGTTTCGATGATCTCCTTCACCCGAGCCAGGAACGCCGCAGCGTAGGCACCGTCGATGGCCCGATGATCCCAGGCCATGGCCAGCACACCAACCGAGTGGATTGCGATCGACTCGTTGCCAAAATCGTCTTCGACAACGACAGGCTTCCGCTTGACGGCGTCGGTCGACAGAATGGCGACCTGAGGCTGGTTAATGATCGGGAACTGCATCATCGTCCCATACGCTCCGGCGTTGGTGAGGGTGAACGTTCCCCCGGTAAGTTCGTCCGGTGACAGCTGTTTGGACCGGGCCCGCGTTGCGAGGTCCTTGATGTCTCTGGCAATTGAGCGCATCCTCTTGCCGTCGGCGTCCCGCACGACCGGAGCGAGCAGGCCCTGGAAGTCGAGATCGACCGCAACAGCGAGGTTTACGTAGTTGTGGACGATCAGCTCTCGATCGCCAACCGAGGCGTTCAAATGCGGATACTCCCGCAAGGCGTCAATCGTCGCCCTGGCGATGAACGGCAGATAGGTGAGGCTGAAACCTTCCTGACCTTTAAAATCTGCTCCGTTGCGGGTTCGAACCTGCTCGACACTCTCGTAATCGACTTCGATAGCCGTGAGCGTGTGGGGAGCGACCGTCTTGGACATGACCATGTGCTCGC
Source organism: Acidimicrobiales bacterium (assembly GCA_020628065.1). Classification (GTDB taxonomy): domain Bacteria; phylum Actinomycetota; class Acidimicrobiia; order Acidimicrobiales; family SZUA-35; genus JAHELU01. The sequence goes on from JAHDFR010000059.1 coordinate 21,104, forward strand.
CGGTTCGAATCCGAATGTTCGACAGCGGGACTACGACATCTCGGATCCCGGCCTCAGAGGCAGGGACGGGAGCAGGGGTGGGGGCGGCTACAGGTGCCGCAGCTGCCGCTGCCGGTGCCGGTGCCGGTGCCGGTGCCGGTGCCGGTGCCGGTGCTTCAGGAGCCGGGGCGGCAGGTGCAGCCGACGCACCGGCCTTGGCCGAAGTGAGCTTGTTACCTTCGATGTACCGCTGAACGTCGTCCCGACTGATTCGACCGCCAAGTCCGGTGCCGTCGATCTGAGTCGGATCGATGTTGTACTCGCTGATCAGCCGTCGCACGACGGGCGACAGAACCATGGACGCCGCCGGCGACGCTTCGGCTGCGGCCGCCTGAGGTTCGGGGGCGGGTACTGGAGCAGGTTCGGGGGCCGGGGGCGGAGCGACTTCAGCCGCCGGGGCGGGCTCAGGTGCAGGCGCTGGCGCTGGCGCCGGGGCGGGCGCCGGAGCCGGAGCCGGTTCGGCGGCGGGTGCGGCCTCATCTGCCGGTGCTTCGGCTGCCGGCGCCGCAGCGGCCGCGCCGTCTCCCAGCACCGCCAACACGGTACCGACTTCCACCGTCTCCCCTTCAGGGACCAGAATCTCGGTGAGAGTTCCGGCCGCGGGCGACGGGACTTCGGAGTCGACCTTGTCAGTCGACACCTCGAATAGAACCTCGTCCTGGGCCACGGAGTCACCGATCGACTTGAACCATCGGGTGATGGTTCCTTCGGTCACTGTCTCTCCGAGCTGGGGCATCTCGACTTGGGCCACTGGCTGCAAACTCCTACAGAACGAAAGGGTGGGTGTAATGGGGTTCAGGACACTTTGGGATGGGTTTTATCGACAACACGGCATTCAACGCGGTGTTCAACATGTTGTACAACATCAACCGTGGAGCGACCGGCCGGTCAGGGCCAACACACTCTCACCGAACAACTCACTCATCGTGGGGTGCGGCTGGATGAACTGGGCTACTTCGTCAACCGTAGCCTCCCAATTGACAGCCAGGTAACCCTGACCCAGCTGCTCGGTTACCCAGGGGCCCACCATATGAACCCCCAAGATCCGTCCGCCTGTACCATCGGCCTGTTTCTCGGCGATGATCTTCACCAAACCATCGGTTTCGCCGACGATCATGGCCCGTCCGTTGCCGGTGAATCGATGCTTCGAAACCACGACGTCGAACCCGGCTTCTTTGGCCGACTCTTCGGAGTGACCGGCGAATGCGACCTCCGGATGGCAGTAAATGCACCACGGAACCTTGTCGTACTCGATGGGAACGGTGGCTTCGCCCAATATGTCGGTGATGGCCAGAATTCCTTCGGCGAATCCGATGTGAGCCAACTGTGCGGTGTTGATGACGTCACCGGTGGCCCATACGTTCTGCTGTCGGGTCCGACAGTTCTGATCGACCTCAATGAAGCCTCGTTGATCGACGGTTACATCGGTTGCTTCAAGGCCCAGTGTCTCAGAGGCCGGCCGCCGACCAACAGACATGACCACCGTGTCGGCGATGAGGGACTCACCGTCTCCGAAGAACACGGTGACACCATCGGGACCGGTTTCCTGACCGGTGACCGCCACTCCGGTCTTGATCTCAATGCCACGACGCTTGAATGAGCGCTCCACCACCTTGGTGACGTCCACGTCACACCCTGGGAGGATTTTCGGCATGTATTCCAGCACTGTCACCGACGTGCCGAGGTCGCTCATCATGGAGGCGAACTCGCAGCCGATGGCGCCGCCGCCGATCACGATGGCCGAGCCGGGCAGATTGGGGATCGACAACAGCTCATCCGAGGTCACGATCTTTTCGCCGTCAATGGGGAACCCGTCAAGAGAGCGGGTCAGAGAGCCGGCAGCCAAGATGACATTGTCGGCAGTCAATTCCAGCTCGCCCGACTCGCCACCGGACACGGCAACGGTGTGAGGCGGGTTGCCCCTGCCGGTCAATCGGCCCGTTCCGTCGAACACGGTGACTTTCCGGTGCTTGAGAAGACCGGTGAGACCGCCAACCAACTGGTCAACGATTCCCTGCTTGCGTCCGAGGGTCTTGGACCACTCGATTCCCAACGGCTGAACGTTCACTCCGAACTGCTCAGCGTGTTGGACAGTTCTAAACACGCTGGCGGTCTCGAGCAGCTCTTTGGCCGGGATACAACCGACGTTCAAGCAAGTGCCGCCAAGCCGGTTGTGCTCGACAAGAGCGATGTTGAGGCCAGCCGAGGCGCCGTACAGAGCGGCGGCATAGCCTGCCGGCCCTCCCCCGACTACAACAACCTCGAAGTGGCTATCAGAGACAGGTTGATCAGTAATGGGAAGCACCTCCGCAGAGTCGTACGCGATGAGCCTAGCCGATCGACTTCGTCGCAATAACCAATGACGTCGACGACGTGGCGGGAATCACCTTCGCTACGGCCAACACGCCGCACGACTGCCTATCTGTGCAGTGGTAACCGACTATCTGAACGCCTTGTTCCACTGGCCGTCATCGGGCGATGAACAACTGCACGGCGAAAGCGGCGAGAATGGCGATCCCACAGAACAGCGACAGAACCAACAGCATTCTTGTGCTCACGCCTCGGACTCTAGCGTCGGGCAACGGCCGGACGATGCGCATCTACGCCGCCATTGCCAACGTTACTGAAAAA
>JAHDFR010000059.1:23873-26045 GCA_020628065.1 Acidimicrobiales bacterium
TTGGCCTTTAACCGAACGTTGCCAGCGAGCGAGATCTAGACTCGCGTCGAGCATCGGAGCAAGACAGCCTGCTGTCGGCGTTCACAGACAGCAATAAGACAAGTAGATAGAGCACAAGGACCAACATGGATATCGCCATCACCGGATCAAGTGGCCTCATCGGATCGGCGCTGCGGGACGAGTTGACTCGCACCGGCCACCGCCCAATTCGTGTTGTCAGGCGCCCAGCCAAGTCTGGAGCCGACGAAATCTACTGGGACCCGGCCAAAGGCGAGATCGACTCGGAGTCCTTTGAAGGAATAGACGCAGTAGTGAATCTGGCCGGCGCCGGCATCGGCGATCGTCGTTGGACCGACCAATACCGGGATCTCATCGTTTCCAGCCGCGTCGATGGCACCGCCCTCCTGGCCAGCACCATCGCGGCGCTGAAAGCCCCACCGGCGGTACTACTGTCCGGCTCGGCTATCGGCGTCTACGGTTCCCGTGGCGACGAGGAGCTGACCGAAAACAGCTCGTTGGGGCAGGGCTTCCTCGCCGACCTGTGCAAAGACTGGGAGGCTGCGGCCCAACCGGCAACGGACAGCGGGGTCCGGACCGTCTTCCTCCGGACCGGAATCGTGCTGTCAGCCGAAGGCGGGGCCATGGGCAAGCTCCTACCGTTGTTCAAAATGGGTGTCGGAGGGAAGTTCGGCTCAGGCGACCAATACATGTCCTGGATCAGCATCGATGACATGATTGGCGCCATCGTTCACCTCTTGGGAGACAACGCCGCCTCCGGCGCCCACAACATCACGGCCCCACAGCCGGCGACAAATGATGAGTTCACCAAAGCGCTCAGTGACGCCGTCAACCGACCGGCCATCTTCCCGGTCCCTGCCTTCGGGCCGAGACTGCTCATGGGCCGGGATCGGGCCGACGCCCTGCTGTTCGACAGTGCTCGTGTACTACCTGAGCGCCTGCTCGAAGGTGGCTACCGTTTTGAGCATCCAGACCTGAAGACGGCTTTGGCCGACGTATTGGGAGAGCGCTGACGTGAGTTCAACAACCGGACAGGATCGACAGGTCTCGGTTACAAGATCGATCGGAGCCCCTGCCAGCGTCATCTTCGACCTGTTGGCCGATCCGGCCAGCCACCAATTGATCGATGGCTCGGACACGGTGGTTAAGGCCACGTCGGCGAGCCCCGATCGCTTATCCCTCGGCGCACGTTTCGGCATGGATATGAAGCTCGGCGTTCCCTACAAGATCAGCAACGAGGTGGTCGAGTTCGACGAGGGCCGCCTCATCGCATGGCGCCACTTCGGGCACCACATCTGGCGCTACGAACTCGAACCTCTCTCCGAAACCGAGACCCGGGTGACCGAAACCTTCGACTGGGGATCAGCCAGACTCCCGGTCTTCTACGAACTAGTCGGATACCCGGACAGGCACCTGGTGAACATGACAAAGACCCTGGAACGCCTCGCTTCCGTGGTGGAGTAGATCGGACCAACCACCCGGACCGCACCAATCGAGCGGGAACCCTCAACCAGCACGTTCCGTTCAACGTGTTGATGGGAAATCTTGCTCATATTCGGGAAAATTTGGCACCGATAGACCAAGCTATGCGTCTCTATCTACGTGAGGCTTCCAATCATCGCCGAACTGTCACGCCGGAGAGGCGCAAAATAGTGACGGTAACGGGATGAGATGAAGCACAGGTAGCGGCTGGATTGCAAGGAGAATCAGCGGTCCAAGCTGAACCATCAAAATATGTGGACGCCGGATGGCGTCCAGGTCAGACGTTCGCAGGCGTGAGGGAAGGCTGTAGGAGAACATGTTCGGCGCGGTACAACCACAGAGCGTGCGCAAGATGGCGCACGCCGGATCAACGACACTCGGCAACACGAGCGACGACGGGAATCGAGACCGCGTCCGCTTTGAGTCGGAATCAACCTGTCGATCCATCCTCGGAGTTTCACCGGAAGCAACGTGGGAGGAAATCTGTGAGGCCCACGAACGACTTGTTGCCGACATGACCCCAGGTCCAAAAGCCGACCATCTCAGAGTCACCCTTGCCCTCTCGATGCTGGACGAAGTAAATCTGGCCTTCGCCTCGCTCCAACGCCAAGCGGTTGCCTAGTCCGGCAGATTCGCCGCATCGCTACCGAACGTTGCCACCGCCCTCGTCCA
>JAHDFR010000242.1:0-2429 GCA_020628065.1 Acidimicrobiales bacterium
GTGACTGAGTTGTTGCTGTGGCCGGAGGATTCCCGGTTGGCGGCCGTGTATGACGTCGAGTGTGCCGGCCGATGGGATCACGACTTCTACTTGGACTTGGCCGGCGAGCTTTCCGTTGAGACCGTCTTGGATCTCGGCTGTGGCACCGGTGTATTTGTGGCCGACGCCGCCAAGCGGGGCATGACGGCTGTTGGCGTTGACCCGGCGAAAGCAATCTTGGATGTGGCGGCAGCCCGAGTAGCTGCGGCCGGCATTGATAGCACTGTCCGACTTATCCAGGGCGACATCGCCGACGTGGCCGACCCGGCGATCGTCGGCGCCGTTGACCTGGTCATCATGATGGGCCACGTCGCCCAGTACTTCATCACCGACGACGAGTGGTCGGCGACACTGCGCCACATCAAGCGTGTCCTTCGGCCTGGCGGCTTTGTGGCGTTTGAGACCCGCAACCCGGCTGTCGCCTGGGCAACCGAATGGACTGAAGAGAACACCCGGGGCGAGCTGGATCACCCTGACGGAGGCCGGTTCTCCTCCTGGGTGCAGGTGATGGACCTGACCGGCTCTGATGACTCCTACGTCATCACCCACCACGGTCACACCGTGTTGCCTTCAGGCGAACACCTGGTGGCCGAAGAGCAGCTCCGCTTTCGCAGCCACCGGCAGGTGACCCAGTCGTTGGCCGAAGCCGGGTTCACCGTCGAGAGTGTCTGGGGCGACTGGGAGCGGGCACCGTGGAAACCCGAGTCGCGGGAGATCATTGTGTTGGCTCGGACTTGACCCAGCTGTTCAGGAGTAGAACGACACCACCTGGGTGACAGCAGGAACGTAGCTCCCACCGAACTTGATGGCGTGCACCGTCAATGGGGCCAACTGGTGCAACAGCACCCGGTCCTCGGCGCCGGAAGCCAGCGGTGCCACCTCCTCGTAGGCGGCGAAGCACTCCGGTCCGAAACCGCCGAACAGCTGCATCATGGCCAGGTCGAACTCCCGGTGACCGCCGTGAAAAGCCGGGTCGATCAGCCAGCTGGCGCCGTTGACGTCGACCAGACGGTTGCCGGCCCACAAGTCACCGTGTAGGCAGGCGGGGTCCTCCGCCGGTCCACCCAGTTCGGTCAACCGACCGGCAATCGATTCGATACCGGCCAACGTGTCCGATCCGAGAACGACATGGGCCGCCGCCAGCTCCACCAGGGGAAGCAGGCGTTGACTGGCGTAGAACTCGGCCCAGGTATCACACGGCTCATTTGGCAATCCTCGACTGCCGGTTGTACGGCGATCCTGTCGGCCGAAGGCGTCGACTCCAGAGCCGTGCAGCTTGGCCAGCGCTCGACCGAACTCGGCCTCGTCGGGCCGGGTGCCTCGAGACTCCTGAATCCACTCCAACACCAGCAGTGGTGGATCGTCGCTGACGGCCAGAACTTCGGGAACTGGGACCGCCCCGGCCGCTCGAAGCCTCTCCAACCCGGCGGCTTCGGTGGAGAAGAAGTCGGCTGGCGGATTCAGGTGGGTCTTGGCGAACACCACATTGTCGTCGGCCAACTTGACCCGGAACGACTCGGCCACGTCCCCACCTTGCAGCGGGGTGGTCGACAAGACGTCGGACCCCAACAGCTCCTCGACGGTTGCGATATCCAGCGCCACGGGGAGACCATAGCAGTCATCGAGTTCGCCGAACGCAAACTGTTGGTCTGTGCCCTGAGTTGCCTCTAGCCCTGCCAGCGAGACTGACCCAGCTTGTAGCCGACGCCCCGCACGGTGGAGATCAACGAGCTGTGCTCCTCACCCATCTTGGCTCGGAGCCGTCTCACATGGACATCGACTGTGCGGGCTCCGCCGTAGTACTCGTAGCCCCATACGCGGTTCAGTAGCGTTTCGCGGGTGAACACCTGCCCCGGGCTGGATGCCAGGAAACGAAGCAACTCGTACTCCATAAAGGTCAGGTCAAGAGCCCGGCCGTCGACCACGGCCTGATAGGTCTCCACGTTGAGTGAAACAGGGCCGTAGGTGATCAACTCGGCGCTGCGGACGCCCTTGCCGGTTCCGGCCAGTAGATGGCCGATGCGGGCTCGCAGCTCCTCCGGGTGGAACGGGGCGATGATGAAGTCGTCGAAGAGGTCATCACGGCCGTTCAACAGGCTCAGCTGAGTCCCGCCGACCAACACCATCACCGGTGTGGTTTCGCTACGAACCTTGGCGCAGAATCGCCACGGGTCCACGGCCGCATCGTCGGTGACGGCCACAAAGACGGCAGCCCAGTCGGACACCTTTTCCTCGCCGTCACCAGCGGTGTCGCCGAAGTCTTCGCCTGAACCTGCCACCGACTTCCACCGATAGCCCTCAAGATCGAAGAAGCGAATCAGGTCGGTGGGTGCGGGGTCGGCGAAAACAGCGAACCAGTCGTCCGGTTCGGCGTCCAAACCGGACGCGGG
>JAHDFR010000242.1:2529-4342 GCA_020628065.1 Acidimicrobiales bacterium
CACCATGTACCTAACTCACCGCTACCTACCATGCCGAGTAGTAGCGTTCGAGCTCCCATTGGGAGACGTGGGTCTTGTAGCTGTTCCATTCGCTGCGCTTGTTGCGCAGGAACCACTCGAAGATGTGCTCGCCCAAGCAGTCGAACACCAATTTGGAGTTCTCCATCTCGTCCAAAGCTTCGGCCAGCGAACGGGGGAGAGGGCGTACGCCTATTTTCTCCGTCTCCTCCGGGGTCATTTCGAACAGGTTCTGCGGCACTTCGTCGGGTAGTTCGTAGTCTCCCTCGATGCCGGCTCGTCCGGCGGCCAGGATGGCGGCGAACGCCAGGTACGGGTTGCACGCCGGGTCGGGTGATCGGAACTCGATGCGGGTGGAAGAGGGCTTCTCCGGCTTCGTCACCGGGACCCGGACCAGGGCCGAGCGATTGTTCTTGGCCCACGAGATCCAAACCGGAGCCTCGTAACCGACCACCAGGCGCTTGTAGGAGTTGACCAACTGGTTGGTCATCGCCGTGATCTCCCGGGCGTGAGTTAACAACCCGGCCATGAACTTGCGGCCAACATCGGACAGTACCGGCGGCTCGCCGGGCCCGGAAAGGTCGGCCTGCGTTGGGTGAAAGACGTTCTCGTCGTCTTTGAACAGTGAAAGATGCAGGTGCATCCCCGAGCCTTGGACGCCTTCAAGCGGCTTGGGCATGAATGAGGCGAAGTGTCCCTGCTCCATGGCCAGCTCCCGCACCACCAGCCGAAACGTCATGATCTGATCGGCCATCGTCAGCGCGTCGGTGTATCGCAGGTCGATCTCGTGCTGGGAGGGAGAATCCTCGTGGAACGAGTACTCAACCGGCACGCCCATGGTTTCCAACACCGAGAGCGTACGTCGGCGAAGGTCCGACGCCACGTCGCTGGTGGTCAGGTCAAAGTACGAGCCGGAGTCGATGGGTTCGGGCTTCCGGGTTGGGTCGCCGTTGGCGAAGTAGAAGAACTCCATTTCCGGGGCGACGAAGAATGAGTATCCGGTCGACAGCGCCTGATTCAGGTTCCGACGCAGTACGTGTCGAGGGTCCCCGTCGAACGGTGAACCGTCGGGTGATTGAATGTCGCAGAACATGCGAGCGGTGGTGCCGGCGTCACTCCAAGGAAGTATCTCGAACGTCGAGGCGTCCGGCCGGGCCAACACATCGGATTCCTGGATGCGACTGAACCCGTCAATGGCCGAACCGTCGAATTGGACGCCCTCATCGAACGCTGTTTCCAGCTCCACCGGTGAGATGGCGACTGACTTCAGTTGGCCGACAACGTCGGTAAACCACAGCCTTACCAGCTTGACGTTTCGCTCTTCCACCGACCGGAGGACATACTCGTGCTGACGTTCCACTCTTCGATTAGTAACAGGTGGGCCGACAAAAGGCACGCTAAAAGTCGCTCAAATAGTGCCGATTGGGCAGGGTTCACATTCCGTTAACATTCAGGGCTTGTCTCCGCTTCAGACAGCAGGTTTAGTGTCATTGGGTGCTAGCTGGCCGCCAGTCCGCTTCGTGACCAACGCCTCTCTGACAGCGTCGTCGTGGTGGCACCCGTAGGCAACAGCCAAACCAACGAGATAAACCTTCGGGAGTAGACCCATGACGTATCAGGCCGAATACCTTTGGATTGACGGCACCGAACCGACCCGGGAGATCCGGGGCAAGACCAAGATCCTGGCCGACGGCGAAGAGCCCGGCATCTGGGGCTACGACGGTTCCAGCACCAACCAGGCCACCGGCGACAACTCCGACGTGGTGTTGAACCCGGTCTTCACCTGTCCCGACCC
>JAHDFR010000243.1 GCA_020628065.1 Acidimicrobiales bacterium
TGCCGTCGCCGCCCAGGCCGAACGTGTTGCCAAGCACCTGCACATCGGAGGTATGTAGGTAGAGGCCGTCGCCTGACCCTGCGGCAGCGAACAGGTTGCCGTCGCCGGGCTCAGTACCACCGATGACGTTGTCGGTCCCGGCTCCACCCCACAGCGACAGATCGGTGCCCTGATTGGCGGCCACCGTGCCGTCGGGAGCGATACCCAGCCAGTTGCCGGTCAAGGTGAGCCCTGAGCGGGATGAGCTGAGCCCGTCACCGGTCCAGTTGATGACCGACAGCCCGGTCACGGTCGAGTAGTCGGCGGCCAGGGTAAGACCGTCGGTGGTCACGCCGATGCCACTGCCATCCAGAGCCACGATTGGATCGTCAACCCAGCCCGTTTGGCTGGTTCCGTCGATGATGACTCGGGCAGTCACATAGGGCAGGCCGGTGGCCGGACTGATAGTCCAGACACCTCCAGCGTGGCCGGCGTCAGTGGTCGGAATGTCGAACTCGATAAAGGCCGAGTCGAGTCCGTTGGCTTCCTCGATGGCGGCCCGCAGGGTACATGCGGGTAGGCCGTCGGCATTGAGGCCTCCGGTGTCACACATACCGTCACCAGGGTTGGTGTCACCGGTATCGCCGGATGAGTTGACGGTGATGAACGGGATCATGTCGATCACGTAAACCGCGCCGCGGGATGGGCCACCGTCGTAGTCGGAGCTGGCGCCGACCAGAAGATCGATGCTGCCGTTGCCGTCGAGATCGCCCAGCCCGGCGACGTCACTACCGAAGTTGTCGCCGCCGTCCAGCAGGCCGTCCAACGCCGGGTTGGTGTGATCCAGCCCTGACTCGCTCTTGACGGTTCCGTCGCTGTTGAGGTTCAACAGGTAGGCTCCGCCGCTCCAGACGCCTTCGACTTCCTGGCTGGGAGCGCCGACAAGAAGGTCGGGCACTCCGTCGCTGTCCATATCCCCGACGCCGGCGACACCGTTGCCGAAGAAGGCGTTCTCGCCCAGCGTGGTTGCCAATCCGCCTATGTTGTTGCTGATCTTCTGCTCCGCTTTCACTGTGCCGTCGGTGTTGAGCATCAGAATGTAGACGGCGCCGTACTGCCAGATCTCAGGCCCGTTGCCGTAGCGTCGTGAGCCCACGGCAATGTCGGTTGTGCCGTCACCATCCACGTCGCCGATGGCGGCAACGGCCGAGCCGAACTCCTGGTCGTTGCCGAGGAAGACCTCGTTGAAGCCACCGGCGAGATCGCTGATCACCTGGTTGTCGAGCACGGTTCCGTCGGCGTTGAGGAACATCACGTGGGCGGCGCCATAGTCCCAGCCTCCTTCGTCGGCGGTCATGTCGCCGACCAACAGGTCATTGACACCGTCACCGTTCAGATCGCCAAGGCCCGCTACTGAGTTACCGAACTCCGACACATCGGATGGCGGGTTGGGCAGATCGGTTGAACCGTCAATGGCTACAGGGTCTGGTTGTGCCGTGCCGTCAGGGTTGAGTGAGAGTATCCAGACTCTGGCGTCTCCGCTGGCGCCGACGGCCAATTCGGGGCGACCGTCACCGTTCAAGTCACCCAACGGTGCCAGGTCCTCACCGAAGTTGGACCAAGTGCCAAGCGAAAGGCCGGTCACTGTCGATTCGGACAGCTCCTGTTCGGCCTTCACTGTGCCGTCGGGGTTCATCAGCAGGATGTAGGCCACACCGTCGCTGGTGGCGGTTCGATCGGTGTATGGCGCCCCCACGGCGATGTCGATGACCCCGTCGCTGTCCAGGTCGCCGATGGCGGTAACGCCTGAACCGAAGTAGTCCTGGTCGGCCAGTGCCGCCGCCAGTCCGCCGGAGAGGTCGCTGATCTTTTGCGCTGTTCGAGCCAACCCGGTGGTGCGGCGGGTGGGGGCGTCCAGCCAGTCCGGTTGACCGTCGAGGTCGGCGTCCACAGCGTCACGGGGGTCGCCGTCGCCGTTCGGGTCGGCGTTTTCAGCGGAGGTGAGGATGCCGTCGCCATCGTCGTCATCGTCGAGGTGGTTGTCGGTACCGTCGCCGTCGGTGTCGCCGAACAGCAACTCGTAATGCGAGCACAGGCCATCCCCGTCAGGGTCCTGGCACAGCGCCCATGCGGCCGAGAGCTCGGAGGTTGATTCGTACACGCCAGCGCCGAGGTCTTCGGTGGCGGTGGCTCGGAAGGCTGCGGCGACCGTATCGGGGAAGCTGATCTGGAATGTCTCGCTGCCCGATCCGGTGTGGGTGATGGTGTGGGCTCCGGCCAGGGTCTGATCCTCGATCAGGTCGGCGAAGACCTCGATGCGGTAGTCACCGGCAGGAACATCCAGGGTGTAGTCAACGGTGGTTGACCCGGCGGCCGACACAATGTTAGTGATCTCCGGGTGGTTGAGCAGGCCGTTAACACCGGTGTCGCCGTCGCCGGCGTCGTTGGCGGTTGGTCCGTTGTAGCCAATGTCAATGTCGATGGCATTGTCGAACGTGGTGTTGCCCAGGACAGCGACTTCGTGGCTGTTGTTGCCGGAGGAGACGGCGATGCCGGCCGCGGTGGCGTTGGCCACCACGTTCCCGTCAGTAGCGCCGGTGCCGCCGACGATGATCTGGTCGGAACGCAAGGCCCAGATTCCGATGTCCCCCGGGGATGCGATACCGGTGGGGCTGACGCCCACCACGTTGCCGGTGACAACGGCATCGTAGGTGTAGTTGAGCAGCAGAGCGTAGAAGCTGGCGGCAATGTAGTTGTCCTGAAGTACGACAGGCCCACCTGGTGTGTTTACACCGACCCCTCGCGAAGCGGGATCGGGTGTGCCGTCGAGCCGGTAGCCGAACCAGTTATTGGTCAGCGTGGCCTCAGCCCCGACCCACACCTGTCGCGTCCCAAACCCGGATATGGACAAACCGTTGATCGCAGCGCGGTCGGCCGAAATCCAAATACCGTCGGTTACACCGGTGCTGGTGGTGAGAGCAATCACCGGATCACCGGTCCAGCCGGGCTGTGTCGCCCCGTCGATGGTCATGGGGACCAACAGCCGTTCCAGCAGGGTGGCCGCGTCGATCTCCCATCCGTCGCCCGCTGTGTAACCGGGGTCCGACGTTGGAATGTTGAACTCGATGGTGGGATTGGTGGTGCGGTTGGCCTGTTCTATGGCGGCCCGCAGGGTGCATTCCGGCGCACCTTCGCTATTGGTGGAGCCGGTGTCGCACACCAGGTCGCCGGTCGCGCTGTCCGAGGCGTCGCCGGTGGAGTTCACGGTGAACGTCAGGTTGGCGGTTCCCGCCGCCCCGGAGAACTCCGACGTTGAACCGTACGTTCCGTCGCCGTTGTCCACCGTGGCCGAGGCGCCCAGGAAGGTCGGCTCGACGCCGCTGTAGCTGGTGGGGAACGTTTGGGAGCCGCCGCCGGGATGGGTGACGGTGAAGGCATGGGCCAGTCGCTGACCTTCGAGTCGACCGGCCAGGCCGATGCCGTCGTTGGCGTACACCTCGATGCGGTAGTCGCCGGCCGGAGCGTCTAGCGTGACGTCGAGGTCAACGTCCCAGGTGATGGAGTCTGCGGTGGTTGAGCTGGTGATCGCCAGTTCGGGATGATTGAGCAGGCCGTTCGGGCCACTGTCACCGTCGCCGGTGTCGTTTGCGGTGGCGCCGTCAACATTCAGGTCGACGGCCAGTCCGTTGTCCACAAACTCGTTGCCTAGGATTGAGACACCCTGGGTCCCGGCGTTGACCACTTCGACCCCGTCGGCTTCCAGGCCGAGTTGGGCTATGCGGTTGCCTTCGCCCGGGCCGGTGCCACCGATGAGTGCGTTGCTCGCCATCACCCGGATTCCGGCTGACGGATAGTTTTGAGCCTGGTTGCCTGAGGGGTCTTCACCAATTGTGTTGCCTTGAACCACGGCACCGGAAGCCTGAATGCGAACGCCGTAGTAGAAGAAGTTGCCGATGATGTTTCCTTCGCCGGGCCGGCCGACCGTCACATCGCTACCGCTGATCTGCACTCCGTAGTGGATGGTGGCCCGTGAGCCATCGGGCATGAACCCGAACCAGTTGTCAGTAAGCACTGTCCGGGCTCCGCTGACGTGCGCGGCGTAGGCGGCGTCACCGAAGGCCAGCCCGGTCACAGTCGAATCGGTGGCTCCGGCGCTGATAGTGAGAATGCGGCTGAAGCCGGAGACGGTCCCCCGTGACATCCCGATTACTGGGTCGCCGGCGTAGCCGGGTTGGGTGGAGCCGTCCAGGTTGACGGTGTCGGTGACGTAGGGCAGGTCGGTGGCCACGGCGATCTCCCACCAGCCGGGTGCGTTGTAGCCGGTGTCGGTGGCGGGGATGTTGAAGGCGATG
>JAHDFR010000244.1:0-3104 GCA_020628065.1 Acidimicrobiales bacterium
GGCCCGACCATTGGCACGGTGATGTGCCAGTCGGACTGTTCAAGCGCCGGTTTGCTGGAGATGGTCAGCACCTTGCCGTTGCGGGCCTTGAGCTCCTGCACCCCGCTGATCGACTTGTCGTACAGCAGCTTGTCTTCCGGTAGCAGCACCACGCTGATGTGTTGATCGTCGACCAGCGAGATCGGGCCGTGCTTCATTTCTCCGGTGGGGAAGGCCTGAGCGTGGATGTAGCTGACCTCGGTGACCTTGAGCGCCCCTTCCAGGGCGATCGGGTACAGGTTGCCGCGGCCCAACATAAACCAAGTGCTGTGGCTTGCCATGTCAGCGGCAATGGCTTTGATCTGATCCGACAGCTTGGTGCACAATTCGATCTCGTGCGGCAGGTTGGCCAGGTCTTCGGCCAGCACCCGGATATCGCCAAGACGCTGGCCCCGACGGTCGGCCAGGAACCCACCGAACATCATGAGCGCCACCACCATCGAGCTGTAGGCCTTGGTGCTGGCCACCGAAACCTCGGTTCCGGCGTGCAGGTAAATTCCGCCGTTCGACACCGAGCGTGCCAAGGTGGAGCCAACCGTGTTGACAATGCCCATAGTGGGGACGCCCCGGCGCTTGGCTTCTTCCAGTGCGGCCAGAGTGTCGGCCGTTTCACCCGACTGGCTCATGAAGATGGCTAGTGAGGTTGACGGCCTGTAGGCGGTGTGGCGGTAGCGGAACTCACTGGCGTGCTCCACCTGCACCGGGATACCCAGCAGGTCCTCCAGCTCGTACTTGGCGTACATGCCGGCGTAGTAGGCCGTGCCGCAGCCGATAATCAAGATGTTGTCCAGCTCGGCGATCTGCTCTGCGGTCAGATCGGGCCCACCAAGGGTGATCCGACCGTCAGCGGCGATGCGGCCTCGCATAACCTCGGTGAGGCTGCTGGGCTGCTCGTGGATTTCCTTTTCCAGGAATGAACCGAAACCGGCCTTGTCGACCTCAGCGGTCTGCTCGACCTCTTCGACCATCTTGGTCTGGGGTTGGTTGGCCAGGTTGTAGACGCTGATGTTGTTGGCGTCGATGACGGCCACTTCGCCGTCGTCCAGGAAAATGATGTTGTCGGTGTGGGAGACGATGGCCTGAGGGTCACTGGCGATGATGTGCTCGTCTCGCCCGACGCCGACCACCAACGGGCTGCCCTTGCGGGCGGCCACCAGGGTGCCAGGCTCCTGTGGGGTCATAACCACAATGCCGTAGGTGCCCTGCACCTCGGCCAGAGCGGCCAACACGGCGTCTTTCAACACGCCGGTGGACTTGAAGTGATGATCTATCAGTCCGGCCAACACCTCGGTGTCGGTCTGGGAGATGCGTTCGATGTTGTAGGTCTCGGCCAACGTCTCGAAGTTCTCGATGATGCCGTTGTGAACCAACGTGATGGCACCCGACGTGTGTGGATGGGCGTTGATGTCGGTCACACCGCCGTGGGTGGCCCAGCGGGTGTGGCCGATGCCGGTGACGGCGTCATCGGGCAGAGTTCCGGCATCGAGGTTGGTAACGGTCCCAACCGATTTGACCGTCTGCACGTCGCCGTTGCTGTCCAGCACGGAGATGCCGGCCGAGTCATAGCCCCGGTACTCAAGACGTTTCAAACCGCCGTACAGCACGCTCTTGGCGCTCTTGGGACCGCAGTAACCAACTATTCCACACATGATCGCTCAGTTCTTCTCGCTGTAGTTCAAATCGGGTGATGGTCGCCCGAGTTGATATCGGGGATTGACGTTCATGAATCCGGCTCGCGCTCGATGATCAGTTGATCGCGGTAGCGGCGGACGATGAGCGAGTCCCCTTTTTCCCATCCTAGATTTCTTATCTCGTCGATGGGGATGGTCACCGCATAGGTCCGCTTGCCAACCATGTTCAGGGTTCTTCGGCCGGAGCGATGCGATTCGGGTCTCGCCACAAGTCAGTACGCTAACCAGCCGCCGGTCGATTCGCAATTAATTACGTAATTCTTGCCAATCTCTAGTGTTCGGCCGTGATCTAGGCTGGAGACATGTGCCGAAACATCCGTACCCTGCACAACTTCGAGCCTCCGGCCACACCGGACGAAATCGAGGCCGCCGCCCTCCAATACGTCCGCAAGGTCAGCGGATCTCGCGACCCGTCGCAGGGCAACCGCCAGGCGTTCGACGACGCAGTGGTCGCCGTGGCCGACGCCACCCGCGAGCTGCTGGAGCAACTCACAACCAACGTTCCACCCAAGAACCGGGAGGAGGAGGCGGCCAAAGCCCGAGCCCGCTCGGCCAAGCGTTTCGCCAATCAGCGATGACTGACGGCAAACGAGTTGCCGTAGTCGGAGTAGGTGGGGTTGGCGGTGTGTTCGCCGCTCACCTGTCGGCCGTGCATGATGTGGTCGCCTGCGTACGCCGCCCCTTCACTCACTACCGCATCGAGTCAAACGAGATTCCTTTCGAAGGCCCGGCCACATCGGTCACCTCGCCCGACGCCTTGCCCTGGAACGAACCGGCCGACGCGGTGCTCGTCGGCTTGAAGTCACAGCACACCGAAGGCGCTGCGTCGTGGTTTGGCCCGTTGTGCGGACCGGACACTCTGGTCGTGGTCATGCAGAACGGCATCGAAGGCCACGACCGCCTCGGCCCACTTGTGGGCGAAGCAACGGTGGTGCCCAGCGTGGTTTACTGCGGGGCCGAACTGGTGGCCCCCGGCCATGTTCGCCACGGCCGCCACTCGCGGCTGATCGTGGCCGACAATGCTGGCGGTGCTCGAGCGCAAGCCCTGGTGGCCGGTACGCCTCTCACGGTCGAACCCTCCAACACCGTTGATGTCTCAGCCTGGGTGAAACTTGCCATGAACTCGGCGGCCAACGGTCTGACTGCGCTGACCGGTCGGCCGATGACGGTCCTGGCCGATCCCGGTGTGGCCTCGATCGCCAGGCAGCTGATCACCGAATGTTGGACTGTCGGGTTGGCTGCCGGGGTCGACCTCGACATGGACCGGGTCGATGGCTTGGTCGATGCCATGTCCCGTCCCGGCGGCGAAGGACGAACCTCGATGCTCCAAGACATGGAAGCCGGACGGCCGACCGAACACGACGCCATTCACGG
>JAHDFR010000244.1:3204-4291 GCA_020628065.1 Acidimicrobiales bacterium
GCGTCAACCGTGGTCCAAGCCATCGCAATTGCTCCATCCAGCAACGCTTGATCGGCTTCGGCGGTGCGGCACAGCTCGGCGAACTCCACCTGGTGGTTGACGGCCTCACCGGCGTCGAGGCCCAACATGGGATGAATGGTGGGCATGAGAAGCGACAAGTTGGCCATGTCGGTTGACCCACCACCGCCCGGTCGGGGTGGGGCGAACGTGCGTCCCAGGGCTTCGCCGTTGACTCGGTACATCTCGGTCAAGGTTTCGTCGGCCTCGAACTCGGTGTAGGGAATGCGAGTCGGCTTGACTTCCAGCGTTGCACCGGTGGCCAATGCTCCGGCTTCGAAACAGGCATGCACCCGAGGCACCAGTTCCCGCAGTCGGGCGATGTTCGGTGAGCGCACCTGAAACTTGGCCGCAGTGCGGTGGGGAATGATGTTGGTGGCATCGCCGCCGTCTAGGACAATGCCGTGCACCTGGTCACCTGGTGGGAGCTGTTGGCGCAACAACCCGACCGCCACCTGAGCAATGGTGATGGCGTCGGCGGCGTTCACCCCCTTCTCCGGTGCGGCGCTGGCGTGAGCAGGGTGACCGCTGAAGTGATACTCAAACGAGGTGGTGGCCAGCGTGTTGAACTCGACCCGTTCGGTGGGTGACGGGTGGACCATCATCGAGAAGTGCACGCCGTCGAAGACGCCCCGCTCCAGCAGGATGATCTTGCCGCCCCCGCCTTCCTCGGCCGGGGTGCCCACCACTCGAATGGTGAGATCCAGTTGGTCGGCTACCTCCCTCAATCCGATGCCGGCGCCGACACCGGAGGCGGCGATCATGTTGTGACCACAGGCGTGGCCCACGCCGGGTAGGGCGTCCAACTCGGAGCAGATACCAACCGTCAACGAGCCGGACCCGTATTCGGCCGTGAACGCAGTGGGAAGCTCACCCACCCCCAGCGTCACGTTGAACCCGGCGTCGCCCAGCACTTTGGCGCAGGCTTCAGCCGCGTGATGTTCCTCAAACGCCAACTCCGGGTGAGCCCAGATGTCGTGCGACAGTTCGGTCAGCTGGCCACCGGCGGCATCGATTCGAGCTTTGACCG
>JAHDFR010000060.1:0-1781 GCA_020628065.1 Acidimicrobiales bacterium
CGCGATCTGGTGGTGATGACCGGTGTTGAACCGCACCTGCGGTGGTCTGCACTGGCCGATCATGCGGTGGAGGTGGCTCGACGCACTGGCTGCGAAATGGTGGTGACGGTTGGCGCCTTTGTCGGCATGGTGCCTCACACCCGTCCGTTCTCGGTGACCGGTTCGGCTGCCCACCCCCAACTGGTTCGCCGGTTAAACCTGTCGACGCCCACCTATCAAGGGCCGACCGGGGCCATCGGGGTAATCATCGAGCGGATGGAACGGGCCAACATCCCGGCCATTTCACTTCGAGTGGAGGTCCCTCACTACGTTCCCGGGCCGCCCAACCCGAAAGCCACTCGGGCGTTGCTCCGCAGGTTGCAGCAGACCACCGGTGTAGCCACCGGGTATGAGAGCCTGGACGGTCAGGTGACCGACTGGACCAACAGGGTTGATCAAGCCGTCTTGGCTGACGACGACAGTCGGGAGTACGTGGCTCGGCTTGAGCAGCAGGCCGACTCAAACGAGGAGATGCTGCCCTCCGGCGATGACCTTGCCGGGGAACTCGAAGCCTTCCTGCGGGAGATGGGTTCACCGGGCGGAGAGCCCGACATCGACACTGACATCGACCCTGACATCGATTTGGGCGAGGAAGAGTAGGGAACCAATACGCGACGACGCCGGAGGGGCTGCTGATCGCAGCCTCCTCCGGCGTCAGCTCTATCGTCCCTTCCCAACTCGTGTGGGACGATGAGTGCTTTCGGCGGTCTACAGAATTTCTACTCCGGGATCAGCACGCCGTCGATGATGTGGACTACAGCATTGGCAGTCGGCACGTTCATGCAGACGGCGGTGGCGGCTTCGTTGACCGACAATGCATCACCGTTGGCGGTGAACGTCAGCTCGGCGCCGTTCACCGTCGTAGCCGAACCGGCAGCCAGGAGATCATCACTCGACAGCTTGTCGCCAGCAATGACGTGGTAGGTCAAGACGCTGGTGAGAAGATCGTTGTCGGCCAGTACCGCCGAGAGGCTATCGGCCGGTACGGCGCCAAAGGCATCGTTGGTGGGGGCAAAGATGGTGAACGGGCCGTCACTGTTCAAAGTGTCGACCAGGTCAGCTTGCACAACGGCATCGACCAGGGTCGAAAGTAGCGGGTTGTTCGAAGCGGCGGTTGCTGCCGGGTCATCGGCCATTCCGTTGAAGCTGCCTTCACCGTCGGCGGGTACTGCGGCGCAGGCCGGGCCGGAGGCGCCAAGCATTGCATCTTCAGCGTCGCCCGCAGTAAGCGTGGCGATGGCGTCGAGGGCAACCTGCGGCAGGAGCACCTGGTCAATGATGTGTACGGTGCCGTTGGCTACAGGGACGTTGGAACAGATGGCATCGACATCGTTGACGGTGAGGCCGTCGCTGCCCAGGGTGACTTCGCCCCCTTCAACCGTGGCGGCCGAGCCGGCGGCCCCGAGAGCGTCAGCGTCCAGCGACTCGCCGGCGATGACGTGGTAGGTCAAGACGCTGGTCAACAGGTCCTTGTCGGCCAAGACGGCGTTCAGGATGTCTGCGTCGATGGCGGCGAACGCATCGTTGGTGGGAGCGAAGATGGTGAACGGGCCGTCGGAGTTGAGTGTGTCAACCAGGTCAGCCTCTACAACGGCGCTAACCAACGTGGATAGAACCGGGTTGTTGGAAGCAGCGGTGCCGGCCGGATCGTCGGCCATTCCGTTGAAGCTGCCTTCGCCGTCGGTGGGCACTGCGGCGCAGCCAGGACCGAAGGCTCCGAGCATGTCTCCCATGGCGTCTTC
>JAHDFR010000060.1:1881-12217 GCA_020628065.1 Acidimicrobiales bacterium
TCCCACGGGTAGGTCCATTGACGCCACGTGCTGTCGTTCAGTTCGTCGGCCAATTGGGCTTCGAGCCACGGTCCACCGTCGATACTGAGTTCAACTGCGTCGATACCTGTCGTCTGGGCCCAAGCGACACCGCCAATTGCGGTTGGTCCTGGTGGAATCCGATCGAGACCGCGAGGACTGTCGATTCGGCTTTGAGGCTTGATTGGTGCTTCGGCGGAATAGCCGCGGGGAACCCAGTAGTGGTCGAACGCATCGAAGGTGGTGACTTCAATTTCAGTCAACCATTTGGTGGCCGAAACGTATCCGTAGAGCCCGGGCACCACCAGTCGAGCCGGGTAGCCGTGCTCAGGTGGCAGCGGTTCACCGTTCATTCCAACAGCGATCATGGCGTCACGGCCGTCGAGGGTTGATACCGGGAAGCCGCAGGTGTAGCCGTCCACTGATCGACCGACGATCTGGTCGGCCGGTTCGCCAACCCCGGCACGGTCGAGGACGTCGTCTAGGCGGACACCGAGCCATCGGGCGGTGCCGACCAGGTTGCCACCAACCGTGTTGGAAACGCAGGTCATGGTGATGTCGGATTCGATGATCTCGAACTCGGAGAGCAGCTGATCGAAGCTGTATGTCTCGGGGCGCTCAACCAGCCCCGAGATCGACAGAGCCCACGATTGGCGTTCTACCCGAGGCACGACAAGCGCCGTGTCGATTCGGTAGAAGTCGGCGTTCGGGGTGAAAAACGGGACAGCACTATCGGCGGAAATCGATGCCGGTGCAGGTTCAAGCGGTTCGGCGGCACCTGGAAGTCCTTGGGCCAGCCGGCTTGACTCAAGTGAAGCTGTGGCCCGCTGATCGAGAAGCCGCCCTGCGTATGCCGCCGCCCCTGCGGACGCTCCGAGGACGCCGACGGTCGCCATGAAGCGACGACGATCATTTGGCCGATAGGACATGGGGTCGGCGGCGACCAGGTCTGATTTCGCGCCCCCGAACTGTCGGGCAAGAGCAGTCAGGGTCCCGGCGGCAACAGTCGAGCCGACGATTGTGGCCATAGAAGCGGTCGGGTCGACTCCCGTCCTGGTGAAGACGGCCGAGGCGGATCCGACGATTGCGAACAACGCGATGCCGGCCAGCCCTCGATACAGGTGCCGAAAGGCGACGATGCCGACGAAGGCGGCGTAGATGGTGAGCAACCCCCCGATACCGGCGAGAAGGGCGATCTTGTCGTTGGTTCCAAACAAGCCGATGGCGACATCTTTCACCGCCGGGGGAACGAAGTCGACAATCCTATCACCTACGTCGACGACTGGTGAGTTTAGTCTGCTCACGCCGGCGACGACCTCGGCGCATGCCAAACCTGTTCCTGCTGAGACAACGCCGGCCAGTGAGCCCCGCGCCTTGGCCCGGGCTCCAGTCGGCGTCGGATGGTTGTCAGCTGGAGCGTTACGTGGCGGGGAAGTCATGCAAGGGGTTCGGAGCGAGCCGGTTGACGGATTGCAATTGCTTGCAACGCAAGCGGCCACTCTCCCGCCGAAAGAGTGGCCGCTGCGCCCAAGTCGCCCTTAGGTCCGCCTTGTCGGCGCTGACGTTCAGCCGCCGAGCTGGGCGCGTATGGCTCCGCCCGGGAACTCGTCGTTGTGCACGTTGACGTAATATTCCGATGATTCTCGCAAGGTTATGTCGGCTGCAAGATCGGCATCACCGGTATCGACGCAACCGGCTGAAACCCCTTCGGTCGGAGGCGATAGGACGACCACCACAGGCCCGTTTTCCCCGGCGGGAGCCTCGTGGATGTGAGCAGCGGTGGCGGGCCCGATTTTGTCCACCTCCAGTACGTAGCAGACAACGCCCTCGCCGGTGGAGAAGACGTAAGCTTCGCCGCGGCCGTTGGGATCGCCGACGATTCTGTTGTTGGAGGCGTCGGCGGCGACCTCGGCCCGGCCGCTGAAGTCGCCTTCGGTCAGCGCGCCACCGTGGGCAGCGCTTACGACGGTGGATAGACCGAATACCGTGGTGGCGGCAACCGCAAGTCCGATAACGGGAGCAAAGCGGCGGGATGGGTGGTTGGTGGTGGTCTTCATGGTTTTTCCTTCATGATTTGAATGTCACGATCTGACGTGACTCGTCTGGCCTGTCGGTAATCACGAGGTGGCGCCTCGCTGAAGAGCGGTTTAAGGCGGCGACAAACACGTCATCACGTCTAAAGGTTCGGACTCGATCCGTTGGCGGATTGGAATTTGATCGCGAAATGTCCTGGCCCTATTCGGCGGACGATTTCGAGTCGGAAAACTCAATCCGATGGTCGACCGGCTCCGAAGCGTATTCATGGCTCTCACGTACCCGATTGCAGATACGCCGTCGGCAATGCCGTTGTTCTTTCCAACGGCAAAGGCTGGACGTTGCCTGCCCGGGCATGCGAGTATCTGCCACGTGATTCCCTTCCGCCGCAAGGCCCAGCCGTCAGCGACGGACGTGTCGACGACAGACGCTTCCGACGAATCAGCGGCCCTCATGAAGGCGGCCAAAGGAGACCAGCAGGCGTTCGCCGAGTTTTACGATCTGACCTCACCTCTCATATTCAGCATCGTTCTGAAGGTCCTGCGTAATCAGTCGCTGGCCGAAGAGGTCACCCAGGAAGTGTTCGTCGAGCTGTGGCGGTTGGCCCCGAAATTCGATTTCGAGCGGGGTTCGGCCAAAGCGTGGGCCGGTACGATCGCCCGTCGGCGAGCAATCGATCGTGTCCGGTCCGAGGAAGCGGCCCGACGTCGAGACGAGCGTGAGGCCGAGCTGACCGTCGTGCCGGTCGATACGGTCAGCGAGGCGGCCATCGACGCCGCCGAGCGAGAAATGTTAGGCGGAGCATTCCAACAACTCAGCGAGAAGCAGAGGGAAGCGGTTGAGCTTGCCTTTTACGGTGGGCATAGTTACCGTGCGGTGGCGGAAATGTTGGACGTGCCGGAAGGCACGGTCAAAACACGGATTCGCGATGGTTTGAACCGGCTCCGAGACGTGATGGAGATGGAACCATGATCGACGAGGATATTCATGAGTTGGCGGCGCTTTACGCCGTCGACGCGCTCGACGATGACGAGTCGTCTCTTTTCAAATCCCATTTGGCCCAATGCGTTCGTTGCCAACGAGACGTCGCCCGCTATGAAGAAGCGATCATCATGTCTCTTGATGTTGAAACCATCGAACTAATCGGCAGACCCGGCGACGAGGTTCGAGCCACGATCCTGGCCGCAATCGCTCAAACCCCCCAGGTCCCGATGGAGGTCGCCGCTGCCCCGGCTCCGGCCCCCGTCATCTCCCTCGATCAGAGGCGTCGGCCGGTTAGGCGAGCCCTGCTGGCCGCTGCCGCAGCGGTGGTGGTTGTTGTCGGTGGCGCGGCCGTCGCAAGCCAGCTCTCCGGACAGGACCCAGTCGATGAGCTGGCAGCTGTGACAGACGTGGAGACGTTAGAACTCGCGGGCGATACCGGTAGCCTCACCGTTGTGTATTCGGCCGAGCGGGCCGAAGTGGCTCTGGTCGGAAGCGGCCTGGACGATCCGGGTGAGGGGAAAGTTTATGAACTCTGGTTCGTCACTGACGACGGAGTCAGCCCGGCTGCGCTGTTCACCCCGGAGGATGGTTCGCTGCGGCAAATTTTCTCTGTCGCTGATCAACCGTCGACGGTGGGTTTCGGCGTAACCATCGAGCCCGACGGTGGCTCAGATCAGCCCACCGGCGACATTTTGCTCGTCGGCACCTTCGAGGCCTAGCTGAGCTAACCCCAGCTGCAGAGTTCGTTCCCGGCTGGAACCGCTTCCCCACTGGTGAGCGATTGTGCCCGTTGAACCGGTGGATGCCGACCGCCGGGCGAGCCGTTAACTGTCAGATCCGCTAATTCGCAGAGCCAGGGCCACAGGCTCGGGCTCTGTTTCTCGCGCCCCGGATTGCACGGGGCGGGATCTGTTTCTCGCGCCTCGCTCTTTCGACGGATGAGCTTTTGGTTCAAAAAGAATCGAATAAACGCAATCCACTCGGAAATCGGTTCCGAATCAGGAGTCAAACCACGCAAAGCAACAATCACACCTAGGAAGAGAACACCATGAACAAGAAGCTCGCACTACTAGCCGCCCCGGCCTTCGCCACCTTGGCGCTAGCCGCTCCTGTGGCAGCTGCTCACGAAGGATCGGTGTACGAAGGTCAACTGTGGCCGTTGAATGACTCGGGCGCCACCGGATCGGTCGAGATCACGGTTTCCGATGACGGTGAGACCATGGCGGTAGAGCTTGATGCCACCGGGTTCAACCTCGACGGACCTCACGCCATCCATTTGCACGGAATTGTCGACGGTGAGGACGTAATGGCCTCCGTCTGCCCGACCGCTGCAGATGACGCAGACGGCGATGGTGTGGTGGACGTTGTTGAGGGCGTCCCTCGCTACGGGACCGTGCAGGTCAGTCTGACCACCGAGGGTGATACCAGCCCTGACTCTGCCTTGGCGATCGATCGGTTCCCGGGCGGTACGGACGTTGCCTACCAGCGATCCGGCATCCCGATTCCTGACGCACTCAAGCCGAATATTGGCAAGCTCCACGTTGTCGTCCACGGCATCGACGAAAACGGTAATGGCACACTCGATCTCGACCAGGACACCCGTTCATCGTTGACCGAGGATCTTCCCCGCGAAGGAACTGCACCGGCGTTGTGCGGAACTCTGGCTGTCCAGGCGACCGGACCGATCCAAACCGGTGCCGGCGGACTGGCCGACAGCACTGGCGGCACTGCCTCCATGCTGGGAGCCGGGCTTGGTCTCGCCGGTGTGGCTCTTGCCATGCGACGGTCACGCCACACGGCTGCCTGATCCGAAATAGTTGAGGTCTAGAGGTCTAGGGGCGCCAGCTCGCCCCTGGACCTGACCGAAAGGAAATGTCAAGTGCATCGCCCCAACGTCTCCCCACCCATGCGCTTCGGTTCCGGCCGGGCCGCATGGCTCCTCGCCTTGGCATTACTTGTCGGCTGCTCGACGGGCGAAACCGATGTGATGGCAGGGACTCCAACCGCCGAAGCACCCGGTACGACAACAACGGTTGTCCCGCCGAAGGACACCTTGGAAGCCGCACCGTCCACGCCAACACAGGACGTGCCGTCTCTGCCTGAGGAAGCGCCGGTTAGCTATCCGGTCGGGGTCGATCCAGTGTCGATTGAGATCCCGGCGATCGGCGTTGCCGCCGACACAATTCAGATGGACCTCGCCGGCCCCGTCCCGGAGGTGCCCACCGATTTCGATCAGACGGGCTGGTACCAACAGACTCGAAGGCCGGGCGAGATCGGACCGGCCATTATCGCCGGACACATCGACTCGACTGCCGGGCCTGCCGTCTTCGCCCAGCTCGACCGCCTTGAGCCAGGCGACGAAATCATCGTTCGAGACGATGACGGTCAGCAGCGGACCTTCGTGGTGACGCGGGCGGGGCAGTACCCCAAGGGCGACCTCCCTCCAGAGGTCTTCGGCTTTGACCAGCCCGTGCCTGAGCTTCGACTAATCACCTGTGGGGGAAGCTTCGATCAATCCACCGGCCACTACCGCGACAATTATGTTGTCTACGCCGTCAGCGACCAGGCGGTGTGAGCGCGGCTGAGGCTGTCGCTGCCCTAAGGGTCTGCTTTCGATACGGCGACGAGCTAACATCAACATCGTGAAGTAGTCACTCGTTCCTTGTTCGTTTTCGCCCGGCTCTCGGGCTTTCGATGGAGTGATGTGTGGCTGCCCGAGATTCTACGTATCGAGACCCTGCGTATCGAGATACTGTTTCGTTGTCCGTAAAGGGGCTTACCGTCGATCGTGGTGGTCGGCGAGTGCTTAGCGGCGTTGACCTGACGGTGGGTCATCAGTCTCGAATGGCCGTCGTCGGGGCCAACGGTGTGGGCAAGACGACGCTGCTGGCCGTTATGGCCGGCCGCATGGAAGCGACAGTCGGGCGGGTGGTGGTGCATCCACCGTCGGCCACCGTTGGCCTGCTCGATCAAGATCCGGAGCGGTCAACAACCGAGACCGGCCGGCGGCTGATAGCCCGACGCACCGGAGTGACAGCCGCACAACAAGAGTTCGAGGCCGCCACCGAGGCTTTAGCCGCCGACGACCCTGGCGCAGACGACCGTTACAGCGACGCACTCACCAGCTGGCAGAAGCTCGGTGGATTTGAACAAGACGCCGAAGTGGCCCGCCTGGCAGACAACGTCGGACTGCCGCTCGACGTCCTGGATCAGCCGACGGCCACCCTGTCGGGTGGGCAGCTAACCCGAGTCGGTCTCATCACCATCATGGTGTCGCGGTTTGATCTCCTCCTACTGGATGAGCCCACCAACAACCTGGACGCTCGAGGTTTGGACATGCTGGAAGCGTGGTTGGCAACATTCAGCGGTCCGGTGGTTCTCGTATCGCATGACCGTCGCTTCCTGGAAGCAACCGCCACTTCGGTGGCCCTGCTGGAAGAACATCGCGATGGGATAACGGTGTTCCGTGGCGGCTGGGCCGACTACGAGCACCAGCTGGCCACCGCCCGCCGTCGGGCCGAGGAGCGCTACGCCGCCTACACCGGTGAGCGGACCCGCATCGAACAGGCCGCCCAACGTAAACGGGAGTGGGCAGATCGAGGCGCCAGCCGGGCCAGCAAACGCCCGGCCGACAACGACCGCAATCGGCGACGGTACGAGCAAGCGTCGGCCGAGAGTCAGGTGGGGGCGGCCAAGAAGATGGCCAACCGGCTAAGCAAGTTGGAGCGAACATACAAAGAGGCGGACAAACCCTGGCAGCCGTGGGAGCTACGTTTGTCCATCGCCGATGCCGACCGCGGCTCCACCGAGGTGGCTGTACTGGACCAGGTGTTTGTCAAGCGGGGTGAGTTCCAGCTGGGACCCATCACCGAGGTGATCCGAGCCGGTGACCGGGTGCTGATCGACGGTCCCAACGGATCGGGTAAGACAACGCTGGTTGACGTTGTTCTTGGTCGGCTTGAGCCGACCGCCGGAACGGTCACCGCCGGCCCATCGGTTCGTTTCGGGGTGATCGGCCAGACCCGAACCCGCTTCGTCGACGGCGGTCAGGTCCTGCTAGGCCAATTCGCCGGCGCGGCGTCAATGACCGAAACCGATGCCCGCTCCCTGCTGGCCAAGTTCGGGGTGGACGCCGAGGCGCTGAGTCGAGAGGTCGAAACCCTGTCCCCCGGGCAGCGGACACGAGTCGACTTGGCGCTGTTTCAGGCCACAGGCGTCAACACCATCGTGTTGGATGAGCCGACCAACCATCTGGACATGCCGGCCATCGAGCAGTTGGAGCAGGCTCTATCGACCTTCGCCGGAACACTGATCGTGGTCACCCACGACCGTCGTTTCCGGGAGGCGTTGTCGATCACCCGGACGATTTCGTTGGCCTGAGCGGCCAACGAGTGCAAAAGAGGGAAACTCTTGGCGAAGGGGGAATAGACCCTTGAGCCGGTTGGTTTCATGTCGGTCGCCTGGCGCGCCCTGCGCCTGCCGCCACGTCCACCCAGCAATGTCCGCCCAGCAATCTGTACTGAGCAATCTCTACTGAGCAACTACCACCGCCGATAGCCGCCGTCTCCGCAGTCGACCTGTTTCGAGGTTCGACATGCAGGCCAGTTTGTCGTGCATGTGGGCTGAAAGGAACCAACACAATGAAGAACATCAACCGCCTCCTGCAGAACTTCGCCCCGTTAGGGCCTGTCGTTCTACGGGTCGTCCTCGGAGGTCTTTTTGTCCTCCATGGTCTTGACAAATTTTCCACCGGGGTCGGCAACGTCGAGGGCTTTTTCGCCTCCAACGGGGTTCCGCTGCCGGAGCTGGCTGCGCCGCTGGTGGCGGTGGCCGAAGTCGTACTCGGCGTGGCGTTGATCGTAGGCCTGGCGACTCGCCTGGCCGCGCTGGGATTGGCCCTGGTAGTCGCCGGCGCCATCATATGGGTGAAGAACGATGCCATCTTGGGTAGCGCCGAGCTGGACCTGGCCTACTTGGCCGGGTTGTTGGCGGTGGCCTTGATCGGACCTGGTCCGCTGTCAGTTGATGGGCGTATCGGTGTAGACGGTGATGTAATCGACCTTCGGGCCGGCCAGTCAGCTGATGATCGGGTGTCGGCCGGCGTCTAGGACGCTGTTTCGGGCACGTTGACTGTCGGATCCTACCGAGGCAGTACGTCGGTGGCTTGCTGGCGTAGCCAGTGATCGGCCAGTACCAGCAACATCATCGACTCCACCAGAGGGACAGCCCTCGGTAGTACGCACGGGTCGTGACGGCCTTTGGCCGCCAACACTGTTGGCTCGCCTGAGGTCGTCACGGTCTTTTGCTCCGATGAGATGGTCGCAGTCGGTTTGAACGCCACTCGACACACCACGGTCGCGCCGTTGGAGATGCCGCCCTGCACACCGCCCGAGTAGTTGGAGGCGGTGGTGGGTCGGCCGCCCGGACCCGGCTCAAACGGATCGTTGTGTTCCAGGCCGGTCATGGTTGTTCCGGCGAAGCCGGAGCCGATCTCGAATCCTTTGGCCGCTGGTAGGGACAGCATGGCTTTGGCCAGATCGGCGTCGAGCTTGTCGAACACCGGCTCACCCAGTCCGACCGGTACGCCGCGGGCGATGACGGTCACAACACCGCCGAGGGAGTCGCCTGCTTTGCGGGCGTCCTCGATGGCCGTGGTCATTCGGGCCGCGGCTTCAGCATCCGGGCATCGCGTAGGGTCGGCTTCCACATCGGCTTCAGTGACTGTTTCGTCGTCGACCTCGGCGCTGATGTCCTTGACCTGGCTTACCCAGCCGACCACCTCGATCGGCGATTCAGGGCCCACAGTGAGAAGCTTTCGGGCCACCGCACCGGCTGCGACTCTGCCGATGGTCTCCCTGGCTGAGGAACGTCCGCCGCCTCGGTGGTCCCGATGTCCGTACTTGGCGGCGTAGGTGAAGTCGGCGTGGCTGGGCCGGTAGAGATCTTTCAGGTGGTCGTAGGCCCCCGGTCGCTGATCGGCGTTCGTGACCATCATGGCCAACGGGGTGCCGGTTGTCAGGCCGTCGTACAGGCCTGACAGCACATCCACGGTGTCGGACTCTTTGCGTTGCGTGACCAGGCGGCTCTGGCCCGGGCGACGGCGGTCGAGATCGTGCTGTACGTCTTCCACCGTCAAGGGCAGCCGGGGCGGGCAGCCGTCGACGACAACGCCAACTGCTCGTCCGTGAGACTCGCCGAAGGTTGACAGTCGGAACAGGTTGCCGAAACTGCTGGTCACAACGTAGACGGTACCTGGTAAACGGTGGGTGATAAACCGTTCTCGGCTGTGGGGGCGGGTGTCACTTTGCCAGCCGCTGACACCCTGCCCCGACAGCCGGTGTGAGGACCTAGGCGGCTGTGGCGCCGTACGTCGGCTCCTCGTTGGACATCAGTGGGAACAAAAGGAACAGCGAGATCACGTCCAGAACGAGGACGGCTGCGCCCAGGCCGAGAGTTGTGGTGTCGTCGGTGGTTATCCCGCCGAGGATGTCGCCGACTTCGATGGCCGCCCGGGTGCACATGAGGGCGAAGTACGCCGCCGGCGTCTTGCGGGCGAAGGCCAGTACGGCCAGGCCACCGAAGCCTGGGGCGGCATTGCGCATTGCCTCAGACCAGCCTTTGGCATCGATATCCGGGATCGAGGCCACAATGGCGACGATGCTGATCAGGACGGTGTAGTAAAAGACAAACTTTGGGACCTTGCCCATCATGTTCTCCCTGTATTCGGCAGGTCGAGACCTGCAGGTGTATTCGGCAGGTCGAGACCTGCAGGTACGTATTGTTGCTTAAGATACACGTTGTTGTTTGAATGCGGAGCGTTGTTTAACGTACAGGTGGGGATGAAGACCGTCAAGACCGCTTCGAGGGTCCCTTACCGGGATGGTCGCGCTACCGTTGTTCAAGTGACCAACACCGACGGTTACGGCCCGGAACTGAACGCCCAGCTGCGGGTGTGGATCGACCAGGATCTATGCACCGGCGATGGGATCTGCACCGATCATGCGCCGGAGGTGTTTGTGATTCTCGAAGATGGAATCGCCTACTGTCGTGAAGGCGAGAAAGTCTTCAATGACCCTGGCGGCGCGGCTGAGCTCGCTGTAGCTCCACGAAATCTCGAACAAGCGGTCATTGACGCCGCCGCCGAGTGCCCCGGTGAGTGCATTTTCATTGAGTTCGCTGAACTCCCGGAGCTCGATGGCAGGACGTCACCGTCTCTTGGCACCAGCAAGACCGGTGCCAGTTCGGCTGATGGGGTCTCGTGACCGATTCGCCGGTTGGCTACCCGTCTGAGCAAGGCTCG
>JAHDFR010000060.1:12317-18782 GCA_020628065.1 Acidimicrobiales bacterium
CTGATGGGGTCTCGTGACCGATTCGCCGGTTGGCTACCCGTCTGAGCAAGGCTCGGCTGCCGGGCGCGTTCCCGCTCCTCGTCGAGGGTCCACGTTGGAAGGCGACCTGGATCACGGCGACCCTACCCATAATGACCCTTCTCATAGTGACCCTGCGTACCGTGACCGCTCCTACGGTGACGCCGACCAAGCAACGTATGAAGGCGAAGGCTCCGGGGACTACGACACCACCTACTACGACCCGTCAGAGGTGGAGCAGGAGATTCGCAAGCTCCGACCTGACGACGCCGAACGGACGAGCTGGGGCTACATCATCACCCTTGCAGCGGTGTTTGCCTTTTTGTCGCTGGCAGCATGGGCCTGCGACGATTCCGTTGAGGAAGTTCCCGAACTGCAGGTCGAACAGGACGGCGAGGTTGTCGGTGTCAGCACACCGGTCCGGCTGTCGGTCAACGTTCTTGGGGACATCATCACCGTCAGCGGGTCGGTTCCAGACGAAGCGGCTAAGGCGCAGGTTTTGGCTGCGGCCGAAGCGGTGTATTCCGCCGAGAATGTCATTGACCAGGTGATCATCGATCCGGCCAGCGTTCTCGACGGTGGATCGGTAACCGTGACCGGTCAGGCGTTGGAAGAAGACGAACGACCGGGCGGCCTGCGTGACGCACTGGTGGATGCTCTCGAGCTGGGCGACGGTGGTGTTGAAGTCGAACGATCCGAGTCGGCACTCCTGCCGGCCGTCATCGAAGGATCGATCACCCCGGTCGAAGGTACACCGGGGGCGGTGCGGGTGGTCCTCAGTGGTGCCGTGCCCGACGACGAGTCGTTGAGCCAGCTGCAAGCGGCCGCCGAGGCCGTTTGGGGGGCAGGTGCGGTGGACACTGCCGGTGTCTCCGTGGGCGAGCGCACCTGGGATCAAGCCCAGGTCCGACTGGCCGGCACCGTTTCCGCCGGCGATGCCCGGCACTTGGCCTTCCCCGAACAAGTGACCTCCCGGCTTGGCCAGGGCATCATTGTCGATGTCGCCGGCGTTTCGGTTGACGAGAGCGCCGTAACGTTGGAAGACGTCGAGGAAGAGATCATGGTCAGGCTGGAAGCGCAGCCGATCCTGTTCGCCCCTGAGAGCGCAGATATCGATCCGGCCAGCGATGAGGTCATCAACGAGGTCGTCGCCTTGCTGAACAGCGTGCCCGACGTTGCCATCGAGGTGGTCGGTCACACCGACGATGTCGGACCCGACGACGAGAACCTCACGTTGTCGCAGAACCGAGCGGACGCCGTAGTGGCCCGACTGATTGAGCTAGGCGTGACGGAGTCCCGGCTCAACGCCCGGGGCGAAGGAGAAGCCCAGCCGCTGGTTCCCAACGAGGATGACGAGTCTCGGGCCCGCAACCGACGCATCGAGTTCAACCTCATTCGCACCAACTAGGCAGATCGGTCGTCGTTGAACAAGTCCATCTGACTGGACGGCGTCACCGGCGTCGGCAACGGTTGGAGATCGCCAATCAACTCGGCGACAGCGGCGTGGAACGAGCGGTTCAACACCGGAGCATCAATGTTGTCCGGCGTGTGGGCGAAGAAGAACGGCTCCAACCCGGCCGTCAGCCACTCTGCCACCTTGTCCAACCATTGCCCCCAGTGCGCCGGGTTGGCGGCAAGGTCGGTTCGGCCGATGAACCTGACGATGGGGTGGGGGCCGGTGGCCACCGGGCGAATAGGTAGATGAGGTTTGTTCTCAAACGCCTCGACCTCGCCCGGTGTTTCCCTCGGCCCGGCGAACAGCGGGCGGCTGTCGAGCAGAACCCGGTTGACGGCTCGCCGGGCCAACGTGTCGTTGAGTTCCCGCTCCGCTTCGCCACCGGGAAAGAAGTCGAGGTGCCTGACCTCAACCGCCCACAGCCAATCGCCCGGAAGTTGTTCGGCGAAGGCTGTCAGGGCGGGAAGATCAGCACCGGAAAACGACGGTGGCAGTTGAATCAGCAACGGGCCACACCGGTCGGCTACCGGCTCGATGGCGTGCAGGAACTCGGCCAGATCTTGATCGGCGTTGCGCAGTTTCCGATCATGGGTGATGAGGCGAGGCAACTTGAAGCAGAAGCGAAAGTCTTCCGGGGCCTGTTCGGCCCAGCGCTGCACGGTTGCCGCGTTCGGTACGGCGTAGAAAGTGGTGTTGCCTTCCACCGCGTTGCACCATGTGGCGTACTGGCTGAGGCTGTCCGTCGAGTCGGACCGAAGATGGCGGCCCGACCATTGAGGATGGGACCACATTGGAGCGCCGACCCGCAGAACTGGTGTGGGGCCGCCGCCGGTTGCGAAGCCCGCCGGGGTCGGAGCGGAGTTGTCGTTGTTGCTGGGTTGATGCCGGTGGTCCACCGGTATCAAGCTTAGGAGCCTGCGAGTAGGCAGGCAGCGGTAGCGGTCTCCGTGCGATGAGGCCTTGGCCGAAGAGCGCTCAACGACTAGGACGTGCGCTTACTGGCGCACGTCGTTAGGAGGAGTGTTGCCCGTAGTTGGACTGTCGACGTTCCTTGGCCGGCGCGCCGGACCAGGGGGGTTTCCCGTGGTGTTCGGGCGTGGGGTCACGGTCGTGAATCAAGATGTTGAACTCCGATCCGCTGTGCCCGTCGGACGTGACGTGAATGGTTGCTCCCATCCGTCGGACGACACGCTGACAGATCGAGAGGCCCAGTCCCAGACCGTCATCGTCCCCGCTGGCCCGAGAGTAGGGCTCGAAAATTTGTCGCTGTGCCGATTGGGGGATGCCGATGCCGTTGTCGCCAACAGTGATGCTGTGTAGGCGTCGTCCACCGTCAATTCGGTAGCTGCGACACTCGATCGAGATGGTGAGCGGTCGATCCGGGTGGCGGTAGCGAATAGCATTGCTGATCAGATTTTGAAAGAGCATTCGAAGCCCTGCCGAGCGGCCGGCTATCGCTGGGAGCGGTTCCACATCGATGCGGCCGTTGACGGCAGCCAGCTCTGATTGGAACGGCTGGGCGACACTGGCCACGAGCGCGTTGAGGTCAATGACCTCGGAGTCGGAGTCGCTTCGATCGTCGATGGCCAGGGCCAGCAGATCGCTTACCTGCTCACTCATTCGGCGAGCCGACGAGGCCATCCGCTTCGCCACCTCCGCCAGTTCCTTGTCACGTTGCACCCGTTCAGCGCAGTCCTGAAGGCTCCGGGCCAGGAACTCGGCGTCGATTGCGAGCGCTCCCAACGGATTCTTGAGTTCGTGGGCAGCCAGGTTTACGAAGTCCTCGTCTCGTTGGACCGAGGACCCCGAAGGCAAATCGACGTTGGGCGGAGTTGCAGAGGGCACTGCATCTCCTGTCGACAACGACCGGAGACCGTTGAGCCCGGAAGCCCAACTATTCGCCTAGTTGGGGTCGTAGGCGTGCACGAAGTCTGAGCGGAGCTTGGCTTTTTGCACCTTGCCCATGGTGTTGCGGGGGAGTTGGTCGAGGAAGAAGTAACCCTTCGGGTGTTTAAACCTCGCCAGACGTCCATCAAGCGCTTTGGCCAGCAGGTCCTTGTCCGTTCCCTCATCGGCCACCACGAATCCGGTGACCGCCTCGCCGAGATCGTCGTGAGGCAGGCCGACGACGGCCGTTTCAGTCACACCCGGCACTTCATCGAGGATCTGCTCGATCTCCTTGGGGTAGATGTTGTAGCCGCCGGAGATGATCATGTCGCTGGAACGACCCACCAGGGTTAGACGACCGTCGGCGTCCATCGATCCGATGTCGCCGGTGCGGAAAAACCCGTCGGTGGTAAAGCTCTCGGCGGTTTTGTCGGAGAGCTGCCAGTAGCCGGAAAACAAGTGGGGCCCTTTGACCTGAACCTGGCCGACCTCGTTCACCTCGGTTGGCTTGTCGGCCTGGTCGGCCACCCGCATCTCCATATTGGGCAGGGCAAACCCGACAGTGCCTGCGATTCGTTCACCTTCAGGCGGATTGGAGGTGATGATGCCGCATTCGGTCATGCCGTAGCGCTCACAAATGGTGTGGCCGGTGCGTTGGGTGAAACGGTTGAACACGGCTTCGGTCATCGGAGCCGAACCGCTGGTGAACATTCGGACCGTCTGGCAGTCATGAGGCCCGAACCCGGCATTGTCCATCAGCCGGGTGTAGTAGGTGGGCACGCCCATCATGACGGTCGCCCGCCGCAGGTTGGCGCGAACGTCATCAACGGTGAACCGCGGAAGGAAAATGACTTCCGATGCGTTGAGGATGGCCGGGTGGAGAGCAATGAAGAGGCCGTGAACGTGGAATATGGGCAGGCAGTGCAGCAGCACGTCACCTTCGCGGAAGCGCCAAATCGAGTGCAGGGCCTTGGCGTTCTCGGCGATACCTCCGTGGGTGATGACCGCTCCTTTAGGGCGCCCGGTGGTGCCGGAGGTGTAGAGCATGGCCGCCGGGTCGGCGTGTTCACGGGTGATCACCGTGCTGATGGCATCGACTTGTGATGCCAGCTCGGCCAACGTTCCCGTGCCGTCGTTGGCCAAGGTCAGCGTCACCGCCACGTCGGCGATTTCGGCGATGGGCATGAGCTTGGGAGCCATGTCGGGCGGAAAGATGAAAGCCGACGGCGTGGCGTCACCCAAAAAGAAGCCGATCTCGTCGGCGGTGTAGGCGGTGTTCATCGGCAGGTAGACAAATCCTGCTCGCAAACAGGCCAGGTACAGGGCTACTGCGTCGATCGATTTGTCAACCTGGACGGCGACCCGATCACCGGGTTTAACTCCCCGGTCGGCGAGAACAGCTGCCATGGCTGCGCTGCGGCGATCCATCTCGCCGTAGGTAATGGACGGCCCATCGGGGACAACGAGGAATGGACGTTCGCGGGCGTCGGCGAACTTGGTTGCGAACAGCTCGTAGATGTTGTAGCTCAAGCCCTCACACTCTCACTCTCGGTAACGCATCCAACCGGGCCGCCGGGCAGCGCGGCGGCGTTCCCCTGCGACGGATCCACCAGGGTACTATCCGCGGTCAGACGGTGGACGGATCGAAGACCAGCGCCGGGGGCGTTGGCCGGAGTCCCGTTACGAAGCGGCTCTGGTCCGGCGCAGGAGCGGGTCGAGCGCGGCCAAGACGGCGTCGGCGGCGTTGAGAACCCGGCCGGGTGTACCCGGCGTTTCCGAGTCGATCAGGTTGCCCATCACTCCGAGAGTGATGTTGGCGATGGCGTCGGTACCGACGGCCATACGCAGGCCGTTGCGAAGAATGAACGGGTGACCGATGAGGAAGGAAAACCGTCGACCGGTGCGCAGGAAGCCGTCGAATCGTTCGCCCACCTGTGCGTCGTAACGCTCGGGGGCGGTCGCCGGGTTGTCGATGAACAGGTTGGCGGCCAGGATCCCCGACTCCAGGCCGTAGTCGATGCCTTCGCCGTTCATGGGATTGACCAGGCCGGCGGCGTCACCGACCGCCATCCAACCAGGGCCGTGCCGTCGCTGGGCGCTCATTGGCAACCGCCAAGCTCGCGGTCGTTCGAGGTTGGGCCCGATCTGCCATGTCGGCTCCACCAGGCTGCGGTACGAATCCAGCAGCTTGTTCAGATTGAGCTTCTTGAAGTTCTTCATGGTCGACAGGGCGCCGACACCGATATTGACCGTTCCGTCTCCGGCCGGGAACATCCAGCCATAGCCGGGAACAGCGGTGCCGTGTTCATCGACCAGGGTCAGGCAGGCTTCGAGATGCCGGTCGCCGTGGCGGGGCGACTCGACGTAGGTGCGGATGGCCAAACCGAACGGCTCGTCGTCGACTCGCTCGGCGCCGACGATCCGGGCCGCTGGGCCCGGCGCACCGGTGGCCAGCACAACCGAGTCTGCTTTGTGTAGCACGCCGTCGGCTTTCACCCCGACGATACGGCCCTGCTCGATGACGGGAAGTGCTTCGGTCTGCCACACCAGCTTGGCGCCGGCTTCGGTGGCGGCATCAATGAGAGCGGCGTCAAGCCGTCGTCTTGGCCATACGGCGCCATACGGCGGGAAGCGGTCGGTGGTCGGCCAAGCCAGTTCCCGCTCCTTTTTGCCGGCGATCATGCGAAGACCGTCGATCCTGTGGGCATCCTCCAGTGCGATGCCGAGCTCGTCGAGAGCTCCGACCGCTCGAGGGGTCAGGCCGTCGCCGCATACCTTGTCCCGGCCGTAGGCGGCCTTCTCGAAGACGGTAACGTTGGCGCCGGCTTGGGCTGCCGTGATGGCGGTGGCTGCACCAGCCGGCCCAGCGCCGATAACCACCAGGTCACGGTTCACCTGCCGTCCGGGGCCCTCGGAGGCTTGAGGAGCTGAATCTGTACTGGCCACCACTCCAGGGTGCCGGTTCGCGGCCCGATTTCAGCCTTTATATGCCGCCTGCCACCCGGGCCGGCGTTGGTATATGCCGCCAGCCACCGGGTTCGCCGCACAAGGGGGAGGATGCGGCGAACCCGGCGGTGTGGGCCAACCCGCCCAGAAAGAGCTAG
>JAHDFR010000060.1:18882-25762 GCA_020628065.1 Acidimicrobiales bacterium
GGGGGAGGATGCGGCGAACCCGGCGGTGTGGGCCAACCCGCCCAGAAAGAGCTAGCTCGTCGAGTCAGGCTCGTCGGGGGTGGCCAACTCGGCTTGGTCCAGTCGACTGACGGCGTCGCCGATTGCGGTGTCAAGCTCACGATCGAAACCTCGGAAGGCGGTCAGCTCGCCGGGCTCGGCGGACGTGACGATGGTTCGGGCCAGCTCAGCGTCCAGGCCGCCTCGTTGGGTTGACAGCCTGCGGGCGACGGCCACACGGTCATCGACACTTAGACGGCGGTCGCTGGCCGCCGCTTGGGCCGCTCGACCCCCGATCCCGTTCAGCTGGGGATCGATGTCGGCCAGGCGCTGGTAGCCGCGAATGTCATGACGCAGGTAGAGATCGATCATGCCGACTGCCCCGTCATAGGTCATCCCCAGCTCCCGCCCCGGACTGGGTGACCCGGTGTGGGGAACCTGGAGCCAAACGAGGGCGATGCCGGTGAAGGTCGCTGCGACCAATAGTGATGCTGTAGTCCTTAGTACTCGAATCATTGATCCCCTCCTCGAAATCAAAACTCTTCACTGATCTCCCCACCGATCTCCCGGGTGTGGGCCGAGAGGTCTCTACGTGCCGTCTCCCATGATTTGTTGCAGGTGAAGCTCAGCTTCGGCCTCAAGGCGACGGGCGGTCTCCTCGTAGCTCTCACCGGTCAGCTCCGTGATCGAGTCGGCGGCATCGTAACCGAGGTACTCGGCCGCACTCCGTTGATCGCTGGTGTGATCGCTGGGTTGATTGCCGTCGAAGTCGTCCCGCCGATTGTTGCGACCCCATCTGATATCCCCTCGTCGAGAGTCCTGTCGTCGGGAACGCCGGCGGCGTCCTCCGAATCTTCTGGACTCTCCGCCGATGATGTCGGAGTCGTCGCCCACGGCTGACAGGCCGAACAGCAGGGCGAAGCACATTATGAGCAGCCCAAAGGGCACGGTAAACAACATGGTCTCTCCTCCTTGACCACTACGTGACCACTGCCTGAGCGCTGTGGTCTTGCAGCAACAGTTGGAACCGGTTCGGACTGAGCTTGAATTGCCGGCCCCTGGATTGGTGCTGTGGAGGTCATAGTAGGCAATCTGGCGCGTTTGTAAAGCGCGTTTTGGCCGCCGGAAAGGCACCGTGCGAATAACCCTGTGTCCGGGACAAACCCCTGTATTCACAACGGTTTTCGCCAACCCCGAAGGTTGATGAATAAGTGATAGCCAGGTCGCTTCCGACTTATTCGGCACGTCCGGCTTAGGAACAGCTTCGGTTGACATGGAAGGGCCAGGCAATGTCTGCGAGACTGTGCAGATGGCAGCCGACAAACCATCGAATACTGAGTTTGTCGAGACGTTGCTTCCGGTACTGGCGACCGAGCTGCTAAGTCAGTTTCAACGCCAGCTCCGGTTACTGGCAGAAAACTTGGAAAAAAAACGTGGTCAGCCGCCCAAAACTTCGCTGGCCGCTGCCAAATACCTCTACCAGACTGTCGGCGACGCCGCCGTCAGAGCCTCCGACCAATCAGACGTCGGTACCACCCCACCGGCCTCTACCGGGATCCCGACCAGCGGCAAGGTTGATGTCGACGAAGTGTCCGAACAGGCCATTTCCGATCGAATCGAGCAGTTGGGCGAGTGGCTGACTGAGGGAACCTGGTGGCCGTTTGAAGGCGAGGTCGACAGCCTGCCACCTCTCTTGACCGTGGTTGAGGAGGCAGCCGGCCGGCTTCGGTCCCAAACCAGTGAAGAGGTCCCCGAGCAGACCGTCACCGAGCTGTTGGAGAACTTCCGTGGGGTGTTGAACTGGGCTGAGAGTTTTGTCGTCCAGCGGCAAGAGGACCAAGCGGCGCGTGACGATCTGGTGCTGTTGACGGTCGCTCGGCTTAATCTCGTGACGCAACCTCAGTCCGGGCGGCGTCCGACGGTCACCGCCGCCCGAATCCTCAACCACCCCACCGATCGTCTCCCGCCGGACTGGGGTGATGAGTCCGCCTACGGGGTTTCGACCTACAGCAAGGGTCATTTCGGCAACGATCAGGCGGCCTTCAACGACGCCTGTCGGGCCTTCGTGGTTGATCTGCTGGACCGGGCGGCGCAAAAGCCGTCGACCAAAACCATCTATGTTTCGACCTCCATCTTTCAACAGTCCAACGGGAAGCTTCGGGCCGAGTTCGACCAGAAGATAACCGAATGCCTGGCCGCCGGATGGCGGGTGGTTCACGTTCTCGGCCGTGGGATTAGCGACGACGCCACCGACCGGGTGAGGATGCAGGTTGACTTCGCCACCAATCTGCTGGCCGATTTGCGAACCAAAGGCATCTACGTGCCGATTTCGTCGGTGCCCGAACACACCACCGACATGGTGCTGGTTGACGGGATCGGGGCGATCATGTTCCCCAGTATCGGTAACGGGCCGACACGGGCCGCCGGCTCGGGCCGGACCGGCGGGTCCGCTTCGCCCGCTTTGGCGATTAGAGCCATCACCGGTCGTGGCGGCACCGGCGATGGTCCGGCGGCCACCCCCATCGTGTCCGAGCTGCGGGCCGAGGCCAAGGCGGTCTACGGCGAGGCGGAGCAACTCGACTCGTATTTGGACAAGCGGGTGTTGCCGTACGGGTTCCGCCTGCCGACCGAGAACCTGTTGTGGTTTGATCGCCAACTGTCGGCCAGCGAGCTGCTGGAAGGCGACAGGTATGTGTTGCGGCTATATCTGCCGACGTCGACTATGCCCGATCATCTCAGCGTTCGACAGTTCGAATCGTGGAGCTACCAGCTCCATCGACTGCTCGACGGAGATCCCGATACCGATGGTTTGGTCAGAGGATGGCCGGATCATCGAATTGAGGCGGCTTCGGAGTATCTGCAACGCATCGGGACGGACGAGCTCGACCTGGCGTTGCGCCGGTTGGAGAATAAACGATCTGTTCGCCACTTCAGCTTTCAGATCAACACCATGAAGTACCGCTACCGCGACTGCGTACTCGAAGAGTGGGTGGAGCGCTACATGGTTGAGGAAGACCCGTGGTACTCGGTAAACGCCCCCTACGGCCCGGCCGGCATGGTGTTGGAGGATCGCCACGAGCACATGTTGTTTGTGGCCCAGCAACTTGAGCAACGGCGGGTCAACCTTGAACGAGGAGAGTGGGCCGGCTACTCGCTCGGTCTGATCGGCGAAGACCAGGGCCAGCCCTACGACATCACCAAGACCGGATGGCTGGTGACCCAGTCACCGGACCGGCGAGCCGACCAGGTGCACTACCTTCACATTCCGGCGAAGAGCGCTGCCACCTACGTCGCCACCCTGAGGGAGGATTCGATCCATCGGTTTGACGCTGTGTCAACCTTCATGTCGCTTTTCGACGGGGTTTGGTTCACGATTCACGTCCAGAACCGTTACCCGGAAACCGTGATCGAGTTCATACTCGAGAGGCTGCCCGCCGAGGTCCGGGCCCGGTTCAAACGAATCGAGCCTTTAGGAGTTGCCCGTTGACCGACGCTGTGGTCAAAACCGACAGAGACAATCAGCAAACCGAGTTCAGCTGGGGACGGGTCGTTGGCCTGTTCACCCCTCATCGACGCCGAGTGTTGGGTGTTGTGGGCTTGGTGCTTGTTGGATCGATTGGTGGAGTGGTCAACGCCCTCCTCCTGCGGGTCATGTTCGA
Organism: Acidimicrobiales bacterium; assembly: GCA_020628065.1. Lineage (GTDB taxonomy): Bacteria > Actinomycetota > Acidimicrobiia > Acidimicrobiales > SZUA-35 > JAHELU01. The sequence continues at coordinate 22,560 of JAHDFR010000060.1, forward strand.
CGACGGCCTGTTCCCGGCCGACGGCAGCGGAGTGCAGCTGGGCACCGTGGTGACGATGGGCGTCATCATGTTGGCGGTGACGGCGGTGACCACCTCGCTTGGTGTGGTGCAAACGGTCGTGACCAACCGGCTCGGTCAAGATGTGCTTCGTGACCTGCGGGACCGGTTGTACGCCCACCTGCAGGGATTGTCGCTGTCGTTCTTCGCCTCGTCTCGAACCGGCGATCTTCAGAGTCGCATATCGTCCGACGTTGGTGGGGTGCAGACGGCGGTGACCAACACGCTGTCCAACATGTTGTCCAACACCGTGGTGTTCATCGGCGCCCTGGTGGCAATGGTTGTGCTTTCGTTGCCACTGACGCTGCTGTCCATGCTGCTGGTGCCGCTGTTCGTCGTGGCCGCCCGTTGGGTAGGCAAGCGACGGGCGGCGTTCGTTCGCCAAACACAGGAAGCAACGTCGGCCATGACGGTCGTGACCCAAGAGACGCTGTCTGTTTCCGGCATCACCTTGTCCAAATTGTTCGGCCGTCAAGATCACGAGATCCAGCGGTTCACCGAGGCCAACGAACGGTTGGCCGAAGTGGCGGTAAAACAGCAGGTAATCGGCCAGTCGTTCTTCACTGTTATCCAGGCGTTCCTGGGTGCCAGCCCGATCCTGGTGTATCTGGTGGCCGGCGTGGTGCTCAACGGAGGGGATAGTTCGATCACGGCGGGAACGGTGGTGGCCTTCACCACCTTGCAGACCCGGCTATTCTTCCCGGTCGCTCGGCTGTTGGAGACCGGAGTTGAGCTGCAATCGTCCCGCTCGCTGTTCGAGCGCATCTTCCAGTATCTGGACGCCGAGGCCGATGTGACCGAAGCGCTCGACCCGGTGGCTCTCAACCAGAGCCTGGTGCGGGGCGAGGTCCGCTTCGACGACGTTTCGTTTGCCTACGAATCGGCCGGCGGGGACGAAGTGGAACACCCGGCGTTGGAGCACGTGTCGTTTTCCGCCTCGCCCGGTCAGCTGGTGGCGTTCGTCGGGCCGTCCGGTTCGGGCAAGTCGACCGTGTTGTCGCTGGTGGCCCGACTGTACGACCCGACGTCCGGGCGGGTGAGCCTGGATGATGTCGATTTGCGTGATCTGGAGTTGGCGTCGCTGGCTCAGTCTTTGGGTTTTGTGACGCAGGAGAGCTATCTGTTCGCCGGGACGATCTTCGACAACATCGCCTATGGGCGGCCGGGAGCTACTGAGGCCGAGGTGGAGAAGGCGTCCCGGGCGGCCGCTATCCACGACCGCATCATGGAGTTCGAAGACGGATATCACACGGTGGTGGGGGAGCGCGGTTTCCGGTTGTCCGGTGGTGAACGTCAGCGGGTGGCTATCGCCCGGGTCTTGTTGCACGACCCCAAGGTTCTCGTGTTGGACGAGGCGACGTCGGCGTTGGACACCGCCTCCGAGCGTCGTATCCAGTCGGCTCTTGACGAGTTGGTCAGTGGACGGACCACATTGGCTGTGGCCCACCGGCTGTCAACCATTCAGGCCGCCGACACCATTCACGTAGTGGAAGCCGGTCAGATCGTTGAGTCCGGCAATCACGAGGAACTGCTCGCCGTCGGCGGATCCTACGCCGCCCTGTACCGCGAGCAGTTCGGGGGTGGCTCTATCGAAGCGATCTGCGCCGACGGCACCGTTTTCAGCGACGGTCGCTGCGAGTACTTCGCCGCCTAAACGGGTACCGGACCAAGGTTGCGCGCCCGGTCAATCGGTTCTACTGCATGCCGGAAGGCGAGATCTTGCGCTGAGAAACCTCGATCAGCTCACCCTTGCGGATCTCGTAGGAGATCACCCGGTCGACCGAGTGCATTCCTCTTCTAGCCTTGCCCGACACGAGATCGAGCGACATGCCGCTCACAACCGGTAGGAGCCCGACGGCTCTGAAGCCGTCGTAGGCACCGGGAGTTGACTGCTTGTCCTCCCGGATCAACTCATGCGACTCCCAGATCCACCGGTCGTTGACCGAAATGAACCGGCAGCGGTGATTGGTCTTCGACTTCGACACCATGCCACCGGGGCACACCACCACATCGCCTTCGACCCAAGGTGGCAGCGCCAGCCCGTCGGTCCCGAAGCCTGCTTCGAAGCCGGTGGCGATGATCTCGTCCAGATCGCCCCGAGCCACCGCCCGTTCTCGTTGCAGCTGACGGACGCCTTCAGCCAGGTTCGCCAGTTGGCTGGAATCCAGGCGGCCGAGCACCGACATGACGTCTTCCGGGTGGCCGGCCAGCAGTTTGGCGGCTGCGTTCAGACGTCGGGCGGATGGTCGGTCATCAGCGGCGGACGAGCCGCCACCATCTGAACCGTTGGTGCTGGTCATAGCCGTGCAATTCTACCGATTCTCACATCGGCCGGATCGAGCTGGCGGTGTTGAGTTGCGCCGTGCTGATCCGGACCGCGCTGAGTGATGCGGTCGTTATACGGCGTCGAGAGCCCGCCGAAGTTCGTCTTGAGTGAGGAAACCCTCAAAGGCCGAGGTGATAGTACCGTCGGCGTCGATAACGAACACCCACGGTTCGCTCGGCAACTGCCATTCAACCACCGGCAGCACCGGGATCAGTTCGTTGTCAGTTTCATCCAGCGGTTCGTACACCTCGACGTGAACGAAGTTGAACTCCGGATAGTCGGGTCGAATCTCGCTGACCTCATCCACGATCGGTCCACACACCGCTGTGCGACAAAACGCCGGGGTTGCGAACACCAGGACGGATGGCTTGCCTGACGTGACCGCTTCGGCCACCGTCATCTCGTACAGGGCCAGATCGGGGTCGGGGTCGGTGGTCAGATCTTCGATGTCGAAGTTGTCGATGGTCTTCGACTCTGATGCGATAGCCGACTGGCCGGTCACGGGCACGGGGGCGATAGCGCCCACGTTGATGGTCGACGTGGCCGCCCGTCCGCCCCGACTCTCGAGCCTGACGTCCCATTCGCCTTGCCGCTCGAAGGTGACGTTGGCGGCGTAGAAACCGTTAAATCCCTCGACCGTCCACACCCAATAGGTGTCGACCTCCAGGATCTCTGTGCCCTGCGTGAGCACGAGCGTGGCCTCGTCGTCGGGACTTCCGAACTCGAGGCCGTCAGTTCCTTCGGCCTTGATCAGCAGGCGGTGGCTGCCCAGAGCGAGAGACGCCGGTGTGTTGTACACCGCGGTTGTGGTCGCTCCGAT
>JAHDFR010000245.1 GCA_020628065.1 Acidimicrobiales bacterium
GGCTTGAGCCCGACCGGGTAGCGGAAGTCATCGTCACCGCCATCGCCGACGGAACCAAGGATCTTCCCAGTTCCGCCTTCGCCAACTGACGGCAGTCTCAAGTACAGCGGCGTCTGGAAGTGAAGCTCCAGCTACGGCAGCCAGGACTGCCAAGTGTCGGGGTGGGCTTCGATCCAGGCGGCGGCAGCGTCCTCAACCGACAGTCCGTCAACCTCGACCGAGGCCAGCATTTCAATCTGATCGGCTGATTCGTAGCTCATGCTGCGGAGGAAGGCATCGGCCGCCGGAGCGTTTGCGGCGAGATCCTGACCGACAATCTTGAACAGCACATCCGACGGATAGGCGCAGTCCACACCGCCGCTGTCGGCACCTTCGTAGCAGGCATCGCTGTACTCGGGCAGCTCCACTTCGGTCAGGTCGTAGCTGTTGAAGGCCGAGTGTGGCGTCCACAGATAAACGAGCACCGGCTCCTCACGGCTGTAGGCGCTGTCCAGGCCGGCCAGGATGGCCTCTTCCGAACCGCCGTACACCACCTGGAGTGGCAACTCGAGGTTGTTGATGATGTCCTCGTCGTACTGGACGAAGCTGGGATCGCCTCCCAGGAACTGCCCGAGGTCACCGGTTTCAGCTGTGGCGAACAGTCCCGCCAGCTCAGGGTCGGCGAAGCCTTCCCAGGTGGCCAGCTCGGGGTGCTGGTCGACCATGTAGGTGGGGATGAACCACCCGATTTTGCCTACCGGGCCGAGGTCGCCGGCATTGTCGACGTTGCCGTTATCGATGAAGTCGACGACGTTGTCGGCATGACCGGACGGCCACACCTCAAGCACGGCGTCCATATCGCCGGTGTTGATTGCGGCCCAGGCGGCGTTCTCGTCGATCTCGACCGTCTCCACGCTGTAGCCAAGTTCGGTTTCCAGCAGCTGGGCGGCCACAGCAACGTTGACAGCGGAGCCGTTCCAGGGCTGCACGCCCAACGTGATGGTGTCCTGCGAGCCGGTGTCCGAGCCGCCGGCGGCGTCCCCTCCACCGTCGTCCGAGTCGCCACCGCAGGCAGCGGCCACCATTGTCAGCGCCAGCAGCATCGCCGCCAGCTTGATGAGTCGTCTGTACAGAACCATGGTCTCTCCCATTTTGTGCCTTCCACTGGTCTATCTACTTGTCCAGTGCCGTTCGATTTGGCACCGATTGTCGGAAGGTGCGAAGTGCTTCAGCGGATCTTACTTTGGCGTTGTGGCGTGGTTCAACAGCCTCATCTAACATCCGACAAGAGCCCCGCAGGGGAGAGGAGTCGGTTCGTGGTGCTGACAGCCGAAAGCGTGTTCAAAGTGTTCGGCACCGGCGATGGATCCGCCGGCGCCGCGTCCTCAAACGCGTCACCCAACGCGTCGACCAACAAGGCTCTGGCCAAGGCCATGGCACTGGCCCATGACGGTGTCGACCGGGCCGAGATACAGAAGCGGACGGGGGCGCTGATCGCCGTGCGGGACGTGTCGTTCACGGTCTCCGAGGGCGAGTCGTTTGTGGTGATGGGACTCAGCGGATCGGGAAAGTCAACCCTGATTCGTTGCCTAGCCCGCCTGGTCGAACCCTCGGCTGGCACCGTGACCATGTGGGGTCGAAATGTGCTGGAACTTGACGATGACGAGCTTCGCCAGCTGCGACGGCACCGAATCTCCATGGTCTTCCAGCATTTCGGCCTCTTCCCCCACCGGACCGTGGTGGACAATGTGGCCTACGGCCTGGAAGTGCAGGGCGTGGACAAAGATCAACGTCGCAGCCGGGCCATCGGCTGGGGCGACCACTATCCGCAACAGCTAAGCGGGGGTATGCAGCAGCGGGTGGGGTTGGCTCGGGCTTTGGCCGTCGAGCCCGACATTTTGTTCTTCGATGAACCGTTCTCCGCTCTCGACCCGCTGATTCGTCGGGAAATGCAGGACGAGCTGCTGGAACTCCAGGAAAGGCAGCGCCGCACCATCGTGTTCATCACGCATGACTTTGATGAAGCGCTTCGTCTTGCCGATCGCATCGCCATCATGAAGGACGGGGCCTTCGAACAGGTGGGTTCCGCGGCCGAGATTCTAATGTCTCCGGCCACGCCCTATGTCGAGGCGTTCACTCGTGAGGCGCCGAAAGCCAAAATATTGACGGCTGCCGACGCCGTAGATCGAACGAGCGGGGACGGTTCGCAGCGTTCGTCCTCCGCTCCGGTTGCTTCGGTCGCCACGCTGGAAGAAGTGTTGCCCCGGCTCTTGGCCAGCCGGGAGCCGTTGGCCGTGACCGGTGACGACGATGAGGTGATTGGCGTCCTGCGGCACGAGAAGGTGGCGGAACTGCTGGGTCAGGGTCCGAATGGCATCGGCTAGCGTCGTGACCTCTCGGCGGACCTTCGTACTGTCCCACGTTGCCACGCCGGTAGTGGCCGCCGCCGTTGGGCTGGCGGTTGTGGTTCTGGCCGTGGTTTCCACCGGCCGAGTCGGGCTGTTCCCCGAGGACTGGAACCTCGGCCTGGCCGGCCCCATCGATTCGGCCCGCCAGTGGCTCATCACCAACCAAACGTCGCATTGGTTGTACGGCTTCATCCTCGATCCGTTCGCCGATCTGGTCGGTGGTGCCATCGGCCTGATAGAAGACATCCTTGGCTGGATCCCGTGGTTCGCCTACGTTCTGCTGAGCGGTACGTCCATGTGGTGGGTGCGGGGTCGACGTGCAGGGGCGCTTGCCGCTGTCGCCGTTTTGGCCTTCGGTCTGTTCGGCCTCTGGGACCAGGGAATCGAGACTCTGGCCTTGATGAGTGTGGCCGTACTGGCCTCCCTGCTGGTCGGTGTACCGCTGGGAGTTGCGGCGTCACGCAGCGAGGGCGCCCGACGCGTGATCAGGCCGGTGCTGGACGCCATGCAGACCATGCCGGGTTTCGTCTACCTGATTCCATTCGTGCTGCTCTTCGGCGTAGGTCTGGTTCCCTCGTTGATTTCGACCATGATCTTCGCCCTACCACCGGTTGTCCGAGCCACCGACCTCGGTATCAGAGAGGTTGATGGCGAGGCGGTTGAGGCGTCAGCCATGTTCGGCGCCACGGAGCGCCAGACCCTGACCAAGGTTCGTTTGCCCCTGGCCCGCCCGGCGATTCTGGTTGGCGTCAACCAGACCATCAATCTGGCGTTGAGCATGGTGGTTATCGCCGCATTGATCGGGGCCGGCGGTTTGGGTCAGGTGGTGTTGCGTTCGATGCAGACGCTGGATGTCGGCCGGGCGGCCGAGGCCGGGCTGGGCATTGTCTTCATGGCCATTATCCTCGACCGGTTCTTTTCCGGGTTGTCCGGCCCCGATCGGTACCTGCCCGGGCGTTTCGTCGCCGGAACGGCGGGGGCGGTATCGGTGGTCGCCGTTATCGGTGGCCTGGTTGGTCTTCGCCGACCGCCGGAAATGCTACGGCTGGATATCGCCTCGCCTATTGACACTGCCGTCGAATGGGCGAGGGACAATCTCTTCGACATCGCCGACTCGGGTATAGGTACCGGACCGTTCAGCGACTTCGTCACTATTCGGATGGTCACTCCACTTCGGGAACTGCTGTCAGCCGACATTCCCTGGCCGGTTCTGATTGCCATCATGGCGTTGATTGCTGCTGCGGTGGCCGGGTGGCGGCTGCTGGTCGGCACCACTGTTGCGCTCTTGCTGATCGGGCTGCTCGGCATGTGGGAGCTGTCGATGGACACGTTGGCTCAGGTCATGGTGGCGGTGGCGGGCACGCTACTGATCGGGGTTCCATTGGGGATTGCGGTCTCGCGTTCGGACCGGTTCCGTTCGTTGCTCCGCCCGGTGATGGACTTTCTGCAAACCATTCCCAGCTTCGTGCTATTGGTGCCGGTCATCATGTTGTTCAACGTCGGTCGAATTCCCGGCATTATCGCCAGCATCCTTTACGCTTTGCCGGCGGCGGTGCAGTTCACCGATCTGGGCCTGCGGTCGGTACCGGCGGCAACCGTGGAGGCGGCGACGTCGTTCGGCTCGACGGCCCGGCAACGCCTGGCTCGGGTTGAGCTGCCGTTGGCCGCTCCTCAAATCATGATGGCGGTGAACCAGACCATCATGTTGGTGCTGGCCATGGTGGTCATTGCCGGTTTGGTCGGTGGTGGCGGCCTGGGGTTGGAGACAGTGCGGGCGCTGCGCCGCAGCGACGCTGTTGGGCGTGGGTTCGAGGCCGGTCTGGCCATTGTGCTGCTCGCCTTCATCCTGGACCGCATTACCCAGGGTCTGGCCGATCGTTTACGGCCCCCGGAGCCT
>JAHDFR010000246.1 GCA_020628065.1 Acidimicrobiales bacterium
TCCCGGTTCGACCGGTTCATGCTTCTCGCCGATGGCTGACCTGGACGGTGCCGTTGTCAGGACTCATCGGTTTCGGTCGGAGGCTCGGAGCCTACGGCCAGTGCCGCTGCCGTGGGAGCATCTCGAGCTGGAGGTGGAGCGTACACGGTGAAGTCCGGCTCCTCGGCCGACAACTCGATTTCCTCCGGCAGCTTGGCCGGCACGGCATTGTCGCTCAGATCGATGGCGACCTCCGGCTCGCCGACATCAACCGCCGTTGCCGTTGCCGTTGCCGTTGTCGTTGCCGTTGCCGTTGCACTGGCGGTGGCGACTGCGACCTCCGGTGGTGGCGGCTCCGAGGCCGCAGGGTTGTGACTCTCAGACGACTGTGCGGCAAACAGCCAGTCCATCTGATCCTCCAGCGCCTTGATCATGGATTGGCGTCCCAGGATCGACAGGTTGAGGAACTCCGATTCGCCCAAAAACTGGTTGGCCGTCGAGTAGTTGGGGAAGTCGGGATCCTCTTTTGAGTAGCGCAGCACATCCAGCGGCATGGCTTCCGACGCCTGGGCTTTGACGAACAGCAGTCTCCCGGTATTGCCGTCGGGGTAGGTGATGTCGGCTGTCGCCCAGTTCTTGGTCGGCCGAGCGGATCCCTTGGGCTGCATGGCGTCAAGCTCGCCTTCTCGGAAGACGATCTCGGTTCGACATTCGAGCAGGGCCAACTCGATGGCTTCGTGTAGACAAGAGAAGGTGTAGGGCTCGTCGGCTGAGGCGTCCACGGCAATGATCACCTTGGCTCGGCGACGAATGAGTTCGACCAGAGCCAGATTCTCCCAGTGCCCGCCGTCGGTGACGTACAGGTTGGGGTCCGACAGATCGTAGATTCCGAGAATCTCTTTGAACATCGAGTACATCTGGGTGCCGGCCCGACGACCACGGGTGTACATCGGGTTTGGCATCCAAACTCCGAGCCGTAAGTTCAGCGCGGCGATGAGGGCGTTGGTCGAGCCCATGCTCATTCGTCCGAGTGACGGGGCGATGGCCGCCGCGGAAATAGAGGCTGCACCCATAACGCTTTGCAGCCAGCGGGATCGAGCCCGACCGCGAAACAGTCGTTCGTACTTGCTGGTGTCTATGGCCACCGAGCCTTCTTTAGGGCCTCGGTGGACCGTCACGTAGTCCGGTTCGAATGTCATCGACACCACGGGCACGCCGGTGTTGGACCGGTCCTTGCGGGCGGCGACGGCACAGATGACCTGGCTCGGTCCGGGTGCGCCGCAGTAGGCCGACATCGGGAGGTGCTCATGTTTGTCCGAAAGCGCCGTCCAGCCGTGCTCACTGTTTTTGTTGGCGAAGGTTGAGGCCAGCTTGCGTCGGTAAATCGGATGCAGCGACCACAGATCGGGGTTGAGGACACTCATCATGGCCACGAAGACTCCGACGAAGATGAACCACGACTGCCAGCTGCCGCTGAAGAAGCGGTCGTCCTGAGAGGCGTGCAGTGAGATCAAACCTCCGAACAGGATCAGGCCGACCAGCAACAGGGCCCCTCCGAGGTAGGCGGCATAGGTCTTCAACGGGGCTTGAAGCATGCGCCACATGGTGGCCACCACGCCACCGGTGAGCACGGTGGCCACCGTGGACGTTGCCCCCGATCCGCCGGGCAGAATGGCTCCGAGGTCGGGCATCAACACCAGAACCAGCCAGGGGATGACTACCAGCAGTGTCAACAGTCCGCTGCCGATGGCGGTGAGGGTTAGGACGGCGTAGTTGCTCACCGTACGAAGATGGCCTGGCTCGGTGAACGACCGCACGAAAAGTACGCCGACGAGAACGGAGAAAATCAGCAGACCAGGAGTGGCCAGACGCTCGTAGTCGACCGCTCCTTCGGCCGAAGTGATGATGCGGGACCGTACGAGTCGGCCGATCGGCCAGGCGACGAGACCGATGGTGGTCAACACCAGCCCGAGATGCCAGAGCAGTTGGGCCACGGTCCAAACGGCGGTAACCAGTAGTCCGCCTCGCCCGCTGCTGAAGTACTTCCGCCTCTCCAGCAGCCGGGGAAAGAGTTGGGCCGTCGGGCGATCCCGCTCACTCTTCAGTTTCACTCTGGTCTGTTGACCCGGTGTTACCAGATTTGGATCGCCGAGGATCGGGTCGGTCGAATGCTCGTTGCGCTCGGCCCCGACGGCGATGCGCCAAGCCGAGGCTGCGTAGCCGCCGCCGGAGACGCTGGCCAGCAAGTTGGCTTGGCCCAGCAGACCGGCCGTGGCGTTGGTCCGACCGTCGTTGATCGGTGTTTCCTCCATGGCCGAGAGGGCCCCCAGGCTGAATGCGGCCGAGCGGATGCCTCCGCCCGACAGGCACACCCCGAAGGCGGGAGCGCAGTAGTCGGCCGGGGGCCAGGCCACGCTGGCGGGAACATAGTCGTCGTGGTTTCCGCGGTCGCGGAGACCTCGGAACGTGTGGGCCACGGCCCTGATCAGCCAGGCCAGCAATGTGGTGAGCATGCCGGCCAGGAGCACTCCGGTCAACAACCAGCGAACCCACGACAAGGTGGAGACCAGGGTGGCCAGATCCAACTCGTAGTTGCCGAGGCTTACGTCGATGCTGCGTAGCGTCAGGCCATTGGCCACCACCGTGCACGCCAGGGCGGCGATGGCGACGGCGGCCAACACGACTCCGCCCGGACCGTTGCGTTCCGACTCGGTGTCCCATGATTCTCGCCACCACACCGCGAGGAAGAAACCTGCCCCGAGAAGGTAGATGGCGGTGAAGATCAGATCCCGTTCAAGCGCCGTCTGAATGGTCCCGACGCTGCACACTTCGGTAAATCGGTTTGTAGGCGCTTCGCCCAATGCCGACAACTGGAATTGCACCGCCTCAACCAGACATGACCCTTGACCGGAGAACGACAGCTGGAAGGCGATGATCACGAGGCCGGAGAACACCGAAAGCCAGCTGAAGTACAGCGCTAAAGCCCGGCCCCCTTCTCGGCTGTAGTCGGCCGAGAGGCCGGACAGCGCCTGCGTGGATCTGATCACCGCGAGTCCCTCGAATTCTTCGCCCGGATGTTTCGGGCGATGCTAGTCGACCGAGGACAATCAATTGGAACTTTGGCCGTTTTGAGTCCGGTCGCCTTCACTTGGTTGGTTTCGCCTGTCCCACAAGTTGCCTGGGAGTCGTCGACGAAGGAGGATCAGTCGATGAAAATCAAAGACGTGCGAGCCGGTTTGGTTGTCAACGACCGACCCTTGGGGCGATCCGGCGCCGTTGACGCCGCCTGGCAGGCCGAGATGGACCACATGAATCCGTTGGCCGACGACCCGGGTCTGGTCGGTCAGGCGGATCGGTTCACGCCCCCGTGGACCGAGGCCATTTGTGTGGTGACGGCCGACGATGGGACGATCGGCATCGGTCTCACCGGTTTGGGTCAGGCGGTTCTTCCCGTAATCAACGACTATCTCCGTCCGATGGTGATCGGGGAATCGGCTGAGGACCCGGTTCGGCTCTGGGCCATGATGTCGGGCTCGCTCGGAGCGTACCTGGGGCGGGGTGCCGTCGCCGGTTTTGCCTTGTCGGCGGTTGATTTGGCCCTGTGGGACCTGTGGGGTCGGCTGGAGGGCGAGCCGGTCTGGCGTCTAGCGGGTGGCAGTTCGGAACGCCCGCCGGTGCCTTGCTACGCCACCGGTTCGTCGGTGGAGGATCACCTGGCTCGGGGATTTGAGGCATTCAAGTTGGTCTGTCCGTGGGGCCCGGATCGGCAACAGTCGTTGAACCGGACAGAGGAGATGGTGAAGCGGGTCCGCTCGGTTGTCGGACCCGGTCGGACCTTGATGCTCGATTGTTGGATGGTCAACCGTCCGGAGGACGCGGTGGCGATAGCCGAGGTGGTGGCCCCCTACGGTCTGGATTGGATCGAGGACTATGTCCGTCCCGACGATGTGCTGGCCTATCGCAAGGTGCGACACGAAACCAGTCATCTATTGGCATCAGGCGAGCGTTGGTACGGGTTGGAGATGTTCGAACTGATGCTGGAAGACGGTTTGGTCGATGTGGTTCAGCCCGATCCGCTATGGATTGGTGGCGCAACCCCCACCATCGCCGTTTCCCGGTTGGTGGAGGGTTCAGCTGCCCGGTTGGCGTTGCATTGCGGTGCCAATGACGCCTTCGGGCAACACCTTTCCTACGGCCTGGCCGAAAACCGCTGGGCTGAAATGTTTATCGGTGCCCGTCCCGGATCTTCGCTGATGGACTCCTACCGGGCCACACCCGGCATGTCGCTACCTG
>JAHDFR010000247.1 GCA_020628065.1 Acidimicrobiales bacterium
CGAACCGTCTGCGTTTTATCGAATCGGTACTCCCCCCGGCCGACAACAAACCAAGCGCCGGGGCAGTCGACTGCCTGTAGAAACCGGTCGACAGCCGTGCAGCTCTGATTCAGGCAACCAGAACCGCTGAGGACCGAACCTAGCCGTCGGTGGGGTCGTCGAACACCCCGGCATCACCCACCGGGTCCACGGGGGCTCCGGTTGGAATCGGAGGTGGCGGCTCGGCGCAGGTCGACTGAACCCAGAACGAAACCGAGCGCCGGTAGGGCGACGTGTCGCTTTCAACCGAAGCGTCGAGTCGGAAGTGATGACCCTGTTCATCCTCGGCCTGGTCAGGTGTTCCGACCATGACTAGGAGCTGACGGTCAGCATCGTCTCGGTTGTCGGCTTCCGACCCCATCTGTGCCGCAATCTCGCCGCTCGGGCGGTGGTCAATGACCAGAGCAGGATTGGAGTCCGCCGCACCGGGCACGACAGTGGCCTTGACCACACTCTCCTGTGCGGTACCTGGACTGCCAACAACCGTGAGTACCAACTCGTCCTCCCCCGCAGCCAGATCAAAGCCTTCGGTGTCAACCACGAACCCGCAGCCGGCCACCGACGGTTCCTCAGCCGTGTTGGAGCCAAAGTCACCGGTCATGACCAAGCCGTCGAGGGCGACCCGGCGGTCGTCCGATTCATCGGGGGTGACGACAACAACTTCCTCTTCGACGGTCACCGGCTCTTCGTCCACGTACGGAAGTTCGGCGGACTCCGGCGACGAACTACAGCCGACCAACAGGCCGACCAAAGCCGCACCGCCGGCAACATGCCCGGCCGTAAGGCAACTGACACGTCTACGCAGTCCGCTCAAAACAAAGCCATTTCTGCTGCCCACAAATGCGCTGCTCACAGCAGTGGCTATCGACCAATGCGGCGCTGACTTGAACCCCAGGGCCCAGATGAATCGTCTGAATTAAAGAATTTCGCTGACCCGGTCGAAGAAGCCCCGGTGCCGCTGGTGCGGCCCAGACCTAACGGTCTTGCTACAGAGAGACGGACTAATGAAGAAGTTTGCGGCAGTAACAGGAATGGGCCTTCTGGTACTACTTCTACTTGGATCGGTATTCGGGTCAGCGGCATCCGCCCAGGACCTGGCATCCGAACCCGCTTCGCAGAATGCGGTGTGTGTAGTGGTAACCGACGACGATCCGACGATCGGCGAACCGGCTTCGGTCTACTTCGACTTCAACGCCGCCCCCTACACCGGGGTGGAAGGCAACGAAGTGTATGTATACGCCGACGAGACCTACCTGAACCAGGGCACACCGTTATCGGGCGACTCGATTGCCATCGCCCTCCACCCGTCCTCATTCACCTCCGACGGATCGGTCGCCATCACCATCTACACCCAAGACACCTACGAGCGGCACGACTGCGGCAATACCACAGTCACCTCACCAGCCCCGCTCTGCACGGTGACCACCGACCCGAATCCAACCGAAGGTGGACACGCTCTGGTCGACTTCGACTATTCCGATCCCCGGCTGGAGCCCCTGGAAGGCGAGTTTGTCTACGTCTTCGGTGGCGAGCAGTACGCCGCACACGGTGAGCCGATTCAGGGCGAGCGGATGGCCATCGTCCTACCGGCCGAAGCCGTCACCTCCGACGGGTCACTCGACATGACGGTCCGAACCTCTTGGCCTCAGCTCACGATCCCGTGCGCCAGCACCACCATCACCCCCGCACAACCTCTGTGTGTAGTGACGGTCGACGAGACGCCGACCGACGGCGAAGCCGCCCTGGTCAGTTTCAACTTCGACAGCCCTCTGTACGCCGCCAACGCCGACAAGGAAGTGGTGCTCTACAGTCTGTCGGAATACGCCACGCACAGCGTGGCCGGGACCGGCACCGAGTTACGTTTCCGCATCCCGAACGGCGCAGTGCAAGCCGACGGATCAATCACCTTCCAGGCCCGCACAAGTGAGCCTCACGCTTGGGCTCCCTGTGACGTCGAGGTTCTCCCGGCGACACCGGTCTGCACCGTCACCACCGACACCACCCCGGCGGCGGGTGAACGAGCGCTGGTGGCTTTTGACTTCACCGACCCCCGGGTGGCTGACATCGACGGCCAGGTGGCCTACATCTACGGCGACGAACTCTACTCCGCCTACACCTTCCCCAGTCAAGGCGACGTGGTGACCGTGGCCATCCCCGACGACGGCGTGGCCAGCGACGGCACCGTGCAAATGCGTATTGTCCTGTCGGAAAACTGGGCCGAGAGTGACTGCGTCACCACCACAACCGAGCCGGGCGAATTGTGCGTCGTTGACGCCGGCGAAGACCCCCAGGACGGCGACACCGCCGTCATCAGCTTCGACTTCACCAACGAGTTCTACGCCTCGTCGGACCAGGGCAGCGTCTATGTCTTCAGCGGCGAACCGTACCTGGGAACCGAACGAGTCACCACCGGCTCGACCATTGAGGTCACCTTGCCTTCAGGGTCGGTAAACCCCGACGGTTCGGTCCCAATTCAGATCAGAACCTCAACACCGGTGGCCTGGACCACCTGCTACACCGAGACAACTAGAGAAGCTCCGGTCACGACAACCACCAGCCCGCCGCCCACCACCGAGGCGCCTCCTACCACCGCCCAGCAGACGACCGAATCCGACTCGACCACGACAACCACCACCACCGCCTCGTCCAGCGAAGAGACGGCACCGGCCGAAGAAGAAGCGTCATCGGACAACACGACGCACTCGATTCCCGACGCCGGCCTGGGCGAGGGTGCAGCCTGTCAGGCCACCATCAGCCAGGACATGTTGCCCCGGGCCGCAATCGAGCCTGACCTGGTGACCACCCCGACCCAGGCCTACACCTCATCGTTCTCAACCGACGACGAGATGTTCAAGGTGCTCTCCGGCTCATGGTCGGTCAGCGACGGCATCTACAAACAGCACAACAACTGTGGCTACGACTACACCGCTCTGCTCCGAACCCGCCCGCTGGCCAACTACCGATTTGAAGCCACGCTGGCCGCCCTCGAAGGCGAAAACCGCGGCGGCCTGATTTTCGGGCAGGCGTCGGAAGACTCCCGAAGCGGCGCCGCTCTCGTTGACCTGGCCAATGGCGGCCAAAGCGTGCGGTGGGGCTACTACGACGACGTGGGCCGCTACCAGAACATCGGATCAGCCGCCATTGACGGACCGTCAGCCGGCCAGTGGGTTCAGTTGAAGGTCGAAGCGGTGGACGGCGTTGTATCCATCATCTTCAACGGCCTGTCGATCGCCGAGTTCGAGCACGCCACCACAGCCGGACACGTCGGCCTGGTGTCGTCGGTTTCGGTCATCGGATTTGACGACGTGACACTGACGGCTCTGCCGTCGGCCAGCTAACTCAAACCGCTCAGTCCACGAGATCATGTCAAGCATGAGCTCATGACTGCCGAGAAAGCAACCGTGAACGATTCTCTGTCGGAGAACACCCGTAGTCCTAACTCCCGACCGTCGGTAACCGGCGGTCGGGTGATGGCGACAACCAAGCGACTGGCAACCTTGCTGGCCGTCGTCGCCGGCCTCACCGGTTGTGGAATCGAACGAGGCGATCCGGTCGAATCCAACTTCGCCAAGCCCGACCCCGTCGAACTGGCCTTCATAGAACCAGTTGCAACCGACGATGTTGAGAACCCCCTGAGCGACTACGAAGTTGTCGAAGTCGTTCGTGACGAACCGACACCCGGCATCTTCGCCTTCGACGCCAGGGACGCGTTCACCGGAGAACTGGTGCAGGGCGGCAAACTGTTCGCCGGCGAACCCATGATCATCGCCTTCGTAACGCCCACCTGTCCGATTTGTGTAGACGAGGCTCCGAAGCTGGCCACCTCGGCTTCGCTGAATCCCGACGTCAACTACGTGGTGGTTCACAGTGGCGGAGAGACCGAGCAGTACCAGGAGTACGCCGAGCAGTCCAAACTGGCCGGCGACAACATCACCCACCTGGTCGACGGGGGAACCGAGCTATGGGCCTGGTTCGGAGTGCTGGCCCAGCCGTCCTACGTTCTGGTTGACGCCCGGGGAAGCGTTCTGTCGAGCGTAGGGGCGCTACAGGATCACGGCCTCGCTCGGGCGGTGGAGCTCATAACCGCCGAGAGCGGCTAGCAGCCATCAGCCGCTTCTAGCCGCCGTCGGCGTTGTTTTCGACACGGAGATCGAGCCCATGGTGGTGCCTACCGTGGCCGTGCAGGTTGAGCGAGAAGGACCGCTGTCCCCCGCTTACCCGATGGGCCA
>JAHDFR010000248.1 GCA_020628065.1 Acidimicrobiales bacterium
CACGGCTGGCCGGGATCAATCGTGGAGTTCCAGAAGGTGCTGGGACCTCTCTCCGACCCGGCAGCCCATGGCGGCGACCCGGCCGACGCCTTCCACGTGGTGTGCCCCACCATCCCCGGCTACGGATACTCCGGCAAGCCAACGACGACCGGCTGGGGAACCGACAACGTCGCCCGGGCATGGGATCGGTTGATGGGCCAGCTCGGCTACAACGCCTACGTTGCCCAAGGCGGCGACTGGGGCGCGGTGATTACCACCCACATCGGCGTACAGAACCTCGGCCGGTGCCAAGCCATTCACATCAACATGCCGGTGGTCCGCCCCGATCCGGAAACGCTGGGCGACCTGAACTCCGACGAGCAAAAGGCTCTGGCCGCCTACAGCTACTACCAGGAACACGACTCGGGTTACTCCAAGCAACAATCCACCAGGCCGCAGAGCCTGGGCTACGGACTGGCCGACTCGCCCTCCGGGCAGGCGGCATGGATTCTGGAGAAATACCACCGGTGGATGGACTGCGACGGCCACCCGGAAAACGTGGTCAGCCGAGATGAGCTGTTGGACAACATCATGATGTACTGGCTGACCAACAGCGCCACCTCATCGGCCCGCCTCTACTGGGAGAGCTTCGGCTCCGGCAACCAGGACCCGGTCGAGCTGCCGACAGGCATCTCCATGTTTCCCAAGGAGATCTTCCAAACCTCGGAACGGTGGGCCCGGCAACGATTCACCAACCTCGTCCACTTCAACCGACTAACCAAAGGCGGCCACTTCGCCGCCTTCGAGCAGCCGGACACCTTCGTTGACGAAGTCCGAACCTGCTTCCGCCACGCCAGAACAGCAAGTTAGAGACGAATTGCATGAGTAGCCAAATGAAACCGCTGGATGATGTCACCGTTATTGAGCTGGCCGGATACGTGGCTGCGCCAAGCGCCGGAGCCATCCTGGCCGACCTCGGCGCTGACGTGATCCGCATCGAACCGCTCAGCGGCGATCCATGGCGAGGCCAGGCCCGCCGACCCAAAGTGGACGAGGACCTCCGAGACTTCGACTACCAGTTCGCCGTCTCCAACCGGGGCAAGCGATCAATCGCCCTCGACCTGTCCTCCGAAGACGGCATCGATGTGGTGTACAAGCTGGTGGCAGGCGCTCAGGTATTCATGTGCAACATGCTGGCACCCCGCCAAACCAAGATGGGACTCGACCCCACATCCCTTCACGCCGTCCAACCCGGCCTGGTCCACGCCACCCTCACCGGGTACGGCACCACCGGGCCCGAAGCGTGGCGCCCCGGCTTTGACGTAACCGCCTTCTTCGCCCGATCCGGCCTGATGGAATCCATGCGTGACGGATCAGAGGCCACTCCCCCGCTGGCCCGACCCGGGCAGGGCGATCAAACCACCGGACTGGCTTTCCTCGGAGCCATCCTGGCCGCCCTACGTCAAGCCGAACGAACCGGTGAAGGCCAGGTGGTCGAAACGTCCCTGCTGGAGACCGCAGCCTGGACACTTGGTTGTGACTACTCCATCACCGCCGTTGATGGAGCGTTCGTTCGGCTCCGTAACCGGCACCAGGCCGTGATCGCCACCAACAACCGCTTTCCCTGTGGTGACGGCAAGTGGCTGGTGATCTCCATGCCCGGTGCCGCCAACTACGCCAAGCTGTGCCGGGTGATCGGCCGCCACGACCTGGCCGAAGACGAACGGTACCTGACCCCCAGGGACCGACTACGAAACATGGAAACGCTCATCACCGCCCTGGACGAAACACTTGCCACCAAAACAAGAGACGAGTGGGGCGAGATCTTCGATGCCGAGGGCATCGTATGGGGACCGGTTCAAGCGCTGGACGAAGTAGTACGAGACCCCCAAGCCGAAGCCATCGGCTTGTTCTGCGAGATTCCCGATACCGAGATCGGCACCATCCGAAGTGTCCGGGCCCCCATGCGTTTCCACACCGCGGAGGTCGGACCGGCCGGACCACCACCCGGGCTGGGTGAGCACACCAACGACATTCTCGACCAGGCCGGATTCACCCCGGACCAGGTGCAGGAGTTGCGCACGTCAGGCGTCATTCGAGACGACTGAACCCTGACCAAGAGGGAAAACGCGACATGGCAGGACCGCCGGCACTACACGAGACTTCATCGACAACCACCCCAACAACGACTTGACGTCAGGATCAACCTCATGAAGATCGGCTATTCGCTTCACTACCAACAGGACTTTCACCAGGGAGTCCAACAGGCTGTCGAGCTGGAGAAAGCCGGGCTCGACATCATCTGGTGTTCCGAGGCCTACGGGGTCGATGCCATCAGCCGCATCGGATACCTGGCGGCGGTCACCGAGCGAGTTGAGCTGGGAACCGGGATCATCAACGTCTACTCCCGCTCGGCCTCGGCGGTTGCCCAAACGGCCGCCGGCTGCGACTACATCAGCAACGGCCGGTTCATTCTCGGCCTGGGGGCCAGCGGACCACAGGTCATCGAAGGATTCCACGGCATCGCTTATGAGAAGCCGCTGTCTCGAATTCGGGACTACATCGACGTCACCCGCCAGGCGTTGAAACGGGAACGGATCATCCACGACGGCCCGACCGTTCAGATCCCGCTGCCGGAGGGTCAAGGCACCGGACTGGGCAAGCCGCTGAAACTCATACGCCACGACTACCGTCCGGAGGTACCGATTTGGTGGGCATCGCTGATGGCCCGTTCGGTTCGCGAAACCGCCCGCATCGCCGACGGTTGGCTGCCAACGGCGTTCCTCCCGGAGAAGCTGGACACCATTTGGGGCGACGACCTACGGGCCGGCTTGGCCAAGCGGGACGAATCGCTGGGTTCGCTGGACATCTCCATCGGTGCGTCACTGGCCATCGGTGACGAGTATGTCGGCGAGACCGCCGACGCCATTCTCGACAAGCAGCGAGACAACGTTGCCCTCTACTGGGGCGGCATGGGGGCCAGAGACAAGAATTTCTACAACCACATCGCCGGCCTCATGGGTTACGAGGTGGAAGCGAAAAAAATCCAGGACCTGTATCTCGACGGTCACAAAGCCGACGCTGCCGCTGCCGTCCCAGCCGACTATCTCCGTCGGGCCAGCCTGGTCGGGCCGGAATCCATGATCCGGGAGCGGCTGGCCGAGTGGCGCCAGGCGGGAATCACGGTGGTCAACGTCAGCGCCCGGTCAGACAACGCGGTGGCCACTGTGGCCAAGCTGCGAGAGATCATCGAAGATCTGTAGCGCACCAAATCCTCTTTGCTGACCGACACCAACATGGTTGGTCGGCTTGGATACCGGCAAAATCGCTGCTTGTCAGCAACAGCAACCAGGTTTACCCTTGTCGACGTGGACCGGGCGTTTTTAGCGGTGGGAGCGTTTTCTTTGTTGTGCTCCTGCGCGTTCACCTCGCCGTCCAGCAATATCGAGAGCGGCCAGGCACAAGAACTCTCAGCACTGTCCTCTGAAGCCGACACGACAACGTCTGCACCCGTCAATGAGACGGACCAAACAGCGACCGGTGACGAATCGGGGGAACAACCCACGGTCATGTCCGTCCTGGTCGACGGTGAGGGACAGAACAGCTCGTCTCTCAACACGGCCGAGAACTCGCCCGTTGCGACGGTGCCGTCGCCATCGGACCCCTCGGATGGCAACTCCTCATCGGCGGTGGATTCGACACCATCGGCACCCACCGTGTCGGCGCCAACCAACGACGGCAATGACTCCTCTGGCGGACCTGACGACGATGTCCCCCCTGGCGCGTCTGACGACGACACAAGCTCATCCGATGACGGCGACCGCAACGACACGGACGACGCCAGCCAAGCAGAAGTCACAAGCACCACCAGCACCTCAGCCCCACCAGCCTCCGGACCGAAGGATGATTCGGGGCCTGACGACGACATAACCACCACGTCACGACCTTCGCTCAACCTCCTGCCACCAAGCCTGCAGATGGAACTGGTGGACGAGCTGAACGACCGCCGTCGAGACTTCGACCTACCACCGGTCGAGTTCAGTCCCGAGTTGGCGGCCGAGGCTGAACAGTGCGCCACCGAGAACCTTCAGAGACGAGCGCTGGCACACTGTGACCACGAGGTGTTATGGATGGGCGGCATCGGCACCTCGCCGGAGCAACTGTTGGAAGCGTGGTTCAACAGCGAGCTGCACAAACAGGCCCTAACCTACCCAACTTCGACCCGCGCCGGGGGCGCTCTGGTAGTCGACTTGAGCACCGGCCTTGCCGTCGCCGC
>JAHDFR010000061.1:0-12196 GCA_020628065.1 Acidimicrobiales bacterium
ACCACCGTCGCCATCGACTCGATCCTGGCCCAGAAGGGCCTGGGCGTGAAGTGCATCTACGTCGCTGTCGGCCAGAAGGCCTCCACGGTGGCTCAGACGGTGGCCACGCTGGAAGAATTCGGCGCCATGGATTACACGGTTGTCGTGGTCGCCCCCGCTTCCGACCCTGCGCCGTTCAAGTTCCTGGCCCCGTATGCCGGCTGCGCCATCGGACAGCACTGGATGGAGAATGGCGATCACGCCCTCATCGTTTACGATGACCTGTCCAAGCAGGCCGAGGCCTACCGCCAGGTTTCGCTGCTGTTGCGTCGTCCGCCGGGCCGCGAGGCATACCCCGGCGACGTGTTCTACCTGCACAGCCGGTTGCTGGAGCGGGCGGCCAAGTTGTCCGACGAGCTGGGCGCCGGTTCCATGACCGCCCTTCCGGTCATCGAGACCAAGGCCGGCGACGTGTCGGCCTTCATCCCGACAAACGTGATTTCCATTACCGACGGTCAGATCTTCTTGCAGGACGACATGTTCAAGTCCGGTATTCGCCCGGCGGTGGATGTTGGTATTTCGGTATCCCGAGTGGGTTCAGCCGCTCAGGTCAAAGCCATGAAGGCGGCGGTCGGTACCCTCAAGTCCGACCTCCAGCAGTTCCGTGACCTGGCCGCTTTCGCCGCTTTCGGCTCCGATCTCGACGCCGTGTCGCAGGCTCAGCTGGACCGTGGCTACCGACTGACCGAACTGCTCAAGCAGGGCATCAACGCCCCAGTCCCGGTCGAAGAGCAGGTCATTGTGCTTTACGCCGGAACCCGCGGCTATCTCGATGGTGTTGAAGTGGCTGACGTCGGTCGCTACGAGTCAGAACTCCTCGAGTGGTTCAACGCTCGCCACAGTGATGTTCTGGCCACCATCCGCACCGAGGGCAAGGTTCCCGACGAAGAGGCGCTGGAAGCCGCTATCGATGCCTTCACCACGCAGTTCGTCGGTACCAACTACGACAAGGTCGATCCGGCCATCGAGGCCCAAGCTGACGCCGAGACCAAGATGGTCGACGCTCCTCACACTCTCCCCGAAGAAGACGTATCGCGGGCGGAGGCCTAAATGCCTGGAAGCGGTATGAAAGGCTTTGCCTTTCAACTCGAGTTTCGGCCTTTGGCCGAAACATCGCAATTACTTGTTAGTGAGGTTTGCTAGATGCCAGGTGGTGCCGAGAGAATCTTGCGTCGCCGAATCGGCAGCGTAAAGAACACCAAGAAAATCACCCGGGCGATGGAGCTGATTGCCGCCACCCGTGTGGCTCGAGCTCAGCAGCGGGCCAAGGCCGCCCGGCCGTACTCCGAGCAGCTCACGGGAGTGATTGAGAATCTGGCCGCTGGCGGTGCCGATGTCGACCATCCGCTGCTGCGGCAGGTTGAGAACGTCGAACGAGTGGCCTTCGTGGTTTGCGCCGGTGATCGTGGTCTGGCCGGACCGTACAACTCGGCTGTCGTGCGCTCGGCCGAGCGTGAGATCCAGGCTCTTCGGGCCGACGGTGGCGACTACCGAATTCTGGCCGTTGGTAAGAAGGTCAACGACTATTTCTCGTTCCGGAACTACAACATCGACTCCGCCTACGGCGGTTTCACCGACAACCCGACGTTCGAGGACGCTCGAGCCATTGCTCAGCGAGTCCGCGAGCTGTTCGACGCCGGTGAAGTCGATCAGGTGGAACTCATCTACACCGAGTTCGTTTCGCTGGGAACGCAGCGGGCCGTTGTCCGTCGATTCCTGCCGTTGGAGCCGGTTACGGTGATGGCCGAAGAAGGTGGTGGTGACGCCGCTGCCTTGGCCGGGTTCAGTTTTGAACCTTCAGCCGGTGGTGTGCTGGCCGATCTGTTGCCCCGCTACGTCGAGGCCCGATTGTTCACCGCTTTGCTGGACGCAGCGGCATCGGAACACGCCAATCGTCAGCGGGCCATGAAAGCGGCCACCGACAACGCCGAAGAACTGATCGTGAAACTGTCCCGGGCCATGAACCGAGCTCGCCAGGAGGCGATCACCACCGAGATCATGGAGATTGTCGGCGGCGCCGAAGCCCTCGGCGATGGCTCCGGTGACGAAGCCGAAGCTGTTGATCTTGAACGTTTGTTGGCCCAGACCAACTAGATAACTCAGGCCGTAATAGGAGCAAGAAAGAATGACTGCTACAGAACCTCAACTGAAAGACGGCCGGATCGTCGGTATCGCCGGGCCGGTGGTCGACGTCGAGTTCCCTCCAGGGGAGCTTCCCGAGATCAACCACGCCATTGAGTTCGACGTTGAAATCGAAGGTGCAACCGAGACAGTCGTGGCCGAGGTGGCCCAGCATCTGGGTAGTGGCCGAATCAGGGCTATCGCCCTGAAGCCGACCGATGGCTTGCGTCGTGGTCAGCAGGTCCGCAACACCGGTTCCGGCATTTCGGTGCCCGTCGGCGACGTCACCTTGGGTCACATTTGGAACGTGATCGGCGAGCCTCTGGATGTGCCCATCGAGAGTCTGGACATCAAGGAGCGGTGGGAGATCCACCGGGCGGCACCATCGTTTGATTCACTGGAGCCGACCAAGCAGGTGCTTGAAACCGGCATCAAAGTCATCGACTTGCTCACCCCGTACCTCCAAGGTGGAAAGATCGGTCTGTTCGGTGGTGCCGGTGTGGGCAAGACCGTGCTTATTACTGAGATGATCACCCGTGTTGCCACCAACCACGGTGGTGTTTCGGTGTTCGCCGGTGTGGGTGAGCGCACCCGCGAAGGAACCGATCTCTTCATCGAGATGGGCGAGACGCTCATGGGCGACGGGGAAACGTCGGTTCTCGACAAGGCTGCTCTGTGCTTCGGTCAGATGGATGAGCCGCCGGGTGTTCGCCTCCGGGTGGCCCTTTCAGCCCTCACCATGGCCGAGTATTTCCGTGACGTGCAGGGCCAGGACGTGTTGCTGTTCGTCGACAACATCTTCCGGTTCGTCCAGGCAGGATCGGAGGTGTCCACCCTGCTGGGTCGTATGCCTTCGGCCGTGGGTTACCAGCCCACGCTGGCTGATGAGATGGGCACTCTGCAGGAGCGAATCACTTCAACCGCCGGTAAATCGATTACCTCGATGCAGGCTGTGTACGTGCCGGCCGACGACTACACCGACCCAGCACCGTTCACCACCTTCACCCACTTGGATGCCACCACCGAGCTGAGCCGTGAGATTGCCGCCCTGGGTATCTACCCGGCGGTGGATCCGCTGGCTTCAACCTCGAGCATTCTGGCTCCTGAGGTTGTTGGTGACCGTCACTACAACGTGGCCCGTAGCGTGCAGGAGATCCTCCAGCGCTACAAGGAGCTACAGGACATCATCGCCATTCTCGGCCTCGACGAGCTGTCCGAAGAGGACCGGATCACCGTTGACCGGGCCCGCAAGGTGCAGCGTTTCCTGGCTCAGCCTATGTTCGTAGCCAAGGTCTTCACCGGCCTGGACGGTGTGTTCACCACGGTCGAAGACACCATTGACAGCTTCGAGCAGCTGGTCAACGGCGACTTGGACGACCTTCCCGAACAGGCCTTCCTCAACGTCGGTGGCGCCGATCAGGTACGTGAGAAAGCCGAGCGTCTCCAGGCCGAGGCCGGTCGATAATGGCCATGCAGGTCGAGTTCGTCTCCCCCGAGGACATCATGTACTCAGGCGAGGGGACTCAGGTCACCGCCCGAACCAGGGGTGGAGGCGAGATCGCCTTCCTTACCGGCCACGAGCCGTTCATCGGTTCGTTGGTTCCCTGTGAGGTGCGGGTGAGCGAGACCTCTGGTGACGTCAAGCGCTTCGCTGTTCGCGGTGGCTTTGTCTCGGTGAACGGCTCCAAAGTGACCGTTCTGTCCGATGCGGCCGTCCATGCCGCTGATGTTGATGCCGCTCAGGCTCAAGCCGATCTGGTTGATGCCGAAGCAGCACTAGAGGCCGATCCGTCCGACCCCGAGGCCAAGATCGGCGTTCAGTGGGCCAATGCCCGGCTGGCCGCCGTCGGTAGCGGAACCGGACACGCCACCGACCACTAGGTCGCCGGCACAGGACCACCCCACACGAATGCCGGAAGTGATCTTTCGGCCACAACCTGCGAGGCTGACGCTATGACTTCCGATTGGGTAGCCCCAGAACGAGACCTGGCCATGGAACTGGTCAGGACCACTGAGCTGGCCGCCATGGCGGCCGCCCGTTGGATGGGTCGAGGCGATAAGCACAAGGCCGACCAGGCCGCCGTTGACGCCATGCGGGTGATGCTTGACGGCGTCTCCATGGACGGCACCGTCATTATCGGTGAGGGCGAGAAGGACGAAGCGCCCATGCTGTACAACGGTGAGCGCATCGGCAACGGCCAGGGCCCTCATGCCGACATCGCCGTTGACCCCATTGACGGAACCACCTTGACAGCCACCGGCCAGGCCGGAGCTATCGCCGTGATCGCCGCCGCCGAGCGGGGCACTATGTACGACCCGGGGCCAGTGGTCTACATGGAAAAGATCGCCGTCGGCCCGGAAGGTGCCGGCATCGTCGATATTCGCCTCCCGGTGGAGAAGAACCTCCGAGCCCTGGCCAAAGCCAAAGGCAAAGACGTTCGGGATCTGAACGCTATTGTTCTGAACCGTGACCGCCACGCCGGCATCATCGATGAGATTCGCTCCACCGGTGCCCGCATCAGTCTGATCCAAGACGGTGACGTGGCCGGCGCTATCGCCACCGCCCGTCCGGATTCCGGTGTGGATATTTTGTTCGGCATCGGCGGTACGCCCGAAGGCGTAATTACCGCTGCCGCCCTGAAGTGTATGGGCGGCGACCTCCAGGGGCGTTTGTGGCCCCGAGATGACGCCGAGCGGGAGCTGGCCGAGCAGCATGGGTTTGATGTCGAGAAGATCATCACGCTGGATGATCTGATCAGCACCAGGAACTGTTTCTTCGCCGCCACCGGCATTTCCTCCGGTGCGTTGCTCCGAGGTGTGCGATTCGGCAACGAGACCATCACCACTCAGTCACTGGTTATGCGGGGTCGTTCCGGCACGGTTCGCCTGATCGAGGCCGAGCATCGCAAGTCCAAGCTCGACCAGCTAAAGGGCTAGTCGGGAACGGGCGAGTCGGGTAACGACCTAGTCGGGAATGACGATGTCAGCCGGGTTGAAGTCGGCTTCGGGGTAACTCATATTCAGGCCCCGCAGCGTCTGAATCATGATTTCTGACACCGCGATGTTCCGGTACCACTTGCGGTCGGCGGGGACGATAAACCACGGAGCGTCTTTGGTGCTGGTCTTTTGCAGCAGCTCTTCGAACGCCTTCTGGTAGTCATCCCATTTCGCCCGAGGCCCCAGATCCCCGGCATCGAACTTCCAGTTCTTCTCCGGCTCGTCGAGACGGGCCTGCAGCCGTTCCTGCTGTTCGCTCTTGGAGATGTGCAGGAAGATCTTGACGATGGTGGTGCCCTCGTCGGCCAGCATCTGTTCGAAGTTGACGATGTGGTCGTACCGTTTCGACCACCGTGACTGGGGTACCAGCTCTTCCACCCGGACAATCAGCACATCCTCGTAGTGGGAGCGGTTGAAAATGACCAGCTCGCCGTCGCCGGGGACCTGGCGGTGTATACGCCACAAATAGTCGTGAGATAGTTCTTTGGACGATGGCTTTTTGAATGACGCCACCCGAACGCCGCTGGGATTCACCCCCTCGAACACATGGCGCACGGTTCCGTCTTTGCCTCCGGCGTCCATGGCCTGCAACACCAGCAGAACCCGTTCCTTGCCGTTGGCCCACAGCAGCTCCTGCAGCTGCTCCATCTTGCCGTTCAGGTCCACCAGGCGGGCTTTGCCTTCGTCTTTGTCGTCGCCATCCCAGCTCGGGGTTGATCGGGTATCAACCTTCGACAGGTCTACCTTTTCTCCGGGTTTGACCCGCAACTTGTCGATGTCGAAGGCGGTAGTCGAAGAACTGTTAGCAGGAGCCATGGGGGCATGGTAGTTGGCTTGTGACATAGGCTTGCGCACCGCCGTTGTACAGAAGACCGAAGCTACCGTGGGATCAGTGAACAGCGAGACGGCGAGCACCGTGGTGGCCGAACTGGAAATCTGCCACTCCCGCCCAATCGCCCCGACCCGGCGCATCGCGCTCGGTAGCCGGGATCTGCCGTGCGACCCTGCACCCGGAGCCGGTGGGCTCTTGCTGGTTGGCATCATGGCCCACGTTGCTCCCAACATTGAGCCGGAGTTGCGGGAGGACTTGGTCAGGGTTATGGACCGTTTGGCCGCCGGGCGAAAGGTGATCCAGCCGACGGTACGACATCGTTATCAGGTCGACCGCATCGGCCTCACTGTTTCCCGTCAGCGTCTGTTGAGTGGGATCAGCGGTCTTGAATTCGACTTTGACGCCGACAACGCCCGAGCGGTTCAGCTGGCCTTGGGGGCGGTGTACGCCGCCGGTACTCTGCCCCTCCAAGCCAAGAAGGCGGTGTTTGAGGGCTTCCAAACAGCGCTTGTATGGGACCGTCCGGTTGATTCCGCCTTCGTCGCCGTAGTCATGGGGGGACGGTCGATCGACATCGGCGGTCTGCGGGCGTGGAACGATCCGGTGGGTTGGGCCCTTGACATCCTCGGGATCGACGGAGAACCTGATGAGGTCCCGTCCAAGCGTGTGGTGCAGCGTCGGTTCAGATCGCTCCTGCGGGACGCTCACCCCGACCACGGCGGCCAGGACGAAGCGGCCGCAGCCCGCATCGCCGAACTGAGCGAAGCCCGACGCATTCTGTTGGCGTCCGACTAGGTCTTCATCGAGGCCTCCAGCCCACCACCTGGTGGGATCTTCCCGGTCCAAAGGCACGCAGGAATCCCAAGCGCTACTCTGGCGATTGTTGATGCTTGGGAGGGCAGTGTGTCTGAGGTATACGGTGGGGTCGATGGCGATGGCCTCGGTTCGGAGCAGTACAACTCACCGATATACGCCGAGAGTGTGCTTCGGCGGCTGGCCAGCCTTCGAGGCCGCGGCCTGTCGTCTGACCAGATAGCCGATCGGATCGCCCTGACTCATCCGGAGCTGCCGGGCGGAGGGACTTGGGATACCTCGGCCGTAACCCGACTGATCAGGTTGGTGGACGCCGGTTCCGTAGAGCCGACAGTGCACCGTCAGCCGACTGAAGGGTCGAAGTCGGCGGTTCCGCCCAAGGTTGCTCCCGCTATTACCATGGCTCAGGCTCCTCCCGAGTTACCGTCGACGTCTCGTGCCGTCGACCGGACAACGGATGTCGTGTCCGGGCGTTCGGCGGTCAATCGGCGGGTGGTTGAGCCGGAGCCTGTCTATCGAGCCCCCCAGATCGGCGACGTTGGACATGGCGCCTATGAGCCGAAACCGACAAAGACGGCCGGTCGGTTGCTAACCGGCATCTGTGGCCTGCTGGTCGTCGGAATCGTCGCCACCGTGGCCTGGTCGCAAGGACTGATTGGAGGAGGTGAGTCGGCCGTTTTGTCGAGCGAGCAGGAGGCGGCTCAGCCGTCGTCGGAAGCCTTGGGTGAGGGCGGAGCTTTCGACGCCGTGATCGCCGATCTGCCCGAGGAGCCGCCCTCAGCCGATACCGAGGCCGACGAGGACTTGATGATTATTCGCATCGAGCCGCCATCGGATGATGCGGAATCTGGCTTGGTGCCGGCCAGCGCCACTATTCGCAACGACGGCAAGCTTCATGTGGAAGGAGCTTTCGTCTCCGAAGTTGAGGCCCAGGCCTTCCTCAATCGGGCTGGCGATGTCTTTGGGTCTGAAAACATCGTGCAGTCATTCTTCATCGACCCGGAGGCTCCGGAGCCTTCGGTTTCCGATGTGGCACTCGACAAGCCGGTTCTTTTTCAGTCGGGTTCGGCCGAGATCGATCCGGAGTACATTCCGTTTCTAGAGGCCTGCGGCGACGTGTTGAGGCTCAATCCTTCAATCGTCATGTCGATCACCGCCTATACCGATTCGCAGGGTGGCAGTGGGTTCAACCTTGAACTGTCGCGGGCCCGGGCCAACGCCATCGTTGAGTTCTACCGAGAGCTGGAGATCGACGAGTCACAATTGGTGGGCGTGGGGTTGGGCGAAGAACAGGCTTTCGCCGACAACACCACCGAGGCCGGCCGCCAGCAGAACCGGCGGGCCATGCTTCAACTGATGAACGTCATGGGCGAGGGCTAGAGCCAGGACGCTCGCCGCCAGTCACCGGTGAGTCCTCGGGTAGCTCGGGATCGCCCGGGTTGAACTGTTCCAACTCCTGATTGGCCGTTTCCGGGTACAACAGCAGAATGATGCTGACGGCGATGAGGGGTCCGAACATCATGGCGCCGATACCCGAACCGAGATCATCCCAACGCACGGCCAGCGCCCCGACGATAACCAGGCCGGTTGCCGATCCCGCCACCCCGACCACATCCAACATGCCACCCACCCGGCCCCGGGCTTTGGTGGGAAACAATTCGGTCGAGTAGCCCCGCAGTGCCGGTACCGCCGCGTTCATGGAGCAGAAGCCGATGAGGGCGGCCACCCACATCGCCGGGCCCTCCAGTTGGTAGGACGCGGCGTATCCCACGGCCCCGATGGCGATTGCGGTGGCCCCGACCTTTTTGCGCCCGATGACGTCGGCCAGATACCCGCCGACCGGAATGGAGATGGTGGCCGGAATGGACACCAGAAGCTGAAACACGGTGACGTCGAAGGCGCTGAAGCCGCGATCGTCGGTCAGAAATTCGTTGCGGAGTTGAGCGGCCGGTGAAACGAACATGAGAAACACGAACGAAGTGGCGGCCAGCATGGCGAAACGGCCCCACCGTATTTCTCCCGACGAGTCGGCTTCTTCGGCCACCACGTAGCGTCGAGTTTCCGGTAGTTGCCGGCTAAGCCACCACAGAAGCGGGAGGAACGCCAGAGGGAATACATAGATCAGTCTCCAGCCACCGTCTACGGCATCGGCCAGGGGCAGAGTCCATACAACCAGCGCCGCCCCGAAGCCGGTGGTCATGGCCACGAAGGCCACGGCCAGCGCCCGTGACGATGCCGGGACTTCCTCGGTGGCGGCCAGCCCTATCACGGTTATCAGCCCGGTGGTTAAGCCCCGGGCGATGGCCTGGGATGCTCCCAGACTCATGAGATTCGGGGCCAACGCCCCGAAAAAGGTGAAGACGATGGCGGCGGCGGCCAGCCAGATCATCAGCGGACGGCGACCGATCCGATCGGCGTAACGCACGAAGATGAACGACAGAAGTACGCCGATGCGAACGGCGGCCAGTGTGTTGGCCTGGGCGTTGTCGGCCGCCCCGAAGTCACGGGAGGCGAACGTAATGGTTTGGCCGATGATCACTCCGAGGTAGCCGGCCATTGTCCCGATGGTTCCGGCTACGGCGATGAGGCGGGCGGTCTCGGCCGATACCACCTCTTTCGGCCACCACCATCGTCGTCGAGGTCGCCGGTCGGGAGACTTCAATGCCTGGCGGAAAAACAGCCAGAGGTACGGCCACCACAGGGGTATGGCCAGGCGATATTCGACTTCTTCGGTAGCGGTGGGAAACGAAGTCTCGACGCCGGGCGACTTCTCCACTTGGTTGATCGTGACGGTGCGCCGATAGTGGGTGAAGGGTCCTTCGGTCAGCTCGAAGACGTGGCGGGTGCCGTTGGACTCGGTGGCCACTTCGCGCACCAGATCGGTCCGGGGCTTAAGCAGGTTGTCCAGGGTGGCTTTGTCAGCCAACCATGTACTGGTAACGGTGGACATTCAGGTTGCTATCGGCCGACTACGTGTCGGCTGGATCCTCCACCGGAAGATCGCTGGATGATTGGCCGGCGCCTGATTGGCCGTGCTCCTCGCCACCGGCGGGCTCGCCGTCACCGAGTTTGGCGTTGACCCGGCGAGTTGCCAGTACAAGAAGGCCTACAAGCACCAGCATGGGGGCGAGAACAACAAGAAGTTCGTCCCAGCCGCCCTGATGGGCCAAAGGGGTGACAGCCCTAACCGTGCCAATGGTCATGACTTCAGGTTACGGGGCGACAGATATCCTGAAGGTAGGTCGAGCCGAAAGTTTTCGAGACGAGAGTTACTGAACGTGCCTGATACCTCACCTATAGCAACCAACGCCGAACAGCTCGGTTCCGACAAGGATGCCCAGTCATCGAGTTCTTCGACGAGCCCCGACTCAGGCGAGTCGAGCTCCGAGATGTTCGAGAAAGTGGCCGAGGTGGTCAAGGTGATCAGACCGGCTGTGCAGGCCGACAACGGCGACATCTTTCTCCGCGGAGTAGACGACGAGTCCGGCGTGGTCTCGGTTGAGCTGGTGGGAGCCTGCATTACCTGCCCGGCCTCCAGCCAGACGTTAAAAGAAGGTCTTGAGCGGATTCTCAAGCAGCGGGTTGACGGCGTGACCGCCGTGCAGCATGTCGGCGAGGAGCTGCTCGGCTTTGAAGAGGGAACGTCGGTTTCCTTGTAAGCGTCGGTTTCCTTGTAGGCGTCGGTTTCTTGCAAGCGTCGGTTTTCCAATAGATGCCCAAAACCACAAAGCGGAGGCCTCTTGTGAGACCTCCGCTTCAAGCGAAGTTCCGGCGAGACCCACAGGTCACACCGGTGCATCGATACCGATCAGCGGGACCGCAGAAGATCCCGAATTTCGGTCAGCAGAGCCTGATCCGGCGTCTGAGCCAGTTCGGTGCGAGCGCCGGCGCGAGCCAGCGACTTCACGATCATGAACACAACCCAGGCCATGATGACAAAGCTGATGATCGCTGCGATCATGGCTCCAATCGGCAGGCCTGCCGGCGCCCAGTCGGCGAACGTGTCACCGTCGGGAATGAATCCGGCCTTGCCCACCAGGGACAGGATCACGTTGACTACAGACTCGACCACCGGCGCAAAAGCCAGGGCCAAAATCAGGCCGACGGCAATAGGAATAACATTAAACTTCTCAAGGAATTCCCTGAATTCACTAAGCATGTTGTCGCCTCCTAAGGCTACTTCTTGGGGATCCCGCGAAATCCCGAGATCTACCGACGCAGTGTCGGACGCAAACCAGTATTGCGGGTAGTCAGCCTCAGGTGGGTGATATTGACCCCTATAGCCGTTGGCGAGGGTGCCGATCAGTCTTGACCGAGACGCCCACGAAGGGCACGCCAACGTCCACCGGCCCATGCCGACAGCTCGGATCCGGCGTTGGGGAACGTCTCCGAAATGTACGTGTCGACCGCCTGGGTGACGGCGTCGCCATAGGTCGGGTAGGGGATGACCGTGCCGTACCACTTGTGGAAGGCGATGTTGTTGGTCATGGCCAGACTGAACATGGCGATGAGATCGCCTGCCCGCGGCCCGACGATCGTGGCTCCCAGCACAGTGCCTTGCAGCTTGCGGACATCGACGATCAGTACGCCGTCTTCCACCTCATCGGTGTAGGCCCGGTCGGTGGCCGACAGGTCGACCACGATCCGCCTCACGTCGTCGGTTGGAGTAGGTTCGTGGACGCCAATGGTGGCGACCTCGGGCGAGGTGTAGGTCACCGCCGGTCGAACCGGGCGCTTCTTCAACGGCAGGTAAGGGAGGGCGATGGCCTGTATCAGCCGTCGACCCCAGGCGTTGGCCATGTGGGTTGTACCGCCGTGGGTGGTCACGTCACCGACCGCCCAGACGCCTTCGACCGACGTTCGACCTTTGTCATCGATGTCGATGTGTCCGTCGTTGGTCATTTGTACACCGAGAGCTTCGAGGCCCAAGTTGGTGGTGTTGGGGACTCTTCCGACGGCCACCAGAACAGCGTCGACGTCGGCGATGTCTTCAACCGGTTCTTGACCGAGTGGGCCGATTGCCAGGGTCTTGTGGTCGGGGTCGAAGTGATGTGGGGCCAACCCGGGCCTGAGGTCGATCCCCTGAGCTGTAAGGGCCCGACTCAGTGTGTCGGCGGCCTCGGGTAGGATCCCGGGCAGAAGTTGGGGGGCGGCGTCGAGAACGGTCACGGTGGAGCCAAGTCGGTTGAAGGCGACGGCCATTTCCAGTCCGATGGGGCCCGCGCCAACAATGACCAACCGGTCGGGGGCTGACTTCTGTTCGAACAGCTCTTCGTTGGTCAGATACATCTGTTCCGGCAAGCCGGGTATCGGGATCCTCCGAGGGGACGAACCGGTGGCCACAACTATGTGGTCGGCCTCATAGGTGACCGAGCCCGACACCACCAGGTTGGT
>JAHDFR010000061.1:12296-13459 GCA_020628065.1 Acidimicrobiales bacterium
TGAGTGGTCGGTGTCGGGAGCTGTAACGGCGACGGTGTTGGGCGAGGTGACGGTGGCGGTGCCGAAAATCAGATCGATGCCGTCCATGCCACCGAATTCGACCCGTTCGTGAGCTTCAAGGTCGTCTCGTCGCCGCCGTACCCGCTCCAAGATGTCCGACACCGCTGCGGTGGGACCGTCTTCCGGCTTGGACCGGGCGGACAAGTCGGCCGACAGGTGAAGCAGAGCCTTGGACGGGATGCAACCAAAGTTGGTGCAGTCCCCGCCGACCCGGCCTCGTTCGATCATCAACACACGCTTGCCGAAACGGGAGAGCCCGACTGCGGCGGTCAGGCCGCCACTGCCCGATCCGATGACAATGGCGTCGTAGTTTGTGCTCATTGGTGGTTGACCTCCGGCTCGGTCGCCGTTGCCACATAGCGCTTCTCGACCCGTGACTTCACTATCGACCCTGAGACGACCAGGGCAACGGATGCGAGAAGGATTCTCACGTCAAAAGAAGGTGTTCCGTCCGAAAGCGACTCCACCGATGCGCCAAAGCCGACGAAGGCCACTGTCCCGGGCAGAGTCCCAAGAAACGAGCCCGCCATGAACGGTCCCAGCCGGAGTCGCAGGAAACCACTGAGATAACCGACGGCGTCGAACGGGAAGTAGAGGAGCCGCATCACCGCCGTGGTCTCGAATGGGTGGGCTTGGGCTCGGCGAGCCAGCGCTCCCGCCAGCTCCAGCAGACGATCGCCAAGGGTGCCGCTGAGAAGGAATCGCCCGACTCCGTAGGCGGCCAGGGTCGACAAGTTGGAAGCCAATACCGTCCATGCCGTGCCCCAGTACAAACCGAAGGCCAACCCGCCCAAGATGGTGAGGATGCTGGCCGGGAACAGTACCAGCGGGCGGGCGATGTAGGCGACGACAAACAGGGCAGGTCCCCACCAGTTGTCGACCAGGATGGCCCGGAGCTGATCGGCGGCCTCAAGTGGAGACAGGTCCCGTGAACGGATGTAGTAGAGGTACGAGGCGATTAGGAGAGCCCAAATGGCCACCGCCGCTATGCGCTGGCCTCGACGTGGACCGGCAGCATACTCGCCGTCGGCCGGGACCAGATTGGCGCTTTGGTCGGGTTCGTTGGTGGTCAAGTCGGAGTTGGTCAAGTCGGAGTTGGTCAA
>JAHDFR010000061.1:13559-25448 GCA_020628065.1 Acidimicrobiales bacterium
TGGTCAAGTCGGAGTTGGTCAAGTCGGAGTTGGTCAACGCAGCATCTTTCGTCCGAGAGCGAAGCGGGCCAGTCCGCCGGCGGTCACCAGTGCCGCCATGATCCAGATGACGGCCACCGGCCAACCCGGCCCGATCAATGGCGTAGCCAACATGAGGCTGAACAAGGCGGCAGTCTCGGCGCCTTCGATCAGCCCTCGCGGCATGACTATTGATGTCGCCGCGCCGACGCGGCCGTTGGCGGAACCGGCAAGCTGCCGCTTCTCCAGGACGGCGGACAGGTAGGTCCAGGTAATGGTGTTGAAGTAGAACGAGGCCAGAAGTACGGCTACAGCCACCCACGCGCCGTGGGAACCAATGCCGATTGCCACTCCCAGAGGCACGAGAGCGTAGACCGCGACGTCGACCGTCATGTCGAGATAGCCACCGGCATCGCTCCCGGCACCGTTCCTCAACCGTGCGACCACGCCGTCGAGGCCGTCGAGCACCCTGTTTGCCAGCCAAGCCGCTACCGCTAGGGGCCAAACACCGAACGCAGCCGACGCCGCGGCACCGAGGCCCACGAGACCGGCGATGAGGGTGATGGTGTCAGGCCGTACCCCGACCAAGAGCCGAGCAACAGGCCGAAGGACCTGTTGAGAGATGGGTCGCAGTTCGAGATCGAACATGCAGATGGGAACAGGCTGCTGCCGCGCTCTATTCCCCGGGTCTTCGCTGTCGATTCGGTGTTTGCCGGCTGTTTACAGAGACTCGGCCCGGCTTTTGAGCCTGGTGAGATTGCGTCGCCAAATAGCGGTCAGGACCGGCTTGGCCACGGTTGCTCCCAAAGACCCGGCCATCCAGAACGGAAAGATCAAGTCCTCGTTCCAGGTGAATCGGGTGGCGTTGCCGGCGATCGGACTGAGGGTGAAGATACCTTCGCCGGTCACGACGCCCTCGTGGCGGACGCCCATCTGCTTGGCATCTTCCCAACTGGTGACGGTCATGACGTCGGTTAGCCGAAACGGGCCGACCTTGGTGTCGCACTCGAACGTGGTTCCGGCACCGTGGGTCTGAGAGCCGAGGAAGCGAATGGCTTCGGCGTCGGCCATCCACTCAACGTGAGTGGAGATGTCCTGAACGTAGGCCCACACCTGGTCGGGCGCACGGTCAATGTCGATACTGACCTCGATGCTCGGGTTGAGGGTCGATTTGGTCAATGCAGTCACGTCTCAACACTAGTGCCTTGCGTGGGACCGCCGGGCGAGCAGATCATGGGAACCGGTGCGGGCGCCGTCCGCCCTAGCGGTAGACGCTGATGGCAACTTCGCCATCGGTATCCGCCGGTTCGGTTGGCCACGGATCACCGTCCCAGGATCGGTAGCGTTCGGTCAGGTCGAAGCCGGCCGCCCGAGCCATGGCATCCAGCTGTGTCGTGGTGGCCCAACGCAGAATCCACGGCCTGGCCACCACTCCGGTGGCCGTGATCTCCAGGTGGCGACCCACGACGGTTTGGCTGGAGTGATCCTGCGTAGTGGTGGTGACGAGCACCTGTCTGTCGTCGACCTCTTTCAGCCCGACCTGGGTGGTTGCTCTGGTTGAGGTAGAGGTTGAGGTATCGGTTTCGGCGGCGTCGGCTCGGCTGCCCAACTCCATGGTCTCGAGGATGAGAGCTGACGCCAGCGGCCGCATCTGGTGGAACAACGTCTGCTGGCGCTGTTCGGAAGCCAGGTTGAATACGGTGTTGAACCCGCACAGCACGGTGACGTCGGCCCCGGATCGCACCGGGGGTAGCGCCATATCGGCCTGGAGCCTGGCGATGTCGGTCGGGCAGCGGGTCAACATGTCGGGCGATGCATCCAGGCCGACGACGCCGAGGCCTGCCGCTCGGAGAGCCACCGCCAATCGGCCGGTGCCGACCCCTAGTTCGAGAACGAGGCCTCCCGATGCCCGGTCGGCGACAAAGCGGGCGGTGGCGTTGGCATCGGTAACGGTTGGGTACCAGGCGTCGTAGGTTTCGGAGAACGACCGGCCGTAGGCCCGGGGGTCGGTGAGCGTCACCACAGACGGCTGGGATCGCTCGGTTGGTCGGGAACGCACCCCACTAGAATGGCAGCTAATGAGTATGCGCATCGACCTATCCGACCTGGCACCGTTGATCGCCGCCCGCGGGGCGGGATTTCTGCTGTCCTCCATCATGGATAGTCGACCGCACGCCGCTCATCTAAGTTTCCAGATTGCCGCCGCTGATGATCAGGTCGAGCTCCGTTGCAAGGCCGGTCGCACGACCATCGGCAACTGCCGTCAGCAGCCCGGAGTCAGCGTCCTGTGGCCCGCGTTGTCCCAGCCGTTGATGATCAGTGATTCGGGCGGTGACTCGGGCGACACTGATGCCGACTACGGGTTCAATCCGGCTCACTATTCGATCATCGTCGACGGTGAGGCTCGAGTTGACGGAGATGATCACGTGATTGTCAACGTCACCAACGCCGTCTTCCACCGGCCTGCCCCGCCGGTTGAGTAGCGATGGTTCATTATCTGGATCACGCGGCCACCACGCCGGTGCGGCCATCGGCGGTCGAAGCCATGGTGCCGCTGCTGACCGAGCAGTACGGCAACCCGTCGGGTGCTCACCGCATGGCACGGGCGGCCAACCGGATACTCGACGATGCCCGGGAAACCATGGCTGAGGTACTCGGGGCCAAGCCCGGTGAGATTGTGTTCACTGCCGGTGGGACCGAGGCCGACAACCTGGCCGTCACCGGGGTGTTGGACGCCAATGGTGGCACCGCCTTGTGTTCGGCCGTCGAACATCACGCTGTCCTCGACCCGGTGGAACATCACGGCGGGGTGTCTATCGGCGTGGGCGGTGATGGTCGTCTTGATCTGGCCGAGTTGGAGGAGGTGCTGACACAAACCGGTTCCGAGGTTTCTGTGGTGTCGGTGATGACGGTCAACAACGAGACCGGCATGATCCAGCCGTTGGATGAGGTCATCGAGCTGACGCGACGGTTGGCTCCTCGCGCCGTCGTTCACACCGATGCGGTCCAGGCGTTGTGCTGGCTCGATCTGTCCACTGCAACGGCGGGAGCGGACCTGGTTTCGGTCAGCGCTCACAAATTCGGCGGCCCCAAAGGGGTTGGATGTCTGGTCGTCCGCGACGGTGAGCGGTCTTTGGGTTTCGAGCCGTTGCTTCGCGGGGGCGGCCAGGAGCGGGGTCGTCGCGGTGGTACGCACAATGTCGCCGGTATCGCCGCCATGGCCGTGGCGGCAGCCGAGACTCACCGGCAGCGAGCAGTGCACGTTCCCCGAGTTGCTGCCCTTCGTGATCGGTTGGCCGACGGGATTTTGGCCGACGTTGACGGCGCTATCGAGACCGGTACCAGGGCTGACAAGACGGCCAATATCGCTCACTTCTGCTTTCCCGGTATTGCCAGCGAGGCGTTGTTGATCCTGCTGGAGAAGAGCGACATCATGGCGTCGGCCGCCTCGTCGTGTTCCAGCGGAGCGATGGATCCCAGCCATGTCTTGGCTGCTATGGGCTATCCCCGGGATCTGGCGTTCGGCTCTCTTCGGCTGTCGTTGGGTTACGGCTCGACCGATGCCGACGTCGATGCCGTATTGGCTGCGGTGCCTCCGGCTGTCGCTCGACTACGGGAACGAGGTTGATTGGATGAGTTCCGTCAGTACAAACACTGGGTCAGTCGAGAAAGGCCCGGTGCTGGTGGCCATGTCCGGTGGCGTTGACTCCTCGGTTGCCGCCGCACTGCTGGTCGAGCAGGGCTTCGAAGTGGTCGGCGTGACGTTGAAACTCTGGGGCGGTGCGTCGGACTCCGGTTGCTGTTCGGTGTCCGATGTGGACGATGCCCGGAGAGTGGCCCAGCAACTGGACATCGATCACCATGTCTTCAACTTCGGTGACGAGTTCGATCAATTTGTGGTCGATCCGTACGTGGCTGATCATCAGGCGGGCCGAACCCCGAATCCGTGTGTCGAGTGCAATCGCCACATCAAGTTCGACAAGCTGTTTCGTCGAGCCGACGCATTGGGCTTCGACACGGTGGCCACCGGTCATCACGCCCGGATCGAAACCGACGATCAAGGCCTACTACGTATCTCCCGGGGTGCCGACGCCGCCAAAGACCAGTCGTACGTTCTGCACATGCTGGACCAGACTCAACTGCGACGTCTTCGCTTCCCGGTGGGTCACCTGAACAAGGACGATGTGCGGGCGCTGGCCGGTCGTCTCGGTCTGCGCACCGCCGACAAGCCGGACAGTCAGGATGTCTGTTTCATCCACTCGGTTGGTGGCAGGCAGACATTCCTCGGAGACCGCATCCCGCTACGTCCGGCCCGCCTGGTAACCACCGAGGGTGAGGAGGTTGGCGTAGTCGAATCGATTGAGCTGGTCACCCTGGGTCAGCGCCGAGGGTTGAATCTTGGCGGCGACACCGACAGACGTTACGCCGTTGACATCGATCATGCCACTGCCACGGTGACGGTGGGGGAGCGGGACCTGCTGATGGTCGACGAGCAGTGGGTTGAGGCTGTTGAGTGGTCCGAAGCTCCGGTTGACGGTCCCGTGACCGTGCAGTGCTCGGCGCACGGTCGACCCAGAGCGGGTCGAATCGAGTCGCCCGAGTCCGGCCATGCGGCCTCTGTGGTGGTTCGATGGGACGACCCTCAGCAGCGGGTTGCCGCCGGACAGTCGATCGTCTTTTATCAGGGTGAAAACGTGGTCGGCGGCGGTATTGCCGCCAACCGTCCGTGAGCCGATGACAGTCACCGTTGTCGGCGGCGACGAGCTTGATGTCGCCGTGGCCGAGCTGGTGGCCGGCGGTTTGGTGGCCATCCCGACCGAAACGGTCTACGGATTGGGGGCCGACGCCGCATCGGCCGAGGCGGTAGGCAAGATTTTCGCCGCCAAAGGTCGGCCCGCCGACCATCCTCTCATCGTTCACGTGCATGACGCGGCAGCGGCGGCAGCGGTGGCCGAAGGGCTCGATGAGCGGTTTCTGCGCCTAGCCGAAGCGTTCTGGCCCGGTCCGTTGACCGTCGTCGTCAGACGGCGCTCGGGGAGCGCGGCCGTCGATGGTGTGGTGGCGGCCGAAACGGTGGGTGGTCGCCCAACCGTCGGCCTGCGGGTACCGGATCACCCGCTCACACTCGAGCTGCTTGAACGATTCGCCCGGGTTGGCTCGGGTTTGGTTGCAGCACCGTCAGCCAACCGCTTCGGCTCGATCAGCCCAACGACGGCCGCTCACGTCATCGACGACGCCCTGCCGGGCCTGAGTGTTGTCGTCGATGGTGGCGCCAGTCGAGTCGGCGTCGAGTCGACCATTGTTGATCTCACCGGCGCAACTCCCGAGCTTCTTCGACCCGGCGGTATTTCGATGGTTGAGCTCGAGTCCGTGATCGGCAAGGTGGTCGACGGGCGCGGCGGCGAATCACGGGCTCCGGGAATGTTGGCTTCGCACTATGCCCCGGAGACGCCCGTCAGGTTGGTGCAAGCAGCTCACGCCGGGGAACTGTTGCCGTTGATCGAAGCCGAAACGAAGATCGGGGTGATCGCCCCTTTCGCTATCGACCACGAGCCTCACTGGCAGTTACCGGCCGACGCTACCGGCTATGCCGCTCGGCTGTACGGCACGTTGCGGTCGGCCGACATGGCTGGAATGGAGGAGCTGTTGGTGGTTCCTCCCACATCGGGTCAGCTACTTGAGGCGGTTCTGGATCGGTTGGCCAAGGCCTCAGCTTGAGGCGCCAATCAACGACCTGTAGCAGCTCTGGAATCGTTAGTTGTCGATTCAACTGTATGTAGAAGGCTGACAGTGGTAGCTTGTTTACCTACGCCGTAGGGGGAATTCGAGCACTGTTAACCGTGGCTACATTGCTGCGTCAGTTGACGCAGATGTTGTTGTTGTAGATTGCTGTGCGATGGGTGCCTGGCGTAGGGATCCACCAACCGTCGAATACGACAGGAGCACGACGTGACCGTAGACGATTTTGTGTCCAACCGGTCGGACAATCGACCCTTTGAGGATGTCCTCAGGGCTCGATTGTCCCGCCGCACCGTGATGGCCGGCAGTTTGGCCGCTACCGCCACCACCTTCTTTGCCCAGGGCACCGCGGGTGCCGCAGTGGCTTCCCGGGCGAACGGCAAGGGAATGGCCAAGGGGCAGGCTGACCTTATTGGATTCGAACCGGTAACACTGGCCAACGGTGGGGGAGTGAACCCGTCGATCTCGCCTGACTACCAGTACCAGGTACTCATCCCTTGGGGCACCCCGATCGTCGCCCCCTATCCCGAACACGTCAACGGCTCCAAGACGGCCGCCGACCAGGAGAAGCAGATCGGCATCGGTCACGACGGCATGTGGTTCTTCCCACTGTCGCGCAACAGCGATCGTGGTGTTATTTGCCTCAACCACGAGTTCGGCCGTAACACCCACGTATACGGCAAGGCCGGTCCTGAGTCGCTGGAGGACGTCCGACTCTCGCAGGCCGCCCACGGTGTCTCCGTGGTGGAAGTGGCCGAGTCCGGAGGCTCGTGGGATGTCGTTCGCGGTGGCTACAACCGTCGTATCACCCCCAACACCCCGGTTGAGTTCGCCGGGCCGGTGGCCGGCCACCCGGCTCTCGGTGACCCGTCCCGTCCGTCGTTCGGTACGTTGAACAACTGCTCGAGTGGCTACACGCCGTGGGGCACCTACGTGACCTGCGAAGAGAACTTCAACGGCTACTTTGGCTCCACCTTGGGCGAGGACTTCGTACCAAACGCAGCTCAGGAGCGCTACGGCTTCACCGATACCGGCTTTGGCTACGGTTGGGAGAACTACGACGGCCGGTGGGATCTGTCCAACCCCGACTACGACGGCGAGTACAACCGTTTCGGCTGGAATGTCGAAATCGACCCCATGAACCCCGATGCCGCTCCCATTAAGCGGACCGCCATGGGGCGGTTCAAGCATGAGGGTGTGGCCTTCACCGTCGGTCGGGGAGGTCGAGTTGTGGCCTACATGGGTGATGATCAGCGCTTCGACTACATCTACAAGTTCGTGTCCGACTCGAACTACAAGTCGATGCTGGCCCGAGGCATGAGCCCGCTGGATCACGGCAAGCTGTACGTGGCCCGCTTCGACGAAGACGGCACCGGCCAATGGCTGGAGCTGACCATCGACGATCCGGCGCTGGCCGCGGCGTTCGCCGATCAGGGCGAGGTTCTGATCAACGCCCGGGTGGCCGCCGACATTCTTGGCGCCACCCCGATGGACCGCCCGGAGTGGACCACGGTGGCTCCCGACGGCCAGGTGTACTGCACTTTGACCAACAACTCCCGCCGAACCGAGGCTGACGCCGCCAACCCGCTGGCCCCCAACGCCGACGGTCACATTATCCGTTGGACCGATACCGACCAGTTCACCGGCACCAGCTTCGAGTGGGATATCTACATCATCGCCGAGACCACTCACGGTACCGAGCAGTCATTCGCCGATCCTGATGGTCTGTGGGCCGACCCCGACGGTCGTATCTGGATCCAGACCGACGGTGGCCAGAAAGACGGCCTGAACAACCAGATGTTGGTGTCCGATCCGGCCACTGGTCAGATCAGTCGTCTGTTGACCGGCGTTCCCGGCGACGAGATCACCGGTCTAACCGTTACACCGGACCGTCGGACCTTGTTTGCCAACACCCAACATCCGGGCAACGGTGATCCGACGCTGACCAACTTCCCGGTGGAGAACGAGGTGCCTGACGGGGTAACCATCCCCCGGGACTGCACGTTTGTGATCACCCGAAAAGACGGAGGCATCGTCGGCACATAGTGGCCGACTGTGGCCGTAAGCAGTTTACGGGTGTCGCTTCGGCCCACCATGTGCTAAAACAATAAGCGAGAAGCCCGGCTAGCTAGGACGCCGGGCTTCTCCTCATTTTCGGACTCTTGGATGGCGGTGGGGTTTGACGCCTGGGTTGTGTCGGCCCTGTCCGGGCCTAGCGGCGACGTCGCCCTCGTCGTCGGCCACCCCCGGCTGACGGCTCACGGACAACCAGTGTTGTCGTGGCCGGGATCTCCTCCACCTCGGGGATCGGGACGTCACCGTCCAACACGTCACGCATGAGCGAGATGTGTTCCGGTGTGCTACCACAGCAGGCACCGATAAGTGACGCACCGGCGTCTCTGGCTCTGGCTGCATAGGCGGCCATCACCTCCGGTGTTCCGTCATAGTGCAGCTCTGTTCCCTCCCACTTGGGAATGCCGGCATTGCCCTTGCTGATCAGTGGGATGTCGCTGGTGACCGACCGCATCTGGATAAGAGCGGCTTCGGTGTCAGCCAGGTTGTTGCCGCAGTTTGCTCCCACCGCGGCCAGATCGTTCTCCACTGCGAACTGTGCAGCCTGTTCACCGGTGACCCCCATCATCGTCCGCCCTGCCGTGTCGAAGCTGAAGGTGACGCACACCGGGAGATTGCTGACCGAGCGGGCACCGGCCACCGCAGCGGCAGCCTCGTCAAGAGATGAGATGGTTTCAACCCACAGCACATCGGCGCCGCCGTCCACCAGACCTTCGGCCTGTTCGGCGAAGGCCGTCTGGCACGCCGACTGGCTCATCGAACCCATCGGCTCCAACAGTTCGCCCGTCGGCCCCATCGACCCGGCGACCAGGATGGTTCGGCCGGACTCGGCCTTGGCTGCTTCTGCTACCTGGCGACCGATTCGAGCGGCGGCGGCGTTGAGTTGATGAACCCGCTCGTCCAGCTTGTGGAGAGCCAGCCGGTAGCGGGTGCCTCCGAAGGTGTTGGTCAAGAACAGGTCGGAGCCGGCGTTGGTGTAGGCGCTGTAGGCGTCACCGATGACATCTGGACGGTCGACGTTCCACTCCTCAGGGGGGTTGCCGGACTCCAGGCCTCGGCGGAAAAGTTCGGTTCCAGTGGCACCGTCGAGCACCAGGTAGGAACGGGCGGCGAGCAGTTCGTGTAGGGCGTTCACCCTTCCAGCCTATGCAAGGCAGGACCCCGGCGCCCGTTGATTGGGCGAATGCCACTCGGCAGTGATTCAGGAGTCGGCTGGCTGATCGAGTGGCTGGCGGCTGGGCTCGCCGATTCGTAGACCGCGTATGCGAGCTTCGGTGAGAACGCCGCCGGGCAATGTGGGGGTGAACCTGATGTTGGTGGCATTTACGGTGGACACATCAGCGCCCTGTCGATGGTCGAATCCGATGATCTGGCGGGTCTCAACCTCCAACGCCAGGCCAAGTGAGCCGGCAGAGAGGTCGAGCAGGTCGTCACTGTCGTCGATCGGTGAGGGTCCGAGGGTGGAGACCGCCGTTCGAGGTATCAGCACCGGATCTCGCAGTTGCATCCGATCGTGAAGGACAAATCCGGCGGGAACGAACACTACCCAGCGCAGTGCCAACTGGTGGAGGATTCTCCACCCCAGCCAGCCCAGCCCGCCGCCGACGACGGCCATAACACCAGACAAGATTGGTCGCCCGGCCATCAGGGCCACAGCCCACCCGGACAATCCGGCGAATACCGCCAACCAGGCCAGCTGGAGCGGCCCGAACAGGGTTGGGCCCGGGGTTCGAAGGGCCATGCGTCGTTCGGAACCATAGGCCGAGCCGTTGACCATGGCGTCACCCACCGACGGCAGGAGCGCCAACACCGATAGAACCACACCACACACTGCCGCCGTCGCCACTACTGTGGCTTGTGCGGTGCCGAGCAAGGCCAGAAGGGCGACGCCGACGACGGACGGGGCCAGTATGCGGACACCGGTCAGGCTGACCGGGTGTGGCACCAGCGTTGCCACCAGGCCGACGAACCAGAAGGCCCAAGCCGCCACCTCGACAACGATGGTTCCCGACGCCGCGGTGCCGTCGATGACCTGCCCGAGTACCGGCCCAGCAACCACCGGTATTCCCAACCACAGGACACGCAAAAGCCAAAGCTCCCAAGGTCCGGTCGTTCGTACTCCCAAGCGGTCCGCCAGGCTATCGGCCATGCTCATGGCTCCAGTGTAGAAGGGTGCTTTCCACACCAGCCCGGCGGTGAAATCGTCCGGCGGCGATGCCGGTTGGGGGTCACAGCGGACCGGTAAGATCGTGATATGGCCGGCTCGAAATCCTCCGCAGTTTCAGCAGCGGCGGGCGCGGAATCTTCCGTTGCCGCCGAGATGGACGAGCTGCGCTCAACCATTGCGTACCACAACGAGAGATACCACACCTTGGACGCTCCGGAGATCCCCGATGTCGAGTACGACATGATGGTTCGGCGTCTACAGGAGTTGGAATCGGCCCATCCGAATCTGGCCACCGCTGATTCACCCACGCTGGCCGTGGGCGGAGCTCCCTCGGCCACGTTTGCACCGGTGACCCACACCGTGCCCATGATGAGCCTCGACAACGCCTTCAACCGGCAGGAGCTGGAGGCGTGGGCGGCCAGGGTGGCCAACGGACTTGACCTTGCCTCCGAGGCGGCCCCGGTGGGGTACGTATGCGAGCTGAAGATCGACGGTGTGGCCTGTTCAATACGCTACGAGAACGGCAAGATGGTCCAGGCCGCCACCAGGGGAAACGGTCGGGTCGGAGAGGACATCACCGGCAACGTCGCCGGCATCTCGGTCATACCAAACACCTTGAAGAACGCCCCGGCGGTGGTCGAAGTTCGCGGCGAGGTGTATATGCCGGTGACCGTGTTCGACGCTCTCAACGAGCAAATGGAGGCGGCCGGGCTGCCCCGCTACGCCAACCCTCGTAACACGGCGGCCGGAAGCCTTCGCCAGAAGGATCCCTCGGTGACAGCCGGCCGGAACCTGCACTTCTGGTCCTATCAGCTGGGTCTGGTTGAAGGCGGCCCCACCTTGGACGGTCACGGGGATGCCCTCGACTGGCTGGCCGAGCTCGGGCTGCCGGTTAACCCTGAACGGCGAAGGGTGTCAACCATCGACGAGGTGGTTGCCTTTACCGACGATTGGTTGGAGCACCGTCACGACCTGGACTACGAGATCGACGGCGCAGTAGTAAAGGTCGACACGCTTAGCCGCCAGCGTGCCCTCGGTTCGACGGCCAAAGCCCCACGTTGGGCTATTGCCTACAAGTTCCCCCCGGAGGAGCGGACCACCAAACTCAAAGAGATCCAGGTCTCGATTGGGCGAACCGGGAAGGCCACCCCGTTCGCTGTGCTGGAGCCGGTGTTCGTCGGCGGTTCAACCGTGCAAATGGCGACCCTGCACAACGACGATCAGGTCCAACTCAAAGATGTCCGACCGGGAGACACCGTCATCGTCCGCAAAGCCGGCGACGTGATTCCCGAGGTTCTCGGCCCGGTGCTGTCGGAGC
This sequence comes from Acidimicrobiales bacterium, assembly GCA_020628065.1. Lineage (GTDB taxonomy): Bacteria > Actinomycetota > Acidimicrobiia > Acidimicrobiales > SZUA-35 > JAHELU01. Next base: position 24,875 of record JAHDFR010000061.1, read on the forward strand.
GGCCGAAAGGCCTGCGCAAGTGGAAGTTTCCCACCAACTGCCCAACGTGTGGCACCGGTCTGGTTCGCCCTGAAGGTGAAGCTCATATCTTCTGTGTCAACCCCACCTGTGAAGCTCAGCGGCAGGGCCGCATCGAGCACTTCACTTCGCGTGGCGGGCTGGATATTGAAGGAATGGGCGAGAGCCGTGTTGCGCTGTTCATCGAGCGTGGTTTCATTTCCGACCCCGGCGACCTGTATTTCATCGACTGGGATGAAGTAGCCCAGCTTGAGGGGTTCGGCCAGACATCCATTGACAATCTCGCCGCCGCCCTCGAAGCCTCTAAGACCCGGCCGCTGGCGAACCTGCTGGTCGGGCTCGGCATCCGTCACCTCGGGCCAAGCGGGGCGGAAGCGCTGGCCGGTCACTTCGGTCATATCGACGCCATCGTCGAAGCCGACGCCGAGGCCATGGCTGAAATCGACGGAGTGGGGCCCACCATCGCTCAAAGCGTGGCCGCCTATTTCGCCACCCCAAAGGCAACCGAGCTGGTAGACAAGTTTCGCAAAGCGGGGCTGAACCTGGAGGGCCCTGC
>JAHDFR010000249.1 GCA_020628065.1 Acidimicrobiales bacterium
GCTCGACTTCGTGGCAGCGGTCGAGTCGTTGGCCCATCGGGCCAACATCACTCTTCGCTACACAACGTCGGATGAGGGCGCCACCAGGCGACGAAAAACTCAGTTACAGGACGTGGTGGGCAAAGCGGTCGATTGGTATCACCGTCGCCTGCTGACCAGCGAAGACGCCGGGACGGCCAGAAGCTACTTGCGTTCGCGGGGCTATGACGGCGACATCGTGCGCCGCTACCAGATCGGCTGGGCCCCCGACGGGTGGGATGTGCTCGCCCGCGCGCTAAGGATCTCCAACGACGACCTGGTCGACAGTGGTCTGGGTTTCATCAATCGGCGGAGCCGTCAGCAGGATGCCTTTCGGGCCCGGGTCGTTTTCCCGATCTTTGATGCTCAGGGTGCGGCCGTTGGCTTCGGTGGTCGAATCATGCCTGGGAATGATGGCCCGAAGTACAAGAATTCGTCCGAATCGACGGTGTATGCCAAGAGCAGGATTCTGTACGGCTTGAACTGGGCTAAGACCGCTATTGTCGAAGCGGACCAGGTGATCGTGTGTGAGGGCTACACCGACGTCATCGGGTTTGCCGTTGCCGGCCTCGACCGGGCTGTAGCCACCTGTGGAACGGCGCTGACCGATGAGCATGTAAAGATGTTGCGCCGCTTTGCCAGCAGGGTGGTGTTGGCGTTTGACGCCGACTCAGCCGGTCAGGATGCAGCCGCCCGTTTCTATGCGTGGGAGAAGGAATACGACATCGACGTTGCCGTTGCCGACCTTCCTCCCGGACGTGATCCCGGAGATCTGGCCCGCTCCGATCCCGAGCGTTTGGTGGCCGCCATTGACGGGGCCAAGCCGTTCCTCGAGTTCCGTATCAACCGGGTGCTCGATGATGCCGAGATGTCTACCGCCGAGGGCAGGGCCAAGGGCGCCGAACGGGCGCTGGAGATGATCCGGGAGCATCCCGACGCTCTGGTTCGGGATCAGTACGTCGTCAGTGTCGCTTCTCGATGTCGGTTGGATCTCAACCTCCTTCGCGCACAACTGGAGGCCGGTGATCGGCCCCAGACCGGATCGTCTCGGCCTCGCTCACAGTCCACGGGACGTTCCGGACCGCATCAAAGCCCCGAGTTGGAGGCGCTGAAGCTCCTTGTGCATCGCCGGGATGAAACCGCCGGCCTGCTGTGTGGGGATCTGTTCGCCGACGCCTTGTGCGCAACCGTCTATGAGCTTCTTTCGGTTCACGACGGGCTGCAAGAGGTGATGGTGGCCGGTGGGCCCGAGGTGGCGGAGCTGGTTCAGCGTCTGTCGGTTGATGAGTCTGAAGCCGAGCCAATGGATGTCGCCGCCCGGTTGTGGGAGAATCTCTTGGAGATGGAGATGGCGTCATCCAAAGAGATGCTCAGCCATGCCGACGCGGCAAACCGGCCTGACATCTTTCGCCACCACACCTGGCTTCGATTGCAGCTGGAAGAGATCCGAAACCCGACCCGACAGGCACAGGTCATCGCCGAGTTGCTAGCTTGGTTGAGAGAGGGCGAAGATGAGGAACTGTCGAGCACTACGGAAGAAGGGGGCAGTTGAGCCAAGCCAGCCATAACGCCGCCTCGGTAGCGCTTCGAGAAGAGGACAAGCAGCGTCTCCTTCTGCGTTCCCGCTCCGGGCGGCCGCTGACCACCGATGATGTGGTCGCTGTGGTGTCCGGTGTTGAGCTGACGCCCGACGTTCTGGATGAGATCAGGGCCTTTATGGAGGAGAACTCGATTCCCTTCGACGAGGACCCGGTCGACCCCAGCGAGTTTGATGGCATAGGTACCCGACGTTTGCGTCGCAACGTCGACCCGGCCCGTGCCGCTGCCGCCGCCATGGCACGGGCCAGCGGTTCATCGGACCCGGTTCGTATGTATCTCAAAGAGATCGGACGGGTTCCGCTGTTGACCGCGGCCGAGGAAGTGTCGCTGGCCAAGCGCATTGAGGCGGGGGACGAAGCCGCCGCCACGGTGTCGGGCATGATGGCCGACGGTCTTTGGAGCCAGGAACCCCGGGACCGGCAGCGGCAGTTGCGCCGCACGGTCGCCGACGGTGATGCCGCCCGTCAGGACCTCATCTCCGCCAATTTGCGGCTCGTGGTGTCGATCGCCAAGCGCCACGTCGGCAGAGGTGTGGCCATCCTGGATCTCATCCAGGAGGGCAATCTGGGCCTTATGCGGGCCGTTCAGAAGTTCGACTACACCAAAGGCTTCAAGTTCTCGACCTACGCAACGTGGTGGATCCGTCAGGCCATCACCCGGGCGGTGGCCGATCAGTCCCGAACCATCCGCGTTCCGGTCCATATGGTCGAGTCGATCAACAAGGTCATGCGGGCTCAGCGGTATCTGAGCGCTCGTTTGGAGCGGGATCCGACGGTGCCCGAACTGGCCCGCGAGGTCGATCTAACGGTGGAGAAGGTGGAAGAGGTTCTTCGGGTCGCCTCCCAGGACCCGTTGTCGCTCGACACCCCGATCGGTGACGAGGATGACACCTCCATGGCCGACTTCATCCCCGACAAGGGTGCTGCTCCGCTGGATCTGGCCGCCCGCAAGCTTTTGATTCAGGCGGTGGAAGAAGTTCTCGGCGACTTGTCGGATCGAGAGTCCGAGGTAGTGCGTCTTCGCTTCGGCCTGGAGGATGGTCGGCCTCGCACTCTGGAAGAGGTTGGCTTGGCCTTCGGCGTAACCCGAGAGCGGATCCGCCAGATCGAGTCGAAGACGTTGGCCAAGCTCCGGCACCCGATCCGCAGTGACCGTCTGCGCGACTACCTGGACTAGTTGCGGGCCAACAGGCAGCAAGAAACCCCAAATCGGGCATCGGGAAGGCCTGGTTCTTGGTATCCTGACGGTCGCTATCCGGGGTAGCTCAGTTGGCAGAGCAACTGACTGTTAATCAGTGGGTCGTGAGTTCGAGCCTCACCCCCGGAGCCAAACCCTCACCAGGGAAAACACCCTCCCGCCACCAGGCGAGGAGGGTTTCTTTTTGCCCCGAATCCAAGATCAACCACGAAAAGGGGTTGGTCCGAGGATGTCGGAGAATCCGTCGTAGTGGCTTGCCCGCACACGACTAGATTCAGAAGTCAATGACAACCGGCCGCATCGACCTTTGGCAGTTCTGCAGACTCGTATGAAAGCGCTAATCACGGGCGCCAACAGCCTCATTGGAGCTGGACTCGCTGACCGCCTCCTTCAACAGGGCCATGCCGTCACCGCATTTGATGTCGACCGAACGCGTGTGCCTTCGGGTTGTGAGTTTGTGTCGGGGGACGTCCGCGACTTCGCTGCTCTCGAAGCCGCGGCGAATGGCTGCGACGCTGGTATTCACCTGGCCGCGGTCGCAGGCGAAGTCCCGTCAGCGGAGATCCTTTCCGTGAATGTTCTCGGAGCGATTGGCTTTCTGGAAGCATCTAGGTCATCGGGCTTCAGATGTGCAGTGATCGCAAGCTCGGCGCCCGTCCATCTACAGCCTGGAGCCGCCGACAACGGGATCTTGCTGCAAACAGCCGACAACTCTGATCACGCATACGATCTGTCGAAGCTTCTCCAAGAGATTGCTGCCCGAGACTTTCACAGGCACGGCCTGCCCTGCCTCTGTCTTCGATTCGGTCACGTCGTACATGGCCATCTCGACAGAACGTTCGAAGGGGTGTCACTTGCCGACGAGGACTATTGTCGGGGCGGCTGGGTAGCCATCGAGGACGTGGTTAAAGCATGTGCCGCCGCACTGACGGTTACGCCAAGGCCGGACGATTTTGAAGTGCTCAATCTTGTCGGTTCCCGAAGTGGGAGGTCAAGGTTCGACGTCGCACGGACCGAAAATCGCCTGAGCGTACGGTTGGCCTTCGACTTCGCTGAGTACGGTTCCCGGCCAACAAGCTGAGCAACATCGCCGTGGTGGCAGAGGCTAGGTGATGCCACAGCTCCGGGTTTGTAGATAAGGCCGGAAGAACTGGACAAGACGCCGACTCGGTTGGTGTGTAGTTCATGAAACGAATTACCACCAAGCTCAAGATTGCGGGCGTTGTCGCCCTAATCGCCGGCGTTCTGCCGTTCCTTCCGGTGTCGCCGGTAGCCGCCGATCCACCGAGTGGAGCCATTAGTGGCCTCGAAGCCGTTGACGACTCTTTCTCAGACAACGCGGCGGTGCTGGTTGACGGCGTTGAAGGGGCGAGCCCGGCGGATGCCTGGGCCAACTCCGCC
>JAHDFR010000062.1:0-3747 GCA_020628065.1 Acidimicrobiales bacterium
CTTTGAGCCTGATGCCGTCGAGCCGGGCGAGCCGCTGGCCCCTCTGGCGTTGTCGATACTTCAGGCGGCTGACGCCCATTGGGGGTCAGGGTTGCCCGACCTGGTGCCGGCCTGTTCGTACTCCTAGGACGTCCGCAGGCGGGCGCCCGTCTCAGGCCCCACATTCAAAGCGCCGCACTGCTCTAGCCCCGGTCTATTCCCGGATGTATCGTCTTCGCCGCCCCGACTCAGCTTCCAGCGGCCGGAATCGGCGGTGGGAGTGGCGGCATTCGAGGTACGATCAGGCACGTTATGGCCCGATCAACCTTTCAGACGCTACCCGGCACCAGGGACATCCTCGAACCTGACGCATCGCGCCTGCGGCATCTGGTCACGTTGTTCGGGGATTTGGCCGCCGGCGCCGGATTTGGACAGATCGTTCCTCCGATGTTTGAAGACATCGAGGTGTTCGCCCGGCTGGGCGAGGCGTCCGACGTGGTGTCCAAGGAGCTCTACTCCTTCGAGGACAAGGGTGGCCGCAGTATCGCCCTGCGTCCGGAGTTCACCGCTTCGGTCTGTCGGGCCTTCACCCAGTACCGGCCAACCACGCCGTGGAAGACCTGGTACGCCGGGTCAAACTTCCGCTACGACAAGCCTCAGAAAGGGCGGTACCGACAGTTCGACCAAGTCGGCATCGAAGTCATCGGATCACATGACCCCCAACTCGACGTTGAGGTCATTGCCCTCGCTCAGCGGCTCTTTGACGAACTGGGCCTTGCCGTGGAGTTGCGCATCAACAGTCTGGGTGACTTCGCCGGGCGACCGGCGTATCTGGAGACATTGCGGAGCTACTTCGAGAGCAACGCCGAGGGGCTTTCCGAGGCTGCTCGAGCCACGCTGGAAGTCAACCCCCTCCGGTTGCTTGATGCCAAACGACCTCAAGACGCCGCCATAGCCGCTGCCGCCCCAACGATCCTTGATTCCCTCGCTCCCGACGCCGAAGCGGCGTTTGCCACGGTCCGGCGCGGTTTGGACGCCCTGAAGGTCGACTATGTGGTTGATCCGTTGCTGGTTCGTGGGCTCGACTACTACAACCGCACCACCTTTGAATTCTCGGCCCCCGGTCTTGAGGCCGCCCAGAACGCCGTTGGGGGAGGTGGTCGCTATGACGGTCTGGTCGAGGCCCTCGGAGGCCCGGCCGAACCGGGTGTAGGTTTCGCCATCGGCGTTGATCGGACACTGTTGGCCTGTGAAGCCGCCGGACTCTCATTGCTCTCCGATAGTGCCGTTGATGTCTGGGTGATCGACGCCACAGGAGCGGTCGATACCGGCCTGGTTCTGGTTGAAGAGCTGCGCCGGGCCGGCATCCGTGCCGATCGAAGCTACGACGGTCGCTCGTTAAAGGCCCAGATGAAGAATGCCAATCGCTCGGGTGCTCCTGTGGCCGTAATCGTTGGCGAAGACGAGCTGGCGGCGGGAACGGTGTCGGTCCGTTCAATGACCGGAGGCACCCAGGAACAAGTGCCGCGTGGGCAGTTGTTGACGGCGGTACGCTCTGGTTTGGCCCAAAGCGGCGGACCCAAGGATGGAGAAGATCGGACATGAAACGCACCCATTTGTGCGGCGAGCTGACTCAGGCCGACATCGGCCAAACCGTGGTGGTCTGCGGCTGGGTGAACCGCAGGCGTGAGCACGGTGAACATCTGGCTTTCGTCGACCTCCGCGATCATTCCGGTGTGGTGCAGTGCGTTGTTGACAACTCGGTTGATGTTCGTAGCGAATACGTGCTGGAGATCCGGGGCACGGTAACCCAGCGCCCGGAGGGAACCATCAACGACAACTTGTCGACCGGGCAGGTCGAGATCACCGAGGCCGAGGTGACCATTTTGTCGGTGGCTGAGCCGCCTCCGTTCCCTATGGATGAGCGGGCCGATGATGTGGACGAAATGGTTCGTCTCCGTCACCGTTATCTGGATCTTCGTCGCCCGAGAATGCAGCGCAACCTGCGTGTTCGTTCCCAGGTCAACGCCGCTGTGCGATCAGCCATGGTTCGCCAAGGGTTTGTGGAAGTCGAGACCCCGATGCTGATGCCGACCACCCCGGAGGGTGCTCGGGAGTTCATCGTGCCGTCGAGGCAGCGACCTGGTTCGTTCTACGCACTGCCACAATCACCACAGCTGTACAAGCAATTGTTGATGGTGTCCGGTCTGGACCGCTACTTCCAGATCGCCCGTTGTCTGCGGGACGAAGACTTGAGAGCCGATCGACAGTACGAGTTCATGCAACTCGACATGGAGATGAGTTTCGTCGAGGTTGACGATGTGCTGTCGGCCGTCGAGGTTTCGGTGCTGGATGCGGCAGAAGCGGTCACGGGAGTTCGCCCCGACGAGATCCCCAGGATCACCTGGCACGAGGCCATGAGCCGCTTCGGTTCGGATAAGCCCGACCTTCGATTTGGGATGGAGTTGGTCGAGCTTACCGACGTCTTCTCCGCCACCGAATTCAAGGCGTTCGCCACCGCCGAATCGATCAAGGGAATCAACGCCCCGGGTGCCGCGGCGGACTGGGGCCGCAACAAGCTTGACGCCCTTACCGATACCGCCAAGTCGTTCGGTGCCAAGGGCATGGTTTGGATCAAGGTTGGTGCCGAGGGGGCGTTCGACTCGCCGGTGGCCAAGTTCATGTCCGAGTCCGAGCAACAGGAATTGGCCAAACGCCTGGATGCCTCCGAAGGCGATCTTCTACTCATGATCGCCGATGATTGGATGACCACCTGCGAGGTGCTTGGTGAGCTCCGCAATCGCATGGGTCGCCCTCCGGTGAGCGAAGGTCCGTACCGGTACGTCTGGGTGGTCGATTTCCCTCTGTTCGTCGGTGTCGACGCCACGACCGGACTGCCCCGTCCCGGCCATCATCCGTTCTGCCATCCTCATCCTGAGGACATCGAGTTGATGGCCACCGAGCCCACCAAGGTGCGGGCTTGGGCCTACGACCTCGTACTCAACGGCTGGGAGTTGGGTTCCGGGAGCATCAGAATTCACGATCCCGATTTGCAGAGGCGGGTCTTTGACATTCTCGGTATCAGCGGGGAAGAGGCGGAAGAACGCTTTGGCTTCTTCCTCAATCCGTTCAAGTATGGCGCTCCACCCCACGGCGGATTCGCCTACGGCCTGGAACGTCTTGCCGCCATTTTGGCCGGCGAAGAGAACATTCGTGAGGTCATCGCCTTCCCGAAGCCCCAGTCCGGTCTCGACCCGATGACCGGCGCGCCCGGCTTGGTGGACGAAGCCCAGTTGACCGAGCTCGGTATTGGGGTTTTGCCTCCGCCGGTCGACTGAGGACTAGCCGGCGTTGGACGACGTAGCGTCCAGTGCCGCCTGACCGGACCACATTTCGATAACCATGGCTGAGTCGGCCAGCCCGAGTTGGCTGTAGTGGTTGTGGACGTCCGAGGTGCCGATTTCGGGAATGATGCGCAACGCTATTAGATCGCTGCTTCGTCGGGCCAGACCGCGGTCGTGTCCGATGGCTTCGAATTCGTAGCCGCGGTCGACGAGAGCATCAGCCAGGGCCGTGCCGACCTCGGCGGCGTCGCCGTGTTCGCTGACGAGGGCGACGTGGCCACCGTGCTCCTGTTCGTCGTCGATGCTGCCTGGTAGCGGCTCCAGGCCGTACGGCATGTCCAGCTCGCCGAGGAGGTCACTCAGGTTGGGAGAGGCCTGTTCGGAGTCTCCGGGAAGCGATCCCAGCAGCAGACGATCTGTGCCG
>JAHDFR010000062.1:3847-14012 GCA_020628065.1 Acidimicrobiales bacterium
TGTCCGGCGTCATTATCGTCGGCGGTAGAGCGATGTTTGGCATCGCGCTCGTTCAGCAATCGAAGCCGGTTCTGCTGGGTTTCGGCTCGACGCTTGGTCCTACGCCGATACCAAATCACGGCAGTGATGGCGCTGATGATCAGCCATGCGTAGAACAGGATTGTCAGTAGCGATCCTGCGGTCACGAGTTGTCTCCTGGCTTAGGTAGGATCTTGAATGCGGTTGTCACTTGGTTTACGGAGGTCACAGCGCATGTCTGGTGCACCGAATCTGTTTTCCGCCGCCGCTGAGGAACGCCTCCGAGCCCGGTCTCCGTTGGCCGACCGTATGCGGCCCACCACGCTTGACGACGTGGTCGGCCAAGAGCATCTGCTCGGAGAGCAAGGCCCACTGCGGCGCTTGTTGAACGTTGACCGTCTGGCATCGGTGATCCTTTGGGGTCCCGCTGGCACGGGAAAAACGACCTTGGCGAGGCTGTTGGCCACGGCATCGGCCAAGAACTTCGTTCAACTATCGGCGGTGAATGCGTCGGTGAAAGATGTTCGCCAGGTAATTGCCGATGCCGAGGAGCGTCTGGGGGCTCACGATCAGGGCACAATTCTGTTTCTGGACGAGGTTCATCGCTTCAACAAGGCGCAACAGGATGCGCTCCTGCCTGCCGTCGAATCCGGGGTTATCACCTTGATCGGTGCCACTACCGAGAATCCCTTCTTTGAAGTCAATGGCCCACTAAGAAGTAGATCGACGCTGTTTCGGCTCGAACCGCTGGACGACGAGGCGGTCGAGACGCTGCTGCGGCGGGGCCTCGACTTCGAAGGCGCCGGCGCCGCCGATGACGCCATCGAACACCTGGTGTCGCGTGCGGTGGGTGACGGCCGACAGGCCCTGACCACATTGGAGACCGCTGTTGCCCTGGCTGACGCTCGACAGCGTGAAACCGGAGATCCCGTTGATAGCCGCCCAGCAGGCCCTACGTCGGTTACCGGGATAACTGTCGAGCTTGGTGACGCCGAGGCGGCCACCGACTTAAACGCCCTTCGGTACGGGCGCGACGAGCACTATGACGTGATCAGCGCCTTCATTAAGAGCATCAGGGGGAGCGACCCTGATGCCGCTCTGTACTGGTTGGCCCGGATGATCACTGCCGGTGAGGACCCTCGCTTCCTGGCCAGAAGGCTGGTCATTTCCGCCTCGGAAGACATCGGGATGGCCGACCCCGAGGCTCTGAACGTCGCCATAGGGGCGGCCAGGGCGGTCGACTATGTCGGACTGCCCGAAGCCGGTATCAACCTGGCTCACGCCACCGTTCATCTGGCTACGGCACCCAAGTCCAATTCGGCCTACCTCGGGTTTAAAGAAGCCATGGCCGATGTCCAAAACTCTCCGGCCGGTGAAGTTCCCCCGCATCTGCGTGACGGCTCGTACCGTGGAGCGGAATCACTGGGTCATGGCGTTGGATACCGGTATCCTCACGACTATCCCGAGGGATGGGTCGACCAGGGCTACATCCCCTCTGAGCTTGCCGCCCGGAACTACTACAGGCCCACGTCGAGAGACGGAGTGGAGGACTGGATCCGTAGGCGAGACACAACTCCGTCCGGGGAGGCCGATTGACCATCATCGACTTTGCATCAATCATCGTTGCGATCGCAGTGGTGGTGGCGGCCGTATTTTTGGTTACGGCGGTCAACAACTTGAACAACACGTTGGCCAAGCTGGAGGAAACCGCCAGTCACCTACGATCCGAAGGCGTCGCCGCTTTCACCGAACTGCGGCAGCTGATTGCCGACGCCGATGCCGAGCTGGACAAGGTCGATATTGTCCTGGACCGGGCCGATCAGGCCACCACCGCCATCTCCGAGACCACACGACGGACTCACGAGGCCGTCCAGGACCCGGTGATTCGAACGTTGGCAGTGGCATCGGGCACCGGCCGAGTGGCCCGAAAGTTGCTGCGGGGCCGCAAATCACAGGGCCGGACCGCCGCCGGTCAAGAGACCATCAACCTGTCTGACAGTTCGCCGTCTGGCGGCGGCCGGCGTGATGCCGCCCTGCCTGAAGGCGGGAGCCGCCGCGGTAGGCGGAAGTCCTGATGTTTCTGTTTCGTTGGATCTTCAGGGTCGTGTTGCGTCGGTTTGGCTGGGTGGCTCTGGTGGCGGCTGTGCGGTCTTTGGCTCGGCGTGGCGGTCAACGCCGTATCGATGAAGCGACGGCCGAGGTGGCCGACAAGGTTCCGGACCGGGTTGCCACCGCTCTGCAAGATCTGCCGGGAGATCCGCTTCGAGTAGCCGGCACCGCTATGGCCGCCGGTAGATCAGCCCGCAGGGCGGCTGACATGTCCCGCTCGGCCGCCGGGACGGCCGGCCAGTCGTGGCGGGTGGTTGATCAGTTTCGGCGTTCGGTTTCCGACTTCGGACGTTCCGTGACCGGCGATATCCGAGGTGAGCGGGACGACCTTGAGCGTCAGCTTTGGTCTGACTATCACCGATCTCGAGGCGATCACACCCGCGCCGATGCCTCGCTGCTTGATGCCCGGGCCGGCCTCTACGACGTTGCCGAAGACGACGATGCCGTATGGGATCAGGTGCCTCCAGCGTCTGTTCGAGGCCGACTTCGCCACCGGCGAGCCCGGGCATCCAAACCAAACCGGGTTCGTCGCAGTTATCGGCCTCCAGAGAAGCCGTGGGAAGTGTAATCTTCCGGTCACCGAGGCCAGCCCCGCCACGACCGGGTGAACCCCGCTAAATAGGGTCATGGCGCTTTCGGCCTTCGATAGTCTGGATTGCACTATGAAGGCCAAAGAACTCCGGAAGGCATTTACCGACTTCTTCGTCGGTCGCGACCACCTGCGGCTGCCGTCGGCCAGCCTTATTCCTCACGATCAGACGCTGCTGTTCGTCAACTCAGGCATGGTCCCGTTCAAGTCGTACTTCCTCGGTGAGGAGGTGCCGGAGAACCGACGCGCCGTGACCGTTCAGAAATGTGTCCGTGCCGGCGGAAAGCACAACGATCTCGACGAGGTTGGGCGAACGGCCCGCCACCTCACGTTCTTCGAGATGATGGGCAACTTCAGCTTCGGCGATTACTTTAAGCCCGAAGCGATAGCCATGGCCTGGGAGTTCGTAACCGAGGTTCTCGGCCTGGACCCGGAGCGCCTGTGGGTAACGGTGCATCTCACCGATGACGAGGCGGCCGAAATCTGGCGGGACAGTATTGGCGTGCCGGCCGAGCGAATTCAAAGACTGGACGAAGACAATTGGTGGCGCATGGCCGACACCGGTCCGAACGGTCCGTGCTCGGAGATTTTCTGGGATAAAGGCCCGAAGTACGGCGAAGACGGCGGTCCGGCGCACGGCGACGAGGACCGCTTCGTCGAGATCTGGAATCTGGTCTTCATGCAGTTTGAGACCGACGAGAGTGGCGAGTCCACGCCGCTGCCCAAGCCGTCCATCGATACCGGAGCCGGACTGGAACGCATCCTGGCTGTTCTCCAGGAGAAAGACTCGGTCTTTGAGATCGACGAGGTGGCCGCTCTCATCTCAGTGGCCGAGACGGTGACCGGCTATCAGCTGGGTCAAGATGAGCGCTCTGATCTGGCGTTGAGAGTGTTGGCTGAACACGCCAGAACGATGACGTTCCTGATCAGCGACGGTGTTTTTCCCTCCAATGAGGATCGGGGTTACGTGCTGCGCCGCATCATGCGCCGGGCCATCCGTTTCGCCTACTTGCTGGGGGTTGAGGACTTGGTGACAGCCAAATTGGTTGACGCCGTAGTCGAGATCATGGGTGCCGACTATCCCCAGTTGCAGACCACTCATGAGTTGGTTCGCTCGGTAGTGGAGCGGGAGGAAATCCAGTTCCGTAAGACCCTGGCCGCCGGCTCGTCAATTCTGGACGAGCATCTGGCCGCGGTGGACGAAGGCGGCCAGCTGCCGGGATCGGTGGCCTTCATGCTTCACGACACCTACGGGTTCCCATTTGAAGTGACCGAAGAGGTTGTGGCCGAACGAGGATTGACCGTTGATCGTCCCGGATTCGACGAGGCTATGGAGGAACAACGGTCCCGGGCCAAGGCCGCCCGCAAGGGTGTTGTTGTCGCCGCCGACTTTGAGCAGGTGCAGGCTCTGGTCGAAGCCAATGGCGTCACCGAGTTCGTCGGCCGTGAGGAACTGACCGAGGTGTCGGCCACCGTCCAGCTGGTTACCGGCATCGGTACTGAGACGGTGTCGGCCTTCTTTGATCGAACCCCGTTTTACGCCGAATCCGGTGGTCAGATCGGCGATACCGGGTGGATTGTCACCGAAACCGGCAAGGCCGAGGTTCTCGACACCGTGTATGCCGTACCGGGCGTGCACCGTCATGTAATCACGATCACCGAGGGTGAGCTGCTGGCCGGCCAGTCGGCCACGCTGTCGATCGACACCGCCCGGCGTGACGCCATCAGGCGCAACCACACTGGCACCCACCTGCTTCACTGGGCCCTGCGTGAGGTTCTGGGCGATCACGTCCAGCAGCAGGGATCGCTGGTGGCTCCTGATCGGCTCCGTTTCGATTTCAGCCACTTCGAGCCTGTTACCGCCGCTCAGATCGCCCAAATCGAGGATCTGGTCAACACCGAGGTGCTGACCAACCCCTCTGTCGATCATCCGGAAATGACCAAGAACGAAGCCGAGGAGATGGGGGCTATCGCCTTCTTTGGCGACAAATACGGCGAGCGGGTTCGTGTTTTGGTGGCCGGTCCAACGCTGGAGTTCTGTGGCGGCACCCACGTTAAGGCGCTGGGTGACATCGGTCTGGTGAAGATCGTGTCCGAAGGTTCGATTGGTTCCAACCTGCGCCGGGTCGAGGCCGTCACCGGTGCCGGAGCGGTTGATCTGCTACGGGCGGAGGAATCCACCATCACCGAAGCCGCCGATCTGTTGAATGTTCCAAGGGCTGATGTACTCGACGGGCTGGGCAAGCGTCTGGGGGAGCTGGATCAAGCTAAGAAGCAGATCAAACAACTCCAGTCCGAACTGGCACGTGGCAGAGCCGGCGAATTGGCTGCCGGCGCCACCGGCGGGGTGGTGATCTCCCGGGTCGACGACATCGACCGTGACCAACTAAAGGACCTGGCCATCGCCATCCGCGATCAAGATGGTGTCACTGCTGTCGTGTTGGGCGGAGCGCCCGCCTCCGGCGGCGCTGCTCTGGTTGCCGCTGTCGGTGACGGGAGTCCCCTGACGGCCGGCGAACTGCTGGCCGACAGTGCCAAGGCCATCAAAGGTGGTGGTGGCAAGGGTGCCGACCTGGCCATGGCCGGTGGCAAAGACCCCGGTGGTATCGACGAAGCGCTGGAGATCGCCCGAACAGCGATTGCCTCGGCCTGATCGTTGACCGACGGGGCGATCAAACACACAGTGGGAGTCCGTGACGGTAGGGCCATCGGCCTCGATCTCGGCGATCGACGCATAGGCGTGGCGCTGTCCGATTCCGGACGAGTATTGGCTACGCCGTACGGAACGGTGAAACGTCGCGGTGATCGACCGGCCGAGCACCGAGAAGTGTTGGAACTGGCCGCCGAGCATGTGGTCTCGGTCATCGTGGTTGGGCTGCCGCTGGCACTCGATGGAGACGAGACCCGAGCGGCGAAGGCGACCCGCAACGAAGTCAAGGCTCTGCGGCGCATGATTAGGGACTCCGATCAGATGATCGAGGTGGTGTTGCACGATGAACGGCTTTCGACGGTGGAGGCGGCGGCCAGCCTCCGGTCGGCCGGTGTCTCGTCTCGCAGCCAACGAGGAGTCATCGATCAGACAGCGGCCACGGTCATTCTGCAAAGCTGGATTGATTCCGGGTGCCCGTCGGCCGATGGCTCATGATGCCGTCAAAGGCCAGTAGGCGTCCAGTAGGATTTACTTGTGAGCATTCTTGATCAGCAGCATGGAAGCGAGCGCGATCGAGCCGGCGATGGGCAGTACATGCCTGTCCGACGTATCGACAACGAGCTGGTCTGGGATGACGAGGCCGAGTACGTGAATACTCGTCCGGCCATTTTCCGAGTGGTTCGTTCGGTCGTGGCCCTCGGTCTGTTGCTTTTTATCGGCTGGTTTGCCTTCAACACCGGACGTAACTGGTTCGCCGGTCAGCTTGACCCTGAAGGGGAACCGGGCGCAGCCGTCGTGGTCAATATTCCCGTCGGGTCGACTACCACCGATATCGGGTCGCAACTTGCCGGTCAGGGAATCATTCCCAATAGCACGTTCTTCCGCTACTACGCCCAATGGCAGGACCAGGGCAACTTCCAGGCCGGCGAGTACACCTTCCAGGAGAACATGTCAGCCGATGAGGCCATTTTGGTGCTGCAGGGTGGACCCAAAGAGATCGAGTACGGCCAATTCCGGGTTATTGAGGGTCTGTGGATCTCGGAGATTCTGCCTCGCTTGGCCAATCAGATCCCCGGTGTCACCGAGACGCAGCTGAACGCCGCCTTGCAGGCCGGTCAGCTGCAACCCCGCTATCGGCCCCAGGGCAATGACAGCTGGGAAGGCCTGTTGTTCCCGTCGACCTATTTCATCGAAGAGGGCATCACGGCCACCGAGGTCTTGGAGAAGATGAGTGACGAGTTCGCCAAGGTCACCGGTGAACTTGGCTATGGCGCCGCTGAGCAACGACTCGGTGTCACCGCCTATCAGGCAATCATCGTGGCCTCACTGGTCGAATTGGAGGCCAAGACCGACGCCGACCGCCCGAAGATCGCTCGGGTCATCTACAACCGTTTGAACGAGCAGATCCCGATCGGAATTGATGCCACCTTCATCTTTAATGCTCAAGAGCGAGGTGCGCCGATAACTCAGAGCATGTTGGACTCCGAGGAGCAGTTCAACTCCCGTACTCAGCTCGGTTTGCCGCCGACGCCTATCGGTGTGCCGGGTCGAGCGTCACTTGAGGCTGCCATGAACCCGGCCGACGGCGACTGGCTGTACTACGTCCTGGCCGATGAGCAGGGTAACCACTTCTTCACCAAGGAATACAACGAGTTCCTCGATCAGAAACAGCTGTCCGACGAGGCAGGATTGCTGGGCGGATAAGTCACTCGGCAGATCTCGGAAGTTGGATCGCAGCAATCAGATCGCAGCAATCAGATCACAGCAATCAGGTCACGGTAGTCAGGTCACGGTAGTCAATGTCTCCTTCGGGTAGCACCGTTGTCGCCGGTGTCGTCGGCAATCCGGTACGACACTCGAAGTCGCCGGCATTGCACAACGCCGCCTACCGGGCTCTTGGTCTCGACTGGACCTATGTTGCCTTCGAGGTAGCGGCTGAGAATGGTCACCAGATTGTGGAGGCCATGCGCACGTTGGGTCTCGGTGGCGTGTCGGTAACCATGCCGTTCAAACAGGCGGTTGCCGAGTCGGCTGATCGGGTAACACCATCAGTTGAGCGGCTCGGCGTAGCCAACACCCTGTTCTGGGATGGTGACGACATCGTGGCCGACTCCACCGATGGCGACGGGTTTGTCGCCGCCCATCGGCAGTCATTCGGCACCTCATTGGACGGCGTTGCGGTAGCCGTAATCGGTGCGGGCGGCGCCGCTCGTTCGATTATCGAAGCGGTTGGGCGGGCCGGAGCATCGGAGATCGCCGTTATCAACCGGACAAGGTCGGCGGCGGTTCAGGCGGCGGAGTTGGCGTCGGTGGCCTACGTCGCCGAGCCCGAAGCCGTGTCAGCTTGTCAGGTTGTGGTCAACGCCACGTCAATAGGGATGACGGGGGGACCGGATCCGCTCTCGTCGCCGCTCGATGCCCGCTATCTGAACGAGGGCCAGCAAGTGGCTGACATTGTCTATCAGCCGGCCCGCACGCCCTTGATGCGTATGGCCGAGCAACAGGGAGCGACGTCTGACAACGGATTGGGGATGCTAATCCACCAAGCGGCGTTGCAGATCGAGCGATTCACCGGGCTCGAGCCTCCAGTCGAGGCGATGGTGGCGGCGGTGGTCCCACCTGGCGGCGTCTCCTAGCGGCCTGGACTTTGACCAGAAAGATTTCTGGGCCATATGGCATCGGTGACCCTTAACTTCCGGATAGGCCGTCCGACTAACTCTCTGTAGTTACTTTCGTCCCGCAGTGGTGCAGGGCGCAACAGGAAGGTTAAACGTATGCTTCAGGGTTCCTTGGAGAACTTTGCGCTCGATGAAGTTCTCGGACTGCTTTCGAGCACTGCCAAGACGGGACAGTTGGATATCAAGGGTGATCGTGGCAATGGCTCGCTGGCATTCCGGCAGGGTCGTCTCATCGACGGCAAGGCCAGCTACGAGGCCAACGGAAACGGCATCGGCGATGTGATGTTCGAGTTGCTGCGCTACAGCGAGGGCAACTTCACCTTCACCGCCATGGAGATGGAGCCAACCGAGTTTGACGAGGATGTTTCGTCAGTACTGACCGACGCCGAGAATCGGCTGCTGGACTGGCGCTCGATCGAGGCCGTGGTACCGACGCTCAACCACATCGTCACTCCGGTGTCCGATCTTCCCTCGGAAGAGGTCATGATCACTCGGGCCGAATGGTCGGCTCTGACCATCATTGCCGCCGGTTGCCCGGCGCTGGTCGTCTGTGAGCGCCTGAACCTGGGTGAGGTTGAGGGCAGCCGCCAGATCAAGAATCTGGCCGAGCGTCAGCTGGTCATCATCAGTGAGCCTGCAGGCTCACGTGCTTCGGCCCCCGTGCCGCCTACGCCACCCAGCTCGATGGCCAGCGGTTACGCTCCGGCCTCGCAGAATTACCCGACGCCGGGCTACAGCACAGCCGCTCCTGCGACCGACCCCGCTCCGGCGTACAGCACCGCCACTCAAGCGCCTCCCTCGCCGGCCGAAATCACCGAGTTCGGTGAAGAAGTCAACGATGCTTCCGAGCTCTTTGAGGAAGCCGAGGACGATCTGAATGGTGGCCTGCTGATGGAGTACCTCAAGCAGGACGGCTGATTCACCCCCCGATCAATGTTCTCCGGTTGATGGCGACCGGTGGCCGGGTCGACGACCTTGCAGTGGAGAGGAAGCGAAATGCGACTGGTGGCTTTGGCTGCTGTAGCACTACTCGCCGGCCCTTTCCTCGGCATCGTTGTTGATCGGGCCGCCGGTCGCCTTCGCGTTCAATTGGAGCACCGCTGTGTGCGGTGTGAGGCGGGCCAGGGGACTGCGAGTCTCGTGCCGGTGTTGAACTGGTTCCAGCGGTGCTCCAGCTGTCAGCGGCACAAAGGCGTGCGGTACGCCGCAGTTGACCTGCTTCTGGTCGCCACTTTCCTGGCGTTGGGAGTTCGATTTACCACCGCCTGGCTGCTGCTCCCGTACCTGTTGTTCGCCGCCGTTCTCGTTGCTCTTTCGGTGATTGACGTCGAAACTCATCTGTTGCCGAACAACATCGTGTGGCCGTCGATTCTGTCCGGCCTGTTTCTGGTGCTCGTCGTGTCCGGCGAGTTGGGCTATGAACAGGGCATCTACTCCGCTCTGCTGGGAGCTGCCCTGTTCGGGGGCACGCTTGGTGTACTCCACGTGATCTACGAACCGGGAATGGGTCGCGGTGACGTCAAACTTGCGATGCTGCTGGGCCTTTTCGTCGGCTGGATCGAACCCGAGCCGTTCGCCACGGTCCGGCTTGTGCTGTACACGATGCTTCTAGCCTTCGGCGGCGCCGGGCTTCTCGGTTTGGCCTACAACACCATTCGCCGTCGGCGGGGAGAGATCCCCTTCGGACCGGCTCTGGCCGCGGCCACCATGGTTGTAGTACTGGCCGCCCCCACGGCCACCCAAATTCGGTGACCGGGTGCCCGGTCCTGTTGGCCGGGGAGCGATGCGACATGGCCAATAATCGCCGGTTGGCCGGAGCCGAGCCCGGTTAGCCTGAACAACATGACATCG
The DNA here is from genome assembly GCA_020628065.1 of Acidimicrobiales bacterium. Lineage (GTDB taxonomy): Bacteria > Actinomycetota > Acidimicrobiia > Acidimicrobiales > SZUA-35 > JAHELU01. Next base: position 13,743 of record JAHDFR010000062.1, read on the forward strand.
GAAAACGCCGTTGGCGAGCTTGGACAGTCTGTTGGGCCGGTGGTGATCTTGGCTGACGACGCTCATCTGGCCCGATCGGTGGGTGATGAGGTTGCCCGACTGGTCGGGTACGGCGATGCTTCGACCGCTTGGCCAAACTGTGGTCAATCCACAGGCCTTGAGGAATCTCTCTCGTCGGCTGGTGTGGTCACGGCGACAGCGGCTGATTTGGCGTCGGTGGATGTTCGTCGGCGCGTCCGGGACTGCGCCCACGTGGTGTGGGTACGGTCT
>JAHDFR010000062.1:14112-24812 GCA_020628065.1 Acidimicrobiales bacterium
TCGGCGGACCTGATCGAGGAGGTGTCCGATGCGACCGGTCGGTCGCTGTCTGAAGCGGTTCGACGGATTGCAGGCGCCATCGAGCAGGCACCCGGCCGCAAAGACTCCGTGGTTGAGCAACAGGCCATGGTCTTCGGCGATGGGCGCCGAACCGACATTCTGGTGGGGCGGGGTGCCGCCGGGCGACTTCGAGACTTCGTCGATGAACGTTGCGGTCGGGTAGCGATCGTGACCCAGGCCGGCATCGATGTTGCGGTCGACAGTGGGGTTAAACAGGAAGTCTTTGAGGTTCCGCCCGGGGAGTCGGCCAAGCGAATGGACGTGGTGGCCGACTTGGCGTCAAAGTTCGCCCGCTGGGGAATGACCAGAGCTGACATGGTGGTGGCCGTCGGCGGAGGTGTGGTCACCGATTTGGGCGGATTTGTAGCGGCCAGCTATCACCGGGGTATCCCGGTCATCCATGTGGCCACCACGCTGCTCGGCCAGATCGACGCCGCCATAGGAGGCAAATGTGGGGTCAACCTGCCTGAAGGAAAGAATCTGGTCGGTGCCTTCTGGCAACCGCGGGCGGTGCTGTGCGAAATTGACTCATTGGACACCCTGCCCACCAGAGAGTTCACCTCGGGAATGGGGGAGTTGGCCAAATATCACTTTCTCGGCGGCGGACATCTCGATCGGGTGCCGTTGACCCCTCGGGTGGCCCGATCTGCGGCTATCAAGGCTGATGTGGTTACCGGTGATGAGCGGGAGGGGGGACGTCGGGCCATTCTCAATTACGGCCACACCTTGGCCCATGCGTTGGAAACCGTCGGTGAGTATGACCTGCGGCACGGCGAAGCGGTGGGTATCGGTTTGGTGTACGCCGCAGAGTTGGCCAGGCGTCTGGGCCGCATCGACGACGAGCGAGTGGCTGAACATCGGCGGGTTGTTCGGGGCTACGGTCTGTCAACCCAAATCCCCGATGGCTACGACTTGGATCAACTCGTGCAGCTGTTCAGTCGGGACAAGAAGGCGGTTGCCGGTATCACCTTTGTCCTCGATGGACCCAATGGTGTCGAGACGGTTCCGGTGGCGGACACCGCTTTGCTCCGGGAGACACTTGATGCCGTCACATGACGACCCGTTGGTCGTCGCCGGCAAACCTGGAAGCGCACCTGATGACCTGCGAGGCGAAGTGGCCGCCCTTGCCCCGATGCCGAGAACGGGACGCCTGGAGCGTCTTCGCTCGGCGTTGGACGATCGCTGTGACACGTTCGTGGTCACCAAGCCCGAGAACATTCGGTGGTTGACCGGATTCACCGGTTCAAATGGCCTGGTGGCGGTCACCCAGCGAGATGTCGTTCTGGTCACCGACGAGCGCTATTCCGTCCAGGCTGTCGAACAACTCGCCGCTAGCACACTTGAGGCCGAGGTCCGCATCGGTAGGGCCCTATTCAACCTGGTCGGCGACAAGATGAGCGATGGCGTCACCGCGCTGGAAGGCCACCATGTCACATGGGACCAACAGCGCCAAGTTGAGGAGCTCATCGGCTCGGGTCGGCTGGTGTCGCTCGGCCCGGTCATCGACCAACTACGCCGGCACAAGGAGCCTGGGGAGTTGACCCGTCTTGAACTGGCGTGTCGTATCGCTGATCGGGCGCTGGCGCTTGCCCTGGCCGAGTTTTCGGCCGGGCGATACCAAACCGAACGTCGGTTGGCCAGCGGAATCGAGCGGGCGATGGAAGATCTGGGGGCCGACGGAATTTCTTTCCCCACAATCGTGGCCGCTGGTCCCAACAGCGCCATGCCCCACGCCCGGCCAAGCGACCGTCGCTTGAGCGAAGGCGACCTCTTGGTAGTCGATATGGGGGCCAAGGTTGACGGGTACGGCAGTGACATGACCCGATCGTTCGCCATCGGCGGCTTCAGTGATGAGACAGAACGGATGTACAGGGCGGTTGAGCAGTCCCAGGCCGCCGGCGTCGCTGCAGTTGCGGCCGGGACAAGCACCCGGGAGATTCACGCCGTCACCTCTGCTGTTCTGGACGACCACGGGCTTGGCGAGTACTTCATCCACGGCACCGGTCATGGCATTGGACTTGAGATTCACGAGAACCCGTTCTTGTCCAGGACGACCGACGATACGCTTCGCTCCGGGTATGTGGTCACAGTCGAGCCGGGTGTCTACATTCCTGGTCTCGGTGGCGTGCGAATCGAGGATTCGGTGCTCGTCACCGACAACGGTTGCCGACGCCTGACCAACCATCCAAAGAATCCGATCTTGTCGATACAAAACTGACGACGGATCACCGGTAGACCGAGAAGAGAAAAGACAGCGCCGATGGCCACTATCAGCACCAATGACTTCAAGAACGGAATGACGATCGAGTTGTCGGACGGCCTGTTCCAGATTCAGGATTTCCAACACGTGAAACCGGGCAAAGGCGGTGCCTTTGTCCGCTCGACCTTGCGCAACGTGCGCACCGGTGCGGTCGTCGACCGGACTTTTCGTGCCGGTGAGAAGATGGAGAACGCCTTCATCGAGAAGCGTGAAAAGCAGTACTTGTATCGCGATGGTCAAGACTTCGCCGTCATGGACTCCGAAACGTTCGAACAGATTTCGGTCAGCGAGTCGGCCATGGGCGAGGCGGCCAACTACATCACCGAAGGTCAAGCCGTAATCTTCCTAATGTACGGCGACGAAATTATCGGCACCGATCTGCCGGCTTCGGTGGAGCTGGACGTCACCGAAACCGAGCCGGGAATGCAAGGAGACCGAGTGTCCGGTGCCCGCAAGCCTGCCACTCTCGAAACCGGACTGACGGTTCAAGTACCCCTATTCGTCAATATCGGTGACCGGATCAAGGTCGACACCCGCACTGGCGAATACCAGACCCGAGCGTGAGTTCAGGCGGTTCGGGTCTCGAGCGCAGTCGTCGGGAAGCTCGGGAGCGTGTAGTTGAGCTCGGCTACGAAGCCGAGCTTCGCAGCTGGACGGTGGAGGAACTATTGGCGTCCCTTCCGTTGGAAGCGGATCCCTTCGTGGTGGAGCTGCTCACCAACCTCGAATCCCATCGGGACGAGGCTGATCGGCATATCGCCGAGATGGCCCGCGGTTGGACACTGCAGAGAATGCCGGTGCTCGATCGTCTGATTATGCGGCTCGCCACCATTGAGCTGCTGTACCAGGACACGCCGACCGGTGTTGTCCTGGCCGAAGCTGTAGAGCTTGCCGGCCGTTACTCAACCGATGAGTCGGGACGGTTCGTGAACGGGGTATTGGCGGCAGTCGCCCGAGAGGTGCGGCCCGAAACCTAAGGCGGGATTGCCTGAGGTTTGTGGCCCTGTAGGCCGACATAAGCAGGGTTAACCAGCTGGTGGGCTAAATCGAGAAGCGGTGGTAGCCGATAGGGCCATGTGCCCCGACGCCTTGCCATCGCATCCCCGATAGCCGTCGCTGCAGTGGTATTGACGCTGGTTTTGCTCGGTGGACCACCGGTGGCGGAGCCGGCCGACGCCCCGGGCGGGCCGGCCATCCAACCGTGGATTGACACTCAGAGTCGCAGCGCGGTCGAACAGGCTTTTGCCCACTGGTATGGCGAGTCGCAGCCGGACGTCGACTGGACCGGGGCCTATAGCGGTTGCGCCCCCGGCGACAGTTCAGCTGAGCTTCGCCGGGCGACCATCGATCGGGTGAACTTCTTTCGAGCCATGGCCGGTGTGCCCGCCGTGGTTGAAGAGGACCCCGAGTTTTCCGATCTTGCTCAGGCCGGCGCTCTAATGATGAGCGCCGAAGGCAAGTTGAGCCACTATCCCGACAGCGACTATCAGTGCTTTACCTCTGACGGTGAGCGGGCCGCCGCCAACAGCAATCTGTATCTGGGCCGCACCGGACCGTGGGCTGTCGACGGCTACATCGAGGACCCCGGGGACAAAAACGTGGATGTCGGACACCGGGTGACAATCCTTCATCCGCCGACCACCCGAATGGGTGTTGGGCATGTCGCCGGAGATGAGAGTCGCTACCCGGCCAATGTCCTATGGGTTTTCGATGACAACGTCTTTGACAAAACAACGGAGATCCGGGAGGACACGGGGTTCGTCGCCTGGCCGCCCCGGGGTTACGTTCCCGGCGAGCTGGTGTATCCCCGTTGGTCCTTCACGCTGGCCGAGGCAGATCTGGAAAACGCCGAGCTGTCGATGACGGCGAACGGTGAGCCGGTTCCCTACGCCATTGTCGCCCGGCTGTCGAAGGAGGGCGAGGTGCCGTCATCGGTACTGGTATGGGAGCCGTCCCAATCGGTGCAGCAGGCCACTGAGGATGTGACGTACAACATCACCATTTCCGGTGTCGGAGTGTCCAACTCGTCGACTGATGATCTGACAGCGCTGGCCCTGATCGATGATCGGCACTCGGCCGATCATGTGGATCGGTTCCGGAGCGGCGATGCCCGTTCGGAGGACACTGATCCAGTCGTCGAAGCCGTCTTCAGCTACGAAGTGACTGTGCTGGCTCCGGCCGACGGCGGTTTGCGATCCACCGTCATGGCCGCCCTTGAACCGGCTTCTGACCGAGCCAGGGAGGTCGTCGACTCCAGTCGGCGGAAGCTCCGCTTGATCGGTTTCTGAATCTGCACCGCGCCGAGCTCAACGGTGACTGCGGGATTGCCGCTCGGTGGGACGTGTCACAGCATTTTCTGATTGTCCCCGGCGCGCGCCGCCATCGGAGTCGCTACAGTCTCTGAGTGGCAGATCCGTGAAATGGGTTCCGTGAGACCCATACGGAAGGAGTTCACTATGGCTGAACGCGAACGACGACGCACGCCCCCGTATGGGGGCGTTTTTGTTGCCCGGTCGGAGATTCTTGACACCGCCGCTGTTCGGCGGGCGATCCGCCGGATGGCTCACGAGATAGTCGAAGCCAATGAGGGCTTAATGGACACCGTTCTGGTAGGTCTCCAGACCGGAGGAGTACCGTTCGCCGAGGCCATCGCCGAAGCGCTGATGGAGATCGAAGGCGTCGAGGTGCCTGTCGGGAAGCTCGATGTCGCTTTCTACCGCGATGACATCAATCTACGACCGGTGCTGCCTGAGGCCGTCACCGAAATGAATATCGATATCGCCCGCAAAATCGTCGTCTTGGTTGACGACGTCTTGTTCACCGGGCGAACCGTGCGGGCCGCCCTCGATGCCATTGTCGATCAGGGTCGCCCTCGGTCGGTGCAGCTGGCAGTCATGGTTGATCGGGGCCATCGAGAATTGCCGATCCGGCCCGACTACATCGGCAAGAACGTTCCCACCAAACGAAGCGAGGCGGTAAACGCCACCGTGAGCAGCGTTGAGCTGGGGGAGATTCAACGATGAAACAGCTGATTTCAACCGCTGACCTCACCGTCGCCGACGTCGATGACCTGATGCGGCTGGCGGACTCGTTTGCCGAGGTGCAGACCCGCGATGTACCGAAGGTCCCGGCTCTGCGTGGAAGAACTGTCGTCTTGGCCTTCTTCGAGGACTCGACCAGGACCAGAACGTCGTTTGATCTGGCCGCCCGGCGTTTGTCGGCCGACGTCTTGAACTTCTCCGTGGCCTCGTCGGCCACCAAGAAAGGCGAGTCACTGAGGGACACGGTCGAGACGATCAACGCCATGGGCATCGATGCCGTTGTGGTTCGTCACCGGAGCTCCGGGGCACCGGTGCAGATCAGTAGGTGGACGGACGCCGCGGTCATCAACGCCGGAGACGGCTGGCATCAGCACCCGACACAGGCGTTGCTCGACTACTACACGATCCGTCAACGGATTGGCGGCCTCGACGGTGCCAAGGTGGCCATATGTGGCGACATCAACCATTCGAGAGTGGCCCGGTCCAACGTGGATTTGTTCACCAAGCTCGGCGCCGAGGTAACGCTGGTAGGGCCCAAAACGCTGATGCCGCCTCAGACCTCGGACTGGCCGGTGACGGTTAGTCACAGCATCGACGATGTGGTTGCCGAGGTGGACGTGATGTACCTGCTGAGGATCCAGACCGAGCGGCTGTCGTCGGGCTTGTTCCCAACGGTTCGTGAATATCGAAGCCGGTGGGGCTTGACTCTCCAGCGGGCTTCAGCACTCCGCCCTGAGGCATTGATCATGCATCCCGGCCCTATGAACCGTGGCGTGGAGATCGACGCCGAGGTGGTGGATGACAGTCGATGCGTTGTGCTGAATCAGGTTGCAGCCGGAATTCCTATTCGTATGGCGGTGCTCTATCAAGTCCTCGGTCCGGGACGGTTCGAGGACACCGCCGGAGACCAAGTCGGTGTATCCACCGATGCGGTGGTGGAACAGGGCGGCCAGGCCGAGCCGACCAATGGTGCGAAGCCGTTGTCGGTTGACGCCACCGAGGTGAACCTCGAGGCGGACAGTCAGAGTGCGATCAAGGAGGCGTCATGCCAGTAGTAGCCATTGTTGGTGGCACCGTCCACGGTGTCGATTCCGACCGGGAAGCAACCGTCCTGGTCGACGACGACACCGGTCTTATCAACGACATCATTCCTGGTGGCGCTCCGGATGGTGCGGCCGAACAAGTGCTCGATGCGTCCGGATGTGTAGTCGTCCCGGGTTTCGTCGATCTCCACTCCCATCTGCGGCAACCGGGCAATGAAGCGGCCGAGACCATCGAGTCCGGTTCCCGGACCGCTGCTCTCGGCGGATACACCGCACTGGTGGCAATGCCCAACACCGACCCGTGCATGGACTCGGCGGCTGTCATCAACGAGGTGATGGCGCTCGGACGCACCGCACTGTGCGAAATCAAGCCGTCGGCCGCCATCACCATTGGTCGGGAGGGCGAGACCCTGGCCCCTATGGCTGAGCTGGTGGATCTGGGTGTCCGGATGTTTACCGACGACGGCACCGGCGTGCAGGACGACCAACTAATGCGCCGGGCGCTTGAATATGCATCAAGCCTGGCGGCCGACGACGGCACGCAGATCGTGCTGTCGCAACACTGCGAGGTCAACGCCCTATCCCATCCCGGCGTCATGCACGAGGGCGCCTGGTCGGCGAAGCTCGGACTGGCCGGTCAGCCATCGGAGGCCGAAGAGTTGATGGTCATGCGAGACATCGCTCTGTCCAGGCTCACCGGCATGAACGTCCATATGCAGCACCTGTCGACCGCGGGCAGCGTCGACATGGTTCGTCGAGCCAAGGAGGCCGGCATTCCGGTCACCGCCGAAGCGACACCTCACCACTTCTGCCTCACCGATGCCGCCTGCGCATCTTACGACCCGGTGTTCAAGGTTCATCCGCCGCTACGGACCGACGCCGATGTGGTCGCTATTCGACAGGGGCTGGCCGACGGCACGATCGATGCGGTTGCCACCGACCACGCTCCTCACACGCCGGACTCCAAGGAGCTCCCGTTTGATCAGGCACCTCCCGGCATGCTGGGCCTGGAGACGGCTTTTGCTCTCGCCGTCACCGAGTTGGATCTGTCGTTGGACCGTCTGGTTGAGCTCTTTTGCTCCGCCCCGGCTCGGATCGCAGGACTCGATGCCCGTCACGGCGGCCCCCTGAGGGTCGGCCGCCCGGCCAATCTTGCAGTGGTCGATCTGGAACACCGCTGGACGGTGTCGGGAAGCGAAATGGCCAGCCTGTCGACCAACACTCCGTTCGAGGGGCGAACCGTTTCCGGGAAGGTGAGACACACCATCTTCAACGGTGAACCCGTTGTGGTCAACTCAAAGGCGGTGCGCTGATGACAAAGACACTGAGCAGCCATGCAACCCCCCACGGTAAACGGTCTGTAGCCCCGTTGGCTTCCGCTTTGGTGTTGGCCGACGGTTCGGTGTTCGAAGGTGAGCACTTCGGTGCCATCCCCGAGGGAGGGTCGGCTTCGGGAGAAGTAGTGTTCAACACTGCCCTGACCGGTTATCAGGAAATCATCACCGACCCCTCCTACGCCGGTCAGATCATCAGCTTCACCTACCCCCACATCGGCAACTACGGCACGACGCCGGACGACAACGAGTCCCGCTCGGTGTTTGCCCGAGGGGTTATTGTCAGAGACCTGGCTCGTCGCCACTCAAACTGGCGATCTGACGCCTCGCTCGACAACTTTCTGCGATCTCATGGACTGGCCGGTATCGGCGGTGTTGATACCCGTCGGCTGACCAAATTGATCAGATCAAACGGAGCAATGCCGGGTGCGTTCGGACCACTTGAGGGTCCTGGTGCCGTCGATCTTGAACAGCTACGCCAGCGAGCCGCGGCCGAACCGGGAACTGATGGCATTGATCTCGTCGCCCAGGTCACGACCTCGGAGCCGTATGTCCGGCAACATCAGCCGGACGGTCGAGAGTCGATCGGCCGACCATTCAACATTGTGGCTCTTGACCTGGGCATCAAGTCGACCATCGTCGATCAGCTGGCCCATCTGGGGACCGTTCAGGTGGTGCCGGCATCCACGACAGCCGACGTGATCATGGCGGCCAAGCCCGACGGGGTCTTCCTGTCCAACGGGCCGGGCGATCCCCGGGAGGTGTCTTATGTGGTGGAGACGGTACAAGCACTGCTGGGACAGGTGCCGTTGTTCGGCATTTGCCTGGGACATCAGGTGCTCGGACTGGCCATCGGCGGTCGAATCACCAAGTTGCCGTTCGGTCATCATGGCGCCAATCACCCGGTAATGGACACCACAACCGACGTTGTCGAGATCACCAGTCAGAATCACAACTTCGCCGTCGAAGCCGAGTCGGTGGAAGACGCCGCCCTGATAACCCACGTCAACCTGAACGACGGAGTGTGTCAGGGAATGCAGCTGCACGATGGCTCGGCGTTCAGCGTTCAACACCATCCCGAGGCAAGTCCGGGCCCTCATGACAGTCGCTACCTGTTTGACCGGTTCGCCCGGCTGATGACGGAGGGTTCTCTGGCGGCCGAACCCTCGAACGGAAGCGTCGTCGCCAACGAAGGAGCAGCAGATGCCTAAGCGCACCGATCTGACGTCAATTCTGGTCATCGGCTCAGGTCCGATTGTCATCGGCCAGGCCTGCGAGTTCGACTATTCGGGGACCCAGGCGTGTCGGGTCCTGATGGAGGAGGGCTATCGCGTTATTCTGGCCAACTCGAACCCGGCCACCATCATGACCGATCCGTCGTTCGCCCACGCCACCTATGTGGAGCCGCTGACCGGCGAAGTTCTGGCAAAGATCATAGAAACCGAGCGGCCCGACGCCATACTTCCAACACTTGGCGGCCAGACGGCACTAAACCTGGCCATGGAACTTGAAGCCGATGGTGTGCTCGAACGGTTTGGAGCCGAACTCATCGGTGCCAACGCCGAAGCGATCTCCACCGCCGAGGACCGCCAGAAATTCAAAGAGGCCATGATCGAAATCGGTCTCGAGGTGCCACGTAGCGGGATCGCTCACACGCCGGCCGAAGCGGAGGAAATGATCAAAGAGATCGGTCTTCCGGTGGTCATTCGACCGGCATACATTCTGGGTGGGCGCGGCACCGGAATCGCAACTACGGCTGAAGAGTTCACTCGGATGGCGGCCGACGGTCTCGCTGCCAGCCCTATCTCGGAGATCCTCATCGAGGAGTCGATCGCCGGTTGGAAAGAATTTGAGCTGGAAGTCATGCGGGACCGCAACGACAACCAGGTCATCGTCTGTTCGATTGAGAACCTGGACCCAATGGGCGTCCATACCGGTGACTCCATCACGGTGGCGCCAATCCAGACTCTCTCCGATGTCGAGTACCAGGTGATGCGAAATGCCGCCTTCGCCTGTCTGCGCCGGGTCGGGGTGGAGACCGGGGGCTCCAACGTCCAATTCGCCGTCGAACCTGACACCGGGCGAATGGTGATCATCGAAATGAACCCCCGAGTCAGCCGGTCATCGGCGCTGGCGTCAAAGGCCACCGGCTTCCCGATCGCAAAGATCGCCGCCAAATTGGCCGTCGGTTACACACTCGACGAGATCCCAAACGACATTACCAAGAAGACGCCGTCCTCCTTTGAGCCGGTGATCGACTATGTCGTTACCAAGATTCCCCGATGGGCATTTGAGAAGTTCCCCGGCACCACCGGCTACCTGGGAACTTCGATGCAGTCGGTTGGTGAAGTCATGGCGATCGGGCGTACGTTCCCCGAGTCGCTGCAAAAAGCGTGCCGCTCGCTGGAATCAGGCCAGGTCGGGCTCAACGGTTCGGAATCAGAGGGCAACGTCGATTCGCACTCCGTCGAGGAGTTGTCGGAGATGGTAAAGCGAGCAACCCCGGAACGCATTTTCCAGGTTGAATCGTTGCTACGGCGGGGGGTCTCAATCGAGCAGCTTTATGAGCTGACCGCAATCGACCCCTGGTTCCTGGATCAGATGTCGATCATCTGCGAAGAACGTCTGGCATTGACCGGTCGTGCCGCTGAAGAGTTGTCGCGGGCTGAATGGCGACGAGTCAAACAACTCGGCTTCAGCGACGCTCAGCTGGCATACCTGCTTGGCTCCGACGAGCACGAGATTCGCCGGATCCGTCTTTCGCATGGGGTCAAGCCGACATTCAAGACCGTGGACACCTGTGCTGCCGAGTTCGAGGCCGACACTCCGTATCACTACTCGACCTATGAGGACGAGAACGAGGTGACGCCCAGCGACCGGCGTAAGGTCATGATTCTGGGCTCGGGTCCGAACCGGATCGGTCAGGGCATCGAGTTCGACTACTGCTGTGTGCACGCCAGCT
>JAHDFR010000063.1 GCA_020628065.1 Acidimicrobiales bacterium
TCGCCGGCGCTGCCCATCCTGCAGACCCCGCAAGGTCCCGATGTTCGTCGCCGCCTCGACCGAGCCGACGCTCGCCGACGCATCGATCAACTCCTACCTCGTCACCTTCGACGACAACCAGATGTCCGCAGCGGCTGCCCAGTGGGCGCTCGACAACGGCATCACCCGCGCCATCGTCTTCACCGAAGGTGAGGGCGTGCCCTACACCGGTGTGAACCCGGACGCATTCGCCGCAGCCTTCACCGCCGGTGGCGGCGAGGTTGTCAGCACCCAGACCTACGTGTGGGCCGCCGACACCGACTTCTCCGCCCAGGTGAACGAGATCGCGGGCATCTCCGAGAACAACGAAATCGTGTTCTCGGCCGCCCTTGGCTTCCAGGTCACGGCGCTGCGCGGTCAGCTCGAAGGACAGGGCCTCGACGGTCTGGTCTACGCCGGCACCGACGCCCTGGACGCCACCGGCATCCAGTTCGAGGAGAACAACGAGGGCATCGTCCACACGCCACACACCAGCATCAGCTCCGGTGACGCCATCGACACCCTGCTGGCCGACTACGAAGCCGACAAAGGCGAGGCGCTCGAGAGCCGGGGCTTCATGGCTCTCTACGTGGACTCGATGTTCCTCGGAATCCAGGGCATCCTCGACTGTGGTTGCACCGATCCTGAGCAAATCGGTGCCGCAGTGGCCGAGATCTCCGGGTTCCAGGGCATGAGCGGCGAGATCACCTATGCCGGTACAAACGGCATTCCGCCCAAGGCCGTACCGATCAACCAGATCGTTGACGGCGAGGACACCCTGGTCGACACCATCGACTAGTGCTCTGTGTTCTTCGGCAGCTTCGGGTCGGAGAACAACAAGAGCTTCAAGACAACCAGAGCTCTGAGGAGTCTGGCCGAGCGCACCTGCTCGGCCAGACTCGACTTCGCCCAACTCTTCCGATCCAGCCTTTCCCACGCCTCTCACATGCTGCAGCTCGACAAGGTCACAACCAAGTACGGTGCCATCTCCGCTCTCCGGGATGTGTCGTTGACGGTTCAGCCCGGCGAGGTTGTCGGGCTGATCGGCCCGAACGGGGCCGGTAAGACGACATTGCTCAACAGCGTTGCCGGGCTGCTCCAACCGTCTGGCGGCACGGTGACGCTCAACGGCGACGATGTCACTGGATCCGAACCGGAAAACTTGTTGCGGCAGGGTCTGGCTCTTGTTCCGGAGCACCGTCGAATATTCATCGACCTCACCGTCGAGGAGAACCTCAAGATCGGCGGAGCCACCGTCAGTGGCCACGATCGAAACCGTCTGCTGGCCGACATGCGCCAGCAGTTCCCGGTTCTCCAATCAAAGTGGACCACCCGGGCCGGCTATCTGTCAGGTGGTGAAGCTCAGCAGTTGGCCATCGCTCGAGCGCTGATGGCCAAACCGAAGCTGCTGATGATGGACGAGCCGTCACTTGGCCTGGCGCCGATTCTAGTGGACATGGTTTTCGAGCTGATCGGTTCGCTCAAGGACAACGGAGTCACCCTCTTAGTGGTGGAGCAGAACGCTACTCGAATGCTGGCCGCCTCCGACCGGGCGTACGTAATGCGCTCCGGTCAAATTGTTTCCGAGGGGTCGGGCGAAGAGTTGCTGGAACGAACCGATCTGTTCGAGTCATTCGTCGGAGGGGGCACCTCATGATCGAGTTGGCCCAAAATCTCATCGACGGGCTCGGTCGTGGCAGTATCTACGCTCTGTTGGCCCTTGGAGTGGCGGTAATTTTCGGCGTCATGCACTTGCTGAACTTCGCCCACGGCGAGATGATCACCGTGTCGGGCTACGCCGCGTTCTGGGCACTCAACGCCGGATGGTCATGGACCCTGATCGTGCCCCTTATTCTTGTCGTCTCGGTGGTGACGTCTCTGCTCATCGAACGGTTGGCTTTCAGCCGGGTTCGAGGTGCCAGCGACTTCACCCTGCTGTTGACGTCGTTCGGCGTCCACTTCCTGGTGTCGGCTGTTCTGCTGCTCTACGTTTCAGCTTCGGTCAAGAACTATCCGCGGCCCGGCTGGGTCGCCGATACCTGGGCGGTCGGTTCGCTGCGGGTCGAGGTGTTCGACACCGTCGTCATCGTAGTAACCATCATCACGCTGCTGGCCACCACGGCTCTGCTCCAACGAACCATGTTCGGACTGGCACTGCGGGCAGCGGCCGCCGACTTCGATACCGCTCGCCTCATGGGTGTGCGATCCAACTCGGTGATCCGAGGGGCCTTCGCCCTCTCCGGTCTCCTGGCCGGGATCGCCGGGGTCTTCTGGCTGATGCGGGCCGGTAGCACCAATCCGACCGCCGGAATCGACCCCATGCTCAAAGGGGTGCTGGCGGCACTCATCGGAGGTCTCGGCAGCCTCCGGGGCGCCGTGCTTGGCGGTTTCGCTCTGGGTCTGGCCGAGGTACTGCTTCGCTCGTGGCTTCCCAACGGTTTGGCCAGCTTGACCGAGGGTGTCGTGTTCGCCCTCATCGCTCTCCTGTTCATCTTCCGTCCCGGCGGGTTGATCTCCGTCGGTCACGCCGAGCGTGTGTGACCCGGCCGGTGTTGCCGACGAATCGGCCGGAATGAATCGGTCGGTATAAGGAGCTTCTGGCGTGACCCCCAACAACCTGTTCCCGAATAAGCAGCGCGACATCGGCTTTTCCGCCCTGGGAGCACTTGGGTTGTTCGCCCTGCTGGTCGGTGGTGGCTTGGCTTACCAGGCGATCGTCGGGACCGGCTCGGCCGAGCGCCTGATCACCACCATGTTGATCGACGCCATCATCGTGGTTGGCATTCAAATCTACGTTGGGAACACCGGTGTTCTCTCCTTCGGTCACGTCGGCTTCGGCGCCATCGCCGGCTACGCCTTCGCGCTCTTTGCCATCACGCCCGAGGAAAAGCTCAAGCGGATACCCGACGCCCCCTGGGGCCTGGTTGACGTCTCGCTAAACCCGTGGCTGGCGCTACTGCTGGCAACGGTGATCTGCCTTGTCGTAGCCGTGATCGTCGGCGTAGGGCTGGCCCGGTCCGGAGCCGAATCCGGTGCGGTGGCCGCCACCGTCATTACCTTGGCTCTGCTGTTTGTGACTCACGAGGTGGCCCGAAACTGGCCTGACGTCACCGGCGGTGATCGAGCTGGTCTCTCCTTCGCCATTGGCGGCTCGTTGGACGGCCGAATCGCCATCTACATCGCCCTATTGGCCGCACTGCTCGTCGCCCGCTGGTACGCCCAGAGTCGCAGCGGACGCTTGGCTGTAGCCGCCAGGGAGGACAACTTGGCGGCCAGGGCCATGGGGGTCAACCCTTTGGTTCAGCAAATGGCCGCCCTGCTCATCTCCGTAGCCGTTGTGAGTGTTGGCGCTGGATTGAAGGTCTATGAGGAAGGCTCGATCCTCCCCGACAACTTCTTTTTCAACTACACCTTGTTGACCCTGGTGATGCTGATCGTCGGTGGTCGTAACGGCGTGACCGGAGCGGTAGTCGGCGTCATCGTGATGACCGCCGGAAGGGAGCTGACCCGACGATTGGGCCAGGACGGCTACGAGCTGTTCGGAATCGGACTGGACGACGCTCCCCTGGACTGGATTTTCCGCGAAAATCTTCAGACCGTCTTTCTGGGGCTATCCATGCTCGGCTTCATGATCTGGCGGCCGTCCGGCTTGCTGGATGACTGGGAACTGGATGAGTGGCTGCACCGGCGGCTCAATTTGCCCAAGACCGCAGACGAACAGCCGGACTCGCTGACCGAGCTGGAAGACGTACCGCAGGCCAACCTACGGGTTAGCGATGTCGACGTCCGCTTCGGCGGGTTCCAAGCACTCTCCGGCGCGGGGCTGGAAGCCAACTCGGGCGAGATCGTGGGCCTCATTGGGCCGAACGGTGCCGGGAAGACGACGTTGGTCAACGTGATCACCGGGCTGGTCGAGCCGTCAGCCGGTTCCTTTGAGGTGAACGGTCACGATGCCACGGCGCTGGCTCCGTTCGAGCTGGCCCGTGGCGGGCTGGTCAGGACATTCCAGAATCTTCGACTGTTCGGGGCGCTCACCGTGCGGGAGAATGTTGAGGTGGCGGCCATGATCGCTCAACAACACCGCACCGACCGCGTTCTGCGAGACACCGATGCTCTCATTGCCGAGGCGGGGCTGTGGCCGCTGCGAGATCGACGGGCCCGAGAGCTTGACTACGGCAACTCGAGGCGTTTGGAATTGGCCCGGGCCGCCGCACTCTCCCCGGCGTTCCTGTTGCTCGACGAGCCCACCAGCGGCATGAGCGACGAAGAGTCGCTGGCCATGGTCGAGCAGGTCCGTCATATGGCGGCCACCGTCGGGGCCGGCGTGCTGGTCATCGACCACGACCTGGCCTTTATCACCGGGATCTCCGACCGAATCTACGTTTTGGATCAGGGACGAATCATCGCCGACGGCTCGCCGACCGACGTTCAGGCCAACCCGGCAGTGCAGGCCGCGTACCTTGGTTCGACCGCCGACGCGTAACGGGCTGTGAGGTCGTTGCTCGCCCTCCGCAGCACGTATTCGACAACCGACAGAGCAGCGAACACCAATGATTGACCGCAGCGAGGAACAGCACGACGTTATCCGAACCGAGGTTCGACGCCTCTGCGACAAGTACGGCAACGAGTACTGGCGTGGCCTGGAACCCAATCGCTACCCGGAAGAGTTTGTGTCCGAGCTGACGACCCAGGGCTGGCTGGGTTCCCTCATCCCCACCGAGTACGGCGGTGGCGGTCTGAGCTTGGGCGGAGCATCGGTGATTTTGGAGGAGATCTCGGCCTCCGGAGGTAATCCCAGTGCCTGCCACGCCCAGATGTATGTCATGGGCACGGTGCTGCGACACGGCAGCGACGAGCAGAAGAACCACTACCTGCCGATGATCGCCGATGGCCGCAAGCGACTGCAGGCCTTCGGGGTGACCGAGCCGACAGCGGGTTCCAACACCACCGCTATACGCACCCGCGCCGAACGTGACGGCGACGTCTACCGCGTAAACGGCCAGAAGATCTGGACCTCGCGGGCCGAATACTCCGACCTGATGGTGCTCCTGGCCCGGACGACGCCGGCTGACGAGGTGGAGAACCGGCTGGAGGGACTGTCGGTTTTCCTGCTGGAGATGCGCAACGACGACGGCAGCCTGATCGATGGCCTGACCATCAATCCGATCGAAACGATGATGAACCACAACACCACCGAGGTGTTCTTCGACAACGTGGAGATTCCCGCCACGTCGCTGATCGGCACTGAGGGTCACGGGTTCCGTCACATTCTCGATGGCATGAACGCCGAGAGGATTCTCATCGCTTCCGAGTGCATCGGCGACGGCCGCTTCTTCCTGGAACGGGGCTCGAACTACGCCCGGGAACGGGTGGTCTTCGACCGACCGATCGGCCAAAACCAGGGCGTTCAGTTTCCCCTGGCCAAAGCCCACATTCAAGTCGAGGCCGCCGATCTCATGCGGTGGAAGGCGGCTGACTTGTTCGATTCGGGCCAGTCGTGCGGTGTAGAAGCCAACATGGCCAAGTTGTTGGCCTCCGAAGCATCTTGGGCCGCCGGCAACGCCGCCCTCGACACCCACGGCGGCTTCGGCTTCGCCGCCGAGTACGACATAGAACGCAAGTTGCGGGAAACCCGGCTCTACCAGGTGGCCCCGATCAACAACAATCTGATTCTGGCTTTCGTAGGCCAGAAGTGTCTGAACCTGCCAAAGAGTTACTGATCCGGTCGTTAGGAGATCTAATGCGAGCGATGGTTCTGGAACGCCACAACCAACCTTTGGTGGAGGTCGATCGGCCCCAACCATCACCGCCTGAGGGGCGAGACGGTGGTCTGGTCCTTGATGTCACGGCCTGCGGTGTCTGCCATTCCGACATTCACGTGGTCGACGGGGACTTCGGCCGTCCACCCCCGATGGTGTTGGGTCACGAGATCACCGGCGTTCACCCTGATCTCGGCCCGGTCATGGTGTACGCCCCCTGGGGTTGCGGACACTGTCGTCAGTGCGGCGAGGGCGAAGAAATGATCTGCTCGAACTCAATGGAGGCCGGGCTTTTCACCGATGGCGGCTACGCCGAGCAGGTATGGGTTCCCGACCGTCGCTACCTGGAGCCTCTCGACGGATTGGATCCCTACACGGCCGCTCCGCTGGCCTGCGGCGGCCTTACGGCTTATCGGGCCGTCCAACACGGTGTGGAGCGACTCAGGGCGCTGGGTTCGGAGGGTCGAGCGCTGGTTATCGGCGCCGGCGGATTGGGCCAGTACGCCATTGGTTTCCTTCGGCTGCAGACCGACGCAAAGGTGACCGCTCTCGATCTTTCGGCGGCCAAGCGCGGCAGATCGCTGGAACTTGGGGCTCACGAGGCGGTTGAAGCTCTAGCTGAAGACCAGACTTTTGACGTCATCATCGACTTCGTCGGGGTTGACGCCACCGTGGGAGCAGGGGCCGCACACGTGGCCAAGCGGGGCGTCATGACGGTGGTCGGGCTGGGCGGGGGCACAACCCCATTCGGCTTCGGCGCCGTCCCCCTGGAGACGACGTTCATCGCCAGCGTATGGGGCACCAGGGCTGAGATGAGCGATCTACTGGAGCTGGCCCGGCGGGAGCCGTCGGTTCTGCTGCCGGTGGAGGTGTTGCCGCTGGCCGACGCCCAAGTGGCCCATGAGCGCCTGCGGTCGGGCGAAGCCAAGGGACGAATCGTGCTTGATGTTTCAGGCGCCTCAGCTGAAAGCAGGCACTCATGACCGATTCCGAAAAAGCGGTCGCAGCCGCTCCGAACGTTACCGATTCCGACCTGTATGTCTCGGGTATACCTCACGGCCGTCTGGCCGAGATTCGGCGAACCCCCGGCCTGGCCTGGCATCCGTACGGTGACGACGGTTTCTGGGCCGTGTGTCGTCACTCGGATGTGAAGACGGTGTCGAAGAACTCGGACACGTTCTCGTCGGCAATAGGCCATACCAACCTTTGGGACCTTGAGGCCGACGCCCTGGAGGCTCGGCGCTCACTCATCGACACCGATGCCCCCGACCACACCCGTCTCCGACGCCTCATCGCTGCATCGTTCACCCCTAAGAACATCAAGCGCTGGGAACAGACCGTCCGCGACATCACAGTCGAGTTACTGGACGAGTTCGCCGCCACCGGATCGGGCGACTGGGTGGACATGGTGGCCGCTCCCCTGCCGATCAAGGTGATTCTAAACATGCTGGGCGTCCCGCTGGAAGACGCCGACTACCTGGTGGAGCTTTCGAACTATCTTGTGGAGGGAACGGGCGAGCAGCAGTCAATCCCACCCGACGCCTTCGGCAACACCACCGAGTTGCGCTTGTTGCCGTTCAACAGCCCGGCCAGCCACGCTTTGTTTGAATATGGTGCCAAGCTCGCCGAGCAACGGCGCCGCGACCCACGTGACGACCTGGTGACGGCGCTGGTGCAGGCCGAAGACGCGGGCGACCGCCTCGGTCCATCTGAGTTCCGCAACCTGTTCCATCTGCTGGTCTTCGCCGGCAACGAGACGACCCGCACCGCGCTGAGCCACGGGGCTATGGCCCTGGCGAACTTCAGCGATCAGTGGAACCGGGTTCTGACCAATCCCGATCTTGTCCCATCGGCTACCGAGGAGATCCTCCGGTGGGCAACGCCGGTCATGCACATGCGCCGCACCGCTCGGACCGCTACCGAGCTGGCCGGCACCGCGATCGAGGCCGGCCAAAAGGTGGTCATGTGGTACAGCTCGGCCAACTTCGACGAGACGGTCTTTGCCGATCCACATCAGTTTGATGCCGGACGCAGCGACAACCGCCACTTCGCTTTCGGCGGGGGCGGTCCGCACTTCTGCCTGGGTGCTTTCCTGGCTCGCCTTGAAGTGACGGTTCTGCTGGAAGAGATGATCAAACGCCGAATGGTGCTCCGCCAGGACGGTGAGCCCGTCCGGGCCCCATCCAATTTTGTTCATGGCGTGCTGTCTGTTCAGATGAGCACGGTCGAAGTGTCACCCCAATAGGAGAAGACATGACTGACGATGACATGACTGACGATGGCAGTGTGCGCATCGTCGTGGATGGCACTCGCTGCATCGGTGCCGGCCAGTGTGAGATGCTCGCTCCGGACCATTTTCGTGTTGACGACGATTCGGCGTTGGCGGAATTCGTCGGCCAAGATTCACTACCGATAACGGAAGCAGAGACGCTGATCGACCGGTGCCCAAGCGGGGCTCTGTCGATCGCTCCGAGTGATTGACAGGTTGAGAGATGAGAACTGAAGCGCAGGTGGTGGTCATCGGTGGTGGCGTGGTCGGAGCCAGCGTCCTATACCACCTGACCAAGAACGGTTGGACTGACGTGGTTCTGCTGGAGCGGACTGAACTGACGGCTGGCTCAACCTGGCACTCAGCCGGCGGAATGCACACCCTCAACGGCGACCCGAACGTGGCCAAGCTCCAGCAGTACACCATCGAGCTGTACAAAGAGATCGAAGAGATTTCCGGGCAGGACTGTGGTATTCACATAACCGGCGGCGTCATGTTGGCCGACACGCCTGAACGGCTCGACTGGCTTCGGGCCACCCACGCCAAAGGCCGCTACCTGAACATGGAAACCGAGTTGATCTCGGTGGCCGAGGCCAAAGAGCTCCAGCCCATTTTCGAGGAACAGTATTTCGTGGGCGCAATGTGGGACGCCAACGAGGGCCACGTGGACCCAACCGGTGTCACCAACGCCTACGCCAAGGCGGCCCGCCAGAACGGGGCCGAGATCTACCGCAACACCTGGGTCCGGAACCTCACCCGATCAGCTGATGGCGGCTGGGACGTGCACACCATCGATACTCCCACCGGTGATGAGAAGGCCGTCATTCACTGCGACCATGTGGTGAACGCCGGTGGCCTGTGGGCTCGCGAAGTCGGCCGAATGGTGGGCCTGGAGCTTCCGGTGTTGGCCATGGCTCACCAGTACATGCTCACCGAGGACCTGCCCGAAGTAGCTGAGTACAACGCCACCCACGGCCGCCAAATGTGCCACGGCATCGACTTCGCCGGTGAGGTGTACATGCGCCAGGAGGGTGGCGGCCTGCTGCTTGGCACCTACGAGCACTACGGCATCCCATGGTCACCGAAGGAGACGCCGTGGGACTTCGGCATGCAGCTGCTGGCCCCCGACCTCGACCATCTGGCTCCTCATTTGGAGACGGCGTTTAAACACTTCCCGATCTTCGCCGAGCGGGGTATCAAGACTGTCATCAACGGCCCGTTCACCTTTGCCCCTGACGGCAACCCGTTGATCGGCCCGGTTCGTGGTCTCCCCGGTTTCTGGTCGGCCTGTGCCGTCATGGCCGGGCTGAGCCAGGGTGGCGGTGTCGGGCTGGCCTTGGCCAACTGGATGACCGAAGGCGATCCCGGACATGACATTTGGGGTATGGATATTTCCCGCTTCGGGGACTACGCCTCGATGGCCTGGACCAACACCAAGGTTAGGGAGAACTACGGTCGCCGTTTCCGCATCACCTTCCCCAACGAGTTCCTGCCTCAGGGCCGAAACCTACAAACCAGCCCCATCTACGACCGGCTGGTTGACGCCAACGCGGTGTGGGGCGACTCCTATGGGCTCGAGGCGGCTCAGTGGTTCCAGGAGGCGGGCGCCGAGCCAACCGAGGATGTTACGTTCTATCGCTCCAATGCCTGGGATCGGGTGCGGGCCGAGACGCTGAACGTCCGGGCCAATGTCGGCTTAATGGAGTCAACCGGTTTCTCCAAGTTCGTCTTCTCCGGGTCGGGTGCCCGAT
Organism: Acidimicrobiales bacterium; assembly: GCA_020628065.1. Lineage (GTDB taxonomy): Bacteria > Actinomycetota > Acidimicrobiia > Acidimicrobiales > SZUA-35 > JAHELU01. Next base: position 9,798 of record JAHDFR010000063.1, read on the forward strand.
CGTGGCTCGACCGGTTGCTGACCGGCCGTATGCCCAACCCGGGTCGCATGGCGCTGACGCCGATGACCAACCAGAACGGCAAGCTGATCGGCGACCTGACGGTCGCCTGCCTCCCGGCTACGCCCGGCGTGGCCGAGGGCCCGTTCGACGCGTTGACCGGCGGTAGCACAGGCAACGTCACGGCTGACACCGAGCGATTCATGATGTTCGGTTCCGGCGTGGCCACTCGGTACTACCAGCGGTATTTCGATTCGCTGTTGCCGGACGACGGCTCGATCTCCTACCGGACGTTGGGCTACGAGATGTGTGGCCTGTCGATCGCCGGACCCAAGAGCCGCCAGCTGTTGGAGCGCCTCACCGACGTCGACGTGTCAGCCGATGCCTTCGGGTTCATGGCCTTCCGGCGACTCAACATTGGTTGGGCTCAGGTGTGGTGCGGTCGGGTGACCTTCACCGGTGATCTCGGCTTCGAGTTCTGGATGCCGGCGAGCTACCAGCGCTACGTCTTTGAGTTGATCATGGAACACGGTGGCGATCTCGGCCTTGAGCTGTTCGGTTTGAAGGCATTGGACTCCCTTCGGTTGGAGAAGAGCTTCGGCTCCTGGGCCCGCGAGTACCGTCCGATCTATGACCCGTTTGAGGCTGCTCTTGACCGGTTCGTGCGGCTCGACAAGGACTTCATCGGCCGCGACGCCCTGGAGAAGGTCAAAGCCAATGGCCCCGAGCGCAGACTATGCACGTGGACGGTCGATGTGCCCGGCGGGCCTGAGGGCGCCGACGTCATCGGTGATGAACCGATCTGGCTGAACGGGGAGGTCGTCGGCTGGGTGACATCCGGTGGCTACGCCCACGCATCGGACACGTCGGTTGCCATGGGTTACGTTCCATCAGGCCTCACTGGAAACGCCGAAGGCTGGGAGATCGAGATCCTCGGAGTCATGCGCTCGGCCACTCTTCGGCCGGAGCCGATCTGGGACGCTGCCGGCGAGAAAATGCGAAGCTGAACAACTCATTCGGGCTTTTCCTGCCGTGTCAGTGGCGTTAGTGTCGCCCCATGAAGCGATCGCAAATCAACCGGGTGTATCACGCTGCCTGCGACTGTTTCGCTCGCAACGGCTGGACGCTTCCGCCTAATCCAAGGTGGGACATCACCGACTTCGGGTTGGGCCGGTTCGATGAAGTCGGCCTGACGCTGGTCAATCTCACCGAGCAACCGGAGTACTGCGAGAAGTTGATGTACGCCAAACGGGGCCAGGTGACGCCACTTCACGCCCACCGGATCAAGAAAGAAGACATTATCTGCCGGTGCGGCCGGTTGGTGGTGGAGCTTTGGGCCGATCGGCCCGATGTGGTCAACGCCGGGACGCCGGGGGTGGCGCTGCGCAACGGGGAGGAGTTCGAGTTTGCCAGTGGTGATTCGCTGACGCTGGAGGCCGGGGAACGGGTGACCATGATTCCCGGGGTCTATCACACCTTTTGGCCGGAAACCGAGGAGTGCATTATCGGCGAGGTTTCGACCGCCAACGACGACCGCAACGACAACTTCTTTGTCGACCCCGAAATCGGCCGCTATTCCACCATTGACGAAGATGAGGCTCCGGCCGTCACCCTACTCAGCGAGTAGACCTGCTGAGAGGGCGGGAGAGAGCCATGCTCCCGAGTGAGCGGGGCTGTCACCGCCCCAACTCGACTTGGGGACTAATGTTTCGTGTGTGGGCGTTCCCTCTTTCGACCGAACTGCAACCGATCCGGCTCGACGGGATTTTTCGACACGTTGGGTTTGGCTCTCGATGGCCATGTTCATCGCCGCCGAGCTGTTTGTCGGCGGCTTCCTGGGCGAGGTGATCGCCGGACGTATGCTCTCCATCAACACCGGATTCCTGCTGCAGGGCCTGCTCAACCTGGCCGGCTTTGTCCTTGGCGGTTTCGCCGTCGGCGTCATTTCTCCCGGTCGTCGCATCGTGGAGCCCGCAGTCGCCGGTTTTGCCACCATGATCTTGATCGCCGTCCTCACGATCTTCGTGCCGTTCCGTTACCTGGGCTACGCCGGTTCGAGTCTGTTGGTGGCGGGTTTGCTGGCCGGAATGTTCGGTGCCGGTGGCGCGTACCTGGGCGAGCGCCTTACCGGCAACATGCCACCTGAGCTGTAGCGCTTCGCTAGATCACCGACGGACAATAAATATTCAAACGAATGTTGATTTAAATATTCGTTTGAATGTAAGCTTTCGATCATGGCAGCCCAGGGTCAACCCTTCCTTCAGGACTACCTGCCGTATGTGCTACGCCGAGCCGATCAGGCCCTGTCCGCCGCCTTCTACCGTGTGCTCACCGAACACGGCGTTGCCCGATCGGAGTGGCGGGTGCTCGCCGTCCTCGAAGAACTCGGACAGCTTTCCATCCTCGAACTGACAGCGGCGTCACTCAGCCCCCAACCAACCGTCACTCAAGCCGTACGACGACTGGAGAAACGCCAGCTCGTCAGCCGGGTGACCGGAACCACCGATCGCCGCCAGCGGTTCATCTCCATCACCGCCGGAGGATCGGAACTAACTCAAGCCTTGATCGCCGAAGCCAGGCAGCTCGAACGCCAGGCGTTGGCCGATGCCGGCGATCTGAGCGACCTGATCACCAGGCTCAACGAGCTCACCACATCCGTCCAACACAACTCACACGAATCGAGTAGCAGCGATGACCGAGTATGACCCGAGCCCGCCCGAGAGCCGCCGACCGTTCAGTCTTCAACGTTGGATCGACGACCACCGTCACGAGTTGGTCCCTCCGGTAGCGAACAAGCAGATCTGGCGGGAAGCCGACATGATCGTGATGATCGTGGGGGGCGGCAACGAGCGGAACGACTTCCACGACGATCCGCGGGAGGAGTTCTTCTACCAGATCAAAGGCGACATGAATCTGGTTATCTGGCCCGAGGAGGGCTCCGAGCCGTACGACATGCCGATACGGGAGGGCGAGATCTACCTGCTGCCGCCGCGACTCCGGCACTCTCCGCAGCGCCCCGATCCTGACTCGGTCGGCCTGGTGGTCGAATACCAGCGCAACATCGGTGAGCTCGACGGATTCGAGTGGGCCTGCGGTAACTGTTCCCGGCTCGTGCACCGGGTTGAGCTTCAGGTGCAGGCCATCGACAAAGACCTTCCTCCCCTGTTCAAGGCCTTCCATGAGGACACCGAGGCGAGGACCTGCCCCCATTGCGGCACACTCCATCCGGGCAAGGACGGTCGCCTGTGACCGAGGCGACCGCAGCCGAGCTCGATGCCGCCGACCCACTGGCCCACTGCCGCGACCTGTTTGAGATCCCCGAAGGGATCTACCTGGTAGGCAACTCACTGGGCGCCCTGCCAAAGGCGGCTCGCCGGTACGTCAGCGTCGAGTTCGACCGTTGGGCAACGCTGGGGGTGGAGGGGCACTTCACCGGGAACCTGTCATGGAAGGACTACCACCACCTTGTTTCCGAGCAGCTGGCCCGCCTTGTCGGTGCCAAGCCGGCTGAGGTGGCGGCCATGAACGCCCTCACGGTGAACCTTCACCTTCTGATGGTCAGTTTCTACCGGCCGACGGCGACCCGACACAAGATTCTGATCGAGGAGCACGCCTTCCCGTCCGACCATTTCGCCGCCGAGTCCCAGATACGACAACGGGGCTTTGATCCGGCATCGTCACTGGTGGTGCTCGCCCCGCGTCCCGGCGAATACAATCTGCGGCCCAAGGACGTGTTGGACACCATCAACCAGCTGGGCGACGAGTTGGCCATGGTTCTGCTACCCGGTGTCCAGTACTACACCGGCCAGGTTTTCCCCATCGCCGATATCACCGCAGCCGCCCATGCCGTCGGCGCAGTAGCCGGGTTCGACCTGGCCCACGCCGTCGGCAATGTGGAGCTGGAACTTCACGATTGGGGTGTCGACTTCGCCGCCTGGTGTACCTACAAGTATTTGAACAGCGGCCCGGGCGGCGTCGGTGGCGCCTTTGTTCACGATCGTCACGTGGCCGACCCCGATCTTGCCAAGTTCACCGGCTGGTGGGGAACGAATGCCGACTCCAGATTCGAGATGGCTTGTGAGTTCGATCCCATCCCAACCATCGATTCGTGGCAGCTGTCGAACGCCCCTATTCTTCCCCTGGCCGCACTCCGGGCATCGCTCGACATCATCGACGAGGCCGGCGGCATTGCCGCCATGCGAGCGAAGTCGGAACGGCAGATTCAGTTCTTCGACCGACGTCTGCAGGAGGTTCTTGGCAAAAGGATTGAGAATCTGACGCCAAGCGACCTGAGCCAGCGGGGGTGCCAGTTCGCCCTCCGGGTCGCAGGCGGCAACGGGAAAGAGGTGTTCGAAGCGCTGGAGGAAGCCAATGTCTACTGTGACTGGCGTGAGCCGGACGTGATCCGGGCAGCGCCGGTGCCGCTCTACAACTCGTTTGCCGACATCGAGAACTTCGTCCAGGCCCTCGACTACATCGTCGAGAAAGGCAGTACCGACAGAGACGTCGTCGGCAAAGACAGCGTTGACGAGCCATTCTCACCGGGCAGCGACGAGGACGCCTGATGGCTCCATTAACCCAACTCCGTGAGCCGGTGGTTGTAGCCGGGGCCGGCCAGGCCGGTGCTCTAATGGCCGTCTACCTGGCCCGTCAGGGCCATCAGGTAACGATCTATGAGAGCCGACAGGACCTTCGACGGGCCGATCTTGACGCCGGCCGGTCAATCAACTTGGCGTTGGCCACAAGGGGGATTGTTCCCCTGATCGACGTTGACGTTATAGAGCAGGTCGACGCCATCACCATTCCCATGCGGGGTCGCATGATCCACGCCGAGGGCGACCCTACACCTGACCTGCAACCCTATGGATCGAGACCACACGAGGTCATCCATTCGGTTTCGCGATCCGATCTGAATGCCATCTTGTTGGACGCCGCCGAGGCCACCGGATCGGTGACTGTGAAGTTCGAGCACCGGATCGAGTCGGTGGACTTCGACGCTTCAGTGATGCGATTCACCGATGGATCGACCGCGCCGTTCGGAACCATCTTCGGTGCCGACGGCGCCGGCTCCCGCGTCCGCAAGGCAATGGCAGCCGAAGGGGCGTGTTCATTCCGTACCGACTGGCTGGATCACGACTACAAGGAACTGACCCTGCCGGCCGGGACCGACGGCAGCTATCAACTGGACCCGAACGCTCTTCACATTTGGCCCAGAGGCCAGTTCATGCTGATCGCCCTGGCCAACCCGGAAGGTGACTTCACTGTCACCTTGTTCGCTCCGAAACAGACATTCCAGCAACTCGACTCGGACAAGGCGGTCGCGTCGTTCTTCCAAACCGAGTTCGGCGAATTCACCGAGCTGGTTCCCGACCTGACAACCCAGTTTGGTGAGAACCCCACCGGCCGTCTCGGCACCTTGTGGGCCGACGGATGGAACTTCGAAGACCGGGCGGTGCTCGTTGGCGATGCCGCCCATGCCATCGTGCCTTTTCACGGTCAGGGGATGAACGCCGCGTTGGAAACCGTCCGCATTCTCGATCGACACCTTCGTAAGCAGCCGGACGACATCGCAGCCGCCTTCGCCAGGTTCGCCGCCGAACGCAAACCGGACGCAGACGCCATCGCCGCTATGGCTCTCGACAACTACATCGAGATGCGGTCCGGCGTGGTCGACCCGGACTACCTGGCCAAACGCAGCCTGGCCCTCGAACTGCAACAGCGCCATCCCGAGCATTTAAGCCCTCGCTACAACATGGTGATGTTCTCGACCATGCCCTACTCCGAAGCCCAACAGCGGGCCCACGAACAGGGTCAGATGATGACTCGGGCCATGGCCGAACCCGACCTTGACATCGACGCTCTGGTCCGAGCGCTGCCGCCCCTCCCCCTCCTCGACCCGTTGGCCGACCCGACCGCGCTGTCGGTCCGCTGACAGGAACTGCGTAGAGAGCGTTCATACATGAGTCTTGCCTTCGAAAACGACGACAACTTCACTTACGGCAGCTACCTGGCCATCCCCGAGCTGCTCTCGTTGCAGCGCCCGGTGTCGGTTGATGACCGAACCGGTGAGCCGGAACACGACGAGATGCTGTTCATCATCATCCACCAGGTGTACGAGCTGTGGTTCAAGCAGATGCTGCACGAGCTCGACCAGGTGGTAGAGCATCTCGACGGCGATCAGCGAGGCTCGGCCGCCCACCATCTGAAGCGGGTGTTGAAGATTCTCAAAACGCTTGTCGGCCAGATCGACATTCTGGAGACGATGACACCGGCCGAGTTCGCCAGCTTCCGATCGTTTCTGGCCAACGCCAGCGGCTTTCAGTCGGCCCAGTTCCGGGAGCTTGAGTTTCTCCTCGGCGTCAAGGACCGTATCCAACTGGACTGGTTCACCGGCGACGAAGGCCGACGACTCCAGGACCGCTATGAGGCGTCAACCCTGTGGGACGCTTTTGTTCGCCTCATGGCCCGCAATGGCGGCGGTGTACCAACCGAGCTTTTGGATCGAGACGTTCGCCAACCGGTGATCGAAAACACTTCGCTGCAGGCCACAATCATCGACCGCTATGCCGACGACAGCTTCGCCAATCTGTGTGAGACCCTGACCGATCTCGACGAGGGCCTTCAGGAGTGGCGCTACCGACACGTAATGATGGTGCGCCGCACCATCGGTACCAAACCGGGTACAGGTGGATCCGACGGAGCGTCGTATCTGACCACCACATTGTTCAAGCCGGTCTTTCCCGATCTCTGGGCCATCCGGGTGCAATTCTGAGCCCCACTTGACCCAGTTCCTACAGACAATCTTTTCAGTTAGTTTCCGGCCAGTTTGAGGAGTTGCCTTTCATGAGCTATCCCGATCTTCAGCTCTACATCGACGGGGCGTGGCGCACAACCGGCGACAGCCTGCCAGTGGTCAACCCGGTGACCGAAGAAGAGGTCGGCCGGGTCCCAGTGGCCCGCACCGGTGACCTCGACGACGCCCTTGCGGCAGCCGAACGAGGCTTTGAGGTGTGGAGCCACACCTCGCCCCGGGAACGAGCCGACATGGTTCGGGCGGCGTCCGATCTCATGCGGCAACGCCAAGACGAGATCGCCCACGCCATCACGTTGGAACACGGGAAACCGTTTCAGCAGGCCCGGCTGGAAGTGATCCGAGGCTGCGAATTCTTCGAGTGGGACGCCGGTGAGGCGGTGCGGACCTATGGTCGTGTGATTCCCAGCGCCCCCGGTGTGCGCTATGTAGTTCATCACCAGCCGATTGGCCCGGTGGCCGCGTTCTCCCCGTGGAACTTCCCCATGAGCCAGCCGGCCCGCAAGGTGGCAGGGGCGGTGGCATCCGGTTGCTCAATCATTCTCAAAGCCGCCGAGGAGACACCGGCAGGCGCTCTCCACATCGCCAAAGCGTTCCACGATGTCGGCCTGCCTCCTGGCGTGCTCAACGTGGTTTTCGGTGTTCCGGCTGACATTTCCTCCCACTTGATTCCCAGCCAGACCGTCAAGCTGGTGGCCTTCACCGGATCAACTGCCGTCGGCCGCCATCTCACCACGATGGCGTCGTCGCACATGACGCCGGTGCTCATGGAGCTTGGGGGTCACGCACCGGTCATCGTATGTGAAGACACCGACGTTGATGAGGCGGCGGTCAGTTCCGCTATCCGCAAGACCCGTAACGCCGGTCAGGTGTGCACGTCGCCCACCCGATTCTTTGTTCACGAGCAGGTCTACGACCACTTCCTCGACGTGTTCACCAAGCGTTGCGCGGCGACGGTAGTGGGCGACGGCATGGATGAAGCGACCGAGATGGGTCCGCTGGCCAACGAACGCCGGGTCCCGGCGTTGTCCGGCTTCGTCGCCGACGCCGTCGACGCCGGTGCTGAACTGATGACCGGCGGCAAACGCATCGGCGATACCGGCTTCTTTTTTGAACCGACGGTGCTGGCCAACGTCCCCGATCACGCCCGGGTCATGCAGGAGGAGCCCTTTGGTCCGTTGGCCATCGTCAACCCCGTCTCGTCGCTGGATGAGGCCATCGCCTGCGCCAACTCGGTGCCCTACGGACTGGCAGCCTACGGATTCACCAACCGTGCCGACTACGCCGATCGCATGGTGGAGAAGGTCGAAGCCGGCAATCTTTCGATCAACACTCTTGAGGCCTCGTTACCGGAGACGCCGTTCGGTGGGGTGAAGTCCAGCGGCTATGGCCGCGAAGGCGGCACCGAAGGCCTGAATCACTACACCGTCGTGAAGAACGTCTCTCACGCCATGAAAATCGTATAGCGAAAGTCTTAGAGCGAAAGTCGTACAGCGAAGACTGTTTTGATTAGAGCTGTCTGAGGATCGGATCAACCATGAAGTACACCAGAAGCGAAGCTAAAGCTCACGCCCGGAAGACGATGACCGGCATCTGGGCCGCCGCCTACATGCCATTCATCGAAGACTCGTCCGGCGCGCTGGCCATTGACGAGGATGGGTTCCGTTCCAACGTTGCCCACTGGACCCAGGACCTGGGCATAGAGGGTTTGTTCATCTCCGGCAAACGGGGCGAGTTCTTCTCCATGTCCATCGAGGAGCGAAAGCGGACCTTCGCGCTGGCGGTGGAAGCAGTGGAGGAAGCCGGAGCCGGCGCTCAAACCATCATGTCGTGTTCGGATCAGAACATGGATGTGGTCATTGATCTGGCCGGCCACGCCCAGGCCGTCGGAGCCGACTACATCGTTGTCCACGCTCCTTCATTGCACTTCTTCAAAGGTCACGACGAGACCCTGCTGAGGTATTACAAGACGATCTCCGATTCGGTTGACATCGGTATTGCGCTATGGAGCCATCCGGCCAGCGGGTACCTGATGTCACCTGAGCTGTGCAACCGACTGGCCGATTTGGAGAACGTGGTGGCCATCAAATACAGCGTGCCGAGAGACATGTACGCCGAGTTGACCGCACTAGCCTCGGATCGCATTCACGTGAGCACCGCCTCCGAGGAGGAGTGGCTGGACAACGTGATCGATCTCGGCTGGAAGCTGTATTTGTGCTCCTCTCCCCCGTTCCTGTTGCAGTCGGCCAAGGATCGCCGCATGCATGACTACACCCAAGCGGCGCTTGACGGCCGATTTGATGACGCCCGGGCCATCAGCGCCAGTCTGGATCCGGTTCGCAAGGCGCTTGAGGATTCTCAACCGGCGGAGAAGCCGCACGCTCACCAGAAGTACTGGCAGGAGCTGCTGGGCCAGGTCGGCGGCCGGGTTCGGGCACCACTGTTGGAGCTGACCGACGCTGAGAAGGCCGCCACCCGGCAGGCCTTCGAAGCCTGTGGACTAGAGATCTAGCGGCTGTGGATGGATCTGAACCGCTTCGCCTGGCCCTCGTCGGCTGGGGCGCCATCGGTCGCACAGTGGCCGCCAAGCTCGACCCCGACGACGTCTCGGTGGTGGCCGTGGCGGTGCGTGACGCTGCTAGCCCCCGGACTGATCTGCCGTCGTCGACCCGTCTCATCTCGACACCGGATGACCTGACCGATTTGCGACCTGATCTGGTGGTTGAGGCTGCCGGCCGAGACTCGGTTGGCCCCTGGGGTCGAGCCTCTCTGGCCGCCGGCGTCGACTTCGTGGTTTCCTCCGTGTCAGCTTTCGCTGATGCGGCGCTGCTGGACGAACTGCGATTGTTGGCTGTCAACACCGGGGCTCAGCTCCAGATTCAACCCGGCGCGCTAGCCGGAGTTGAGGCGTTGGCCGCCGCCAGATACATGGGTATCGACACGGTCGAACATCGCATTGTGAAACCACCCAAAGCATGGCGGGACACACCGGCCGAGGATCTTTGTGATCTGGACTCGCTCGTCAAGCCCACGACCTTCTTCCAGGCCAACGCCTCGGATACGGCGGCACAGTTCCCCAAGAATGCCAACGTGGCCATGACCACGGCCCTGGCCGGTGTCGGCCCGGAGAGAACAGTCATTGCGCTGGTGGCTGACCCGGCAACCACCACCAACCGTCACGAGGTTTCGGCTCAGGGGCCCTTTGGAAAGCTCGATGTGGTCGTGGCCAACAATCCTTTGCCTGGTAATCCGAAGACGTCGGCGCTGGCGGCGCTGAGCCTGATCCGGCTTATCGGAAACCGCTCCTTGGCGTTGGTCATTTGAGACCAGTCATCAAGCGCGCTCAATGCATGAGTCCAACCACTGCCTAATAGCTGACAGTACCGATCCAACGGCAACATACTCATCAGGTCCGAGGCCGATTGGCTCTGATTGAAGACGATCTTCCGGGCCACTACCTCCCCAGTCCGGCACCAGATCGACGGTGTCCAACCGGGCACTCACGACCCGGTGTTGGCGGCACATACGTACCACCAGATCGACACATGGAAGACCGTCAACTCCGTCAATTCCCTCACCTCGTGCCCCGACCCGAAGCTGGGCTGGATCTCCCAGGCACCACAACCACTGGCCTGCACCCGACCCGTTGCGACCTTCGAAACCCATGCCATCGAGCATGTTGGCAATGCCCTCGACAAGGATCCCGGCCGAGTCATCACGCTCGTCCACCCCACACCGCCCTGACGCTGATGCTTCCGCCTCATCGCACGGGTGGTTCACGTGGTCGTGGGTTAGCTTCCAGGTCACAGGTGTCAGAGTAGCGACCGACGGCGAGCCGGTCTTTGGTTTGGGGCTGCAGGTCGTTGTCCGGTCGCCCAAGCGGACGAGTGCTCGTCCCAACTACTGTCGGGGTATCCCACCCACAGCGGACGAACTGTCGATGTCTTTCGGACAACCGATGACGGCTTGATCGAGAGCCATGTCGACATGACCCCGAAGCCATCTGTGTTGGCCACCGACCGGTGACTCAAGCGACAAGCGAAGCGCCGGAGCCGTAGCGCACACCCGACGTTTGAACAACCGGCGGGCCGCCCATCGTCATTCAGGTATATGGGCGGCTTCTTGAGACTCTTTGCGCACCCAGAACCAAAGCACAAGGAACAATGCTGTCACCAGGAACACTTCACTGACAAAAGTTGTGGCTACTGCGGTTCTCCACGAGCCACCCGGCAAATAGATGACATTGAGGACAATGTTGAGCACTGCCGCCACGGCAGTGGCGCCGAACCGCCACAGCTGCCGATCACAAGCGGTGATGGTGTTACCCACCAGATACTGGATCGAACGCACAGCCGGCAGAAAAGCCAGCAGCCGGATGGCGGGGACAGCTTCTTCCCATTTATCTCCGAACACGATGGGAACCAACGGAGCGAACAACCAGGCGACCGCAGCGGCGAATAGTCCGAGGCCCAGGCCGGGAACAAGCATTTGTCGCGCTACCTGTGCCGCCGCCCCCGCTCCACTGGCTCCGGCCCGGTGTAGGTCAGCATCGCGCGATCGTAGGAGTATCCGGATCGGGGCGTAGCCAAACTGCGTTATCCGGCCGCCAAGTCCGTAGATGCCGGCATCGTCCCGCATGTCGTAGCGAAGCAAAAGGACTTTGTCGGCACCATCAAAGATGTTCTCCGTCGCTCCGCTCATGGAGAACGGCAGTCCTTCTCTTACGTCGGCGCCCAGCCGGGTCGGAGGCTGTGGGCGCAGGTTGTATTTGTTGCTGACGATCACGACGCCGATGAGTCCGGAGGCGGCAAAGCTCAAAGCGTGGGCACCGGCCCACTCCAACAACGTGCCCGAACTCAGCAGCAAGAACCACCCGAGAGCGACCAGCCGGCACACAAACGTGGCGAAACGAAGCACTGCGGCCGTCCGGATGTCACCCATTCCGATCGGCAGAAAGGCCACAAGCTCACTTAGCCAGAAGAACGGAAGGCCGGCGACGGCGAACAGGACGAAGACCGACCAGTCAACGTTGCCTTCGGGAAACAGAAACGGGAACAGGCCGAGCATGACCAGAAACGTCACACTCGGGCTGGCCAGACCAAGCGTAAGAGCTCGACTCCAGGCGAAACCCAGATCCTCACCTCTGGCCGCCCGCCGAGTTAACAAGACGTGGGTGCCCAACGTCGACAGGCTCATAGCGGGTGTTACAGCACCGACGATGCCGGTCATGATGCCGTACACGTCCGTGGTAAAGACGTCGGCCAGAACCATGAATACCAGGGTCGAGCTGAAAATCTGCAGGACCTCGACCACCGCTGACCATCGGGCCTTTTCCGACGGGACGATGCGCCGCCACCTTTGAGCCGGCTGTTCTTGACCTGTCGACGACAAAGACTCGGTGATGGTGCCGGGCTGGCCCTCTGGAGTGGAAGCTTCCTCGCTCAAGATCGCCTAACTGGGCCAGTTCGGCTGATCAAGACGGAATACGCTTTTGAGCGACTTGTAAGCCATACATATCAGCAACATTCGAACGCTAGGAAGCCCGCATGGGGGTGAGGCCGCCCTTAGGGCTCCACGAATGGTAACGGGACTCGACTGGCCAGCGGCGTCGCTTGCGCCCAACTACGGGAACAATTGACCGCAGCGGACTGAAGTGGCCCGGGTGAACGGTTCGCTGGTTACATGCTGGGGGCGACAGGTTGATGCTGCGGCCGTCCGTCTCGCGGAGCGGGACGCCCCGTTACAATCTTGCTTTATGGCGGGACAGTCAGTCGTCCAACGAGTTTGCTCGGTGAATTGGTTTGGACCGAGGGTCATGTTGCGCGCCCATCGGGCCGGGCTTGGCTTGTCGACAGTTACCTGGCGGCAGTTGGCTGACCGGGTCGAGAATGATCGCCCCGATGCAGTGACGGTCGACGTGTTTGAGACCTGTGTGGTTCGAGATCTGGCCGGCGATGAGGCCATCGAAAGGACGGCGGATAGGTGGTCGTCGGCCGGTGGTGTCAGAGATCGCAGGTCAGCCGAGCACATCAAAGCAGCAGCCCAACTCGAGCTGGATCTGTGTAAGCCGATTCCAGGTGCGATCGAAAGCCTTGACAGGATAAGGGCCGTCGTCGGCTCAATCGTCTTCATTTCCGACACTGACCGTTCGTCAAAACTGCTGATCGAACTGCTCGAAAACCACAGCATCTTTCGCCCCGGCGACAGATTGGTTGCTTCGTGCGAAGCTGGCGTGACGAAGTCTCGGGGCGGACTCTACGATCTGATTTGGGACGCCAAACCATTAGTCGTATGGCATGTTGGGAACAACGACTGGGCTGATGGCGTGATGGCGGCCGCTCACGGATACGAGCCCTTCTACCTGTCAACGGGAAACCTGTCGCGCTACGAACGTGCGTTGTGTAGTGACAACCCCGACGGGATGGGTCCCGTTCTTGCCGCAGCGGCTCGAAGTGTTCGAATGCAGCTCGAGCATGAACTCGAATCGGGGGTCTTGGATGAACATGCCTTCCAATTGAGGCGTTTGGGAGCCCAAGTGGCAGGTCCGGCCATGTGCGCCTTCGGCCATTGGATGGCCGGGGAGATCAAGCGACACGAGATCGACCGTCTTGGCTTCCTTTCCCGAGACGGCGAGCTTCCCAAGCTTATTGCCGACCGCTTCCCCGACCCCGCCCTTCAGGCAGTCCCACGATCCTATGTCCATCTAAATCGACTGTCGGTGACACTGGCCACCGCGGCAGCGATCGGGGTCGATACCTGGGTCAAAGAAGGGACGCAGGGAGCCGACGACTTCCTCCGAGCCCGCCTTCATCTCGCGTCGTTCAAGAGCGTGCTCCAACGCCTGGGATTCGAGCCGACTGACGTCGGCAAGGTCATGGGGACATCGTTTGCTCTTGTTGATCACGACCCGGCCGAGCCGCTCAGCGATGCTCAGGCCGATGACTGGCTGGCGCTGCTGAACGATCAGTCGGCCCGCGAGCTTGTTCTCCAACGAGCGACCGAGCGGCGATCAACGATGGTGGCGTACCTTGACCAACTTGGATTCCTGTCGGCCACCCAACCGGCCTTTGTGGATGTCGGCTGGAGGGGGCGTTTGGCCCGTCTGATCAACACTGCGCTGGGCGAGTATTTCCCCAACGAGCCGATTCACCTTCATTTCGGTGGTGACCGTATCCCACCTGACGTGACGGAGCCGACCAGGATTCACCGATTCGCCTTCCCCGGCACCGAGCAAATCAGGCCGTTCGATAATCCCCCGGCCCCGGTGGAGACGATCACTGCATCAGGCAATCCGCGAGTAGCCGACTACCGTCGATCTGAGCAGGGCATGATCGAACCGGTTCTGGAAGAGGCAATTACCGATGTGGGTCGAGTCGATCGGGCCGAGATGTGGCATGGGGCGATCGCCATGGTGGAAGCGCTCCCCGACGCATCTCGAATTTCGTCTTGGGACTTGTCGTCTGATTCGCTCGTAGGCGAGACCCGCGAGATCCTGAGACTGTGGTGGTACGAACCGCAACGGGACGAGGCAGCGGCCATGACCGGCATGGCCTTCGAGGGCGACGAGGCCGGCGCCGAGGTACGCCCTGTACTTGCCCCGTACGCTTTGGGCGACATCGTCGGCGGAAACCGCATCGCCAGACAGTGGCGTCAAGGATCAAGCGCAATCTCGCCACGGTCGTCTCAAATTGGCCTGCGAGCCGCAGTTGCGGCCCGCAAGGTCCTACGAAAGCTCCGCAATTGAAGCTGGGAGCCCGACGTTTGGCGAAGCCAAACTCGAAGGAACCCGAAGGGTTCCCGTGGACCGTACTGGACTTGAACCAGTGACCTCTCGCGTGTGAGGAGGTGCAACCTCTCTTGGATGCGGGCTCGCTCCGGTTCGACTTAGCGGGCATGCCTGCGGGCGTCGCTCACCGTCGAAGCCGGTCGGCCCTCCATGGCTACGGAATTGGTTACGGATTCGACGTTTGCACATGCCGAACAACAGACCACCACATCCCGATGGCGGCACCGAGCGCCCGCCGAGATGCTCGAGACCAGCGCACCGATGGCTCGTTCCTTGGTCAACTATTCACCCTGTCTGACTTTCTCGTCCAGTTCCTGTGTTGATGTTGCCG